>NZ_JBVHWK010000038.1:0-69360 GCF_055569445.1 Streptomyces sp. NPDC029122 | reverse complement strand
CCGTGTCGTGGGACCCGCTTGGTCTTGGGGGGGCGGTTGGTGCAGTGGTTGTGTGGTGTGTTCCGCGGTGTTGGGGTGCCGCGGGGGGGGCGCCCCCGCCGCCACCGGCCGCACCGGGGCGGCCCCGGCGGCGGCGAGCCGGTCCAGGAGCGCCGCGTACGCCTCGCGCGTGCGCCCGCGAGGCTCGGTGCGGCCGCACTCCCAGGAGCGGACGGTGGCCGCGGTGACACCGGCCTCGGCCGCGACCTCCTCGTACGTCAGCCCGCCCGACTCTCGCAGCCACCGGCGCTCCTTGGGGGACGGGAGGCCCAGCTCCGAGCCGGAGGACGTTTCGACGTCTTGTGTCATGCCACTCTCCCCGCGACACGGCTGCCCTGGGCGAAAAAGTACATAAACGTATATTGAGCGACACAACGGTCAATCGGTCGTTACCCGGACATAGCGCGTGTCGAGGGCACCATGGCGGGGTGACCCAAGTGACCGAACGCGGGACCCCGTTGCCGACGGCCCCGCGGGCCGCCACCGCGCGGCGCCGTTCACCGGCGGCCGCCGCCTGCGTGCTGGGCGGTGCCGTGGCCGCCGGACTGGGGCTCGGCTTCCTCGCCGTGCTCGTGATCGTGCTGTGGATCAGCTCCCCCTACCCCGACAGCGGCCCCGGCGGCGCCCTGCACCTCGCCGCCGGGTTGTGGCTGATGGCCCACGGCACGGAACTCGTCCGCTACGAAACCCTCTCCGGGATCCCGGCGCCCGTCGGCCTGGTCCCGCTGCTGCTCGTGGCGCTGCCCGTGCTGCTCATGCGGCGCGCGGCCCGGCTCGGCAGCGCCTCGGGGGACGCCGCCGGGGCGGAGGGGGACGAGGTGCTGCCGGCCAGCGCCGTGTTCTCCGCCGTCACCTGCGGCTACCTGACCGTCGCTGCGCTCGCCACGGTGTACGCGGCCGGCGGGCCGATGCCGGCGGACCCGCTCAGCGCCGCCTGGCACGTGCCGCTGGTGGCCGTGCTCGCCGCCGCCGGCGGGGTGTGGGCGGCCAGGGGCAAACCGCTGGGGCCCTTGCCGCAGTGGGTTCCGGGGAGCGTACGCCGGGCCGTCGCCCGCCCCCGGTACGCGCTGGCGCTGCGCTCCGGCGGGGCGGGGGTGCTCGTCCTGCTGGGCGGCGGGGCCCTGCTCGTCGGGGCCTCGCTGATGTGGCACGGGGCGGAGGTGCGGAACTCCTTCCTGGCGCTGACCGGGGTGTGGTCGGGGCGGTTCGCGGTGCTGCTGCTCGCGCTGGCGCTGCTGCCGAACGCGATGGTGTGGGGCGCGGCGTACGGGCTCGGGCCCGGGTTCACGCTCGGCGCGGGGGCGGTGGCGACCCCGTTCGGGCTGGAGGGGGCGGTGGCGCTGCCGAGGTTCCCGCTGCTGGCCGCGCTGCCGTCGCCGGGGCCCGGGACGCCCGTCACCTGGGCGGCGATGGCGGTGCCGGTGGCGGCGGGGCTGGCGGTGGGGTGGTTCGCGGTGCGGCGGGCGCGGGAGGTCTCGTACGGGGAGACCGCGCTGACGGCGGCACTGGGCTCGGCGGTGTGCGGCCTGGCGACGGCCGGCCTGGCGGCGGCTTCGTCGGGGCCGCTGGGGTCGCGGGCGCTGGCGGGCGTGGGGCCGGTGTGGTGGGCGACGGGGGGCGCGGCGGCGGGGTGGACGCTGGTGCTGTCCGTGCCGTTGGCGGTGGGGGTGCAGGCGTGGCGGACCCGGCCGGTGCGCTCCGCGGGGGGTGGGGGGACGGAGGGGGACGCCTGGCACGACTCGGGGGTGCGGGAGCTTCGGTGGGAGGCGTTGCGGAGGGCGGCGGAGCCGTTGGTGGCGCCGGTGGCTCCGCCGGTGGCGCCGGTGGCTCCGGTGGTGGCGGCACCGGTGCCGGCGCCTGCGGAACCGTTGCTGCCGACGGCGGTGGCCGGGGCGCGGGTGCTGGCGCGGCGGCGGCCCGGGGGCTGAACCCGGGCGGGGCCGGGGGTGCCGCTGCGCGGAGCGGTCCCCTACCCGCCCTTCGCCCGTTCCCCCGGGGCGCTGCCCCGGACCCCGCGCCTCAAGCGCCGGCGGGGCTGGGTCGGGGCGGGGCGTTCGGCTGCGGGCCGTGTGCCAGGGGCTCCGCCCCCGGACCCCCGCGCCTCAAACGCCGGCGGGGCTGGAGTTGCCCAAGCGCCGGGGGCTGGGGCCCGGCGGGGCTGAGGTGCCCGAGCGCCGGCGAGGCCAGAAGGTGCCCGAGCGCCGGCGGGGCTGGAGGTGCCCCTACGCCGGCGGGGCTGGGGCGCCTCGCGTGGCGGTGACGGCGTCGGGGGTCAGCGTTGGACTTTGAGGATCTTGCCGATGGCGTTGTCCGGCAGGAGGGTGTTGCATTCCAGTTCCGCCGTGCGGGTCAGGGCGTCGTCGCGGCAGACGTAGAAGTCCTTGTACGCCAGCTGCAGCCCGTACGAGCTGGCCGCCAGCAGCAGCGCCAGCGAGGCCGTGACCAGGCCGCTCACCGCCGCCGCGCGCTGCGGGCGGGCGGCCGGGCCGAGTGCGGCCAGGCCGCCGGGGTCCGCCTCGGTCGCCGGGCGGCCGCGCAGGGCGCTGATGCCCCAGTACATGGCCAGCGCGCCCAGCAGCAGGCCGACCGACGGGATCCCGAAGATCCCGAAGAAGAACCCCCACATGCCCGACAGCAGCGCGTACCGCGCGCGCCGCTGGACCGGGTCCGTCGGGTCCCACCGGGCCGGGCCCTCGGGGGCGGGCTCATGGGGGCCGCCGCCCGGACCGCCGCCGCCGTCCTGCGGCCGCTGCGGCTGCCGGGGCTGCCACGGCTGGTCGGGCCGGCCCTCCGGGGGCGCCGCGAAGGGGTTGTCTTCGGTCGAGGGGTCGGGCTGACGGCGGTCCGGCATCGAGTGCGTAACTTCCCCTGTGTCGTGGACGGTGCGCGCCCCGCGTGCGGTGGGGTGCGCACCGCGTCGTTCGCGGCGTGTACGCCAGACGCTACCGCCCGCCCGTCCCCCCGTCCCTCGGGGGCGGTCCGGTGTGCCGGTATCGTTGCAGGCGGTCGGTGGCTTCGTATGGTTCCCCGTATATCGGTACCCCGAAGTTTCGTATGACCGCACAAGACGAATGACGCGAATCCTGTGAGAAAGGGCCTCCCATGGCCGCCTCCCGCCTGGTCGTGCTGGTTTCCGGCTCCGGCACCAACCTCCAGGCCCTGCTCGACGCCATCGACGCCCACCCCGGCGGAGCCGAGGGGTTCGGGGCCGAGGTCGTCGCCGTAGGGGCCGACCGCGAGAACATCGCGGGCCTCGAACGGGCGGAGAAGGCGGGGATCCCCACCTTCGTGTGTCCGGTGAAGGCCTACGGGAGCCGCGAGGAGTGGGACGCCGCCCTCACCGCGGCGACCGACGCCCACGCGCCGGACCTCGTCGTCTCCGCCGGGTTCATGAAGATCGTCGGGAAGAGCTTCATCGACCGCTTCGGCGGCCGGTTCGTCAACACCCACCCCGCCCTCCTCCCGGCCTTCCCCGGCGCGCACGGGGTGCGCGACGCCCTCGCGTACGGGGCGAAGGTCACCGGCTGCACGGTCCACTTCGTGGACAGCGGCGTGGACACCGGTCCGATCATCGCCCAGGGTGTCGTCGAGATCCGGGACGGGGAGGACGAAGCCGCGCTCCATGAGCGCATCAAGGAAGTCGAGCGCCAGCTGCTCGTCGACGTCGTGGGGCGCCTGGCCCGGCACGGCTACCGCATTGAGGGACGAAAGGTAACAATCCAGTGACCGCCAACGAAACGACGACGACTCAGCGGCCGATCCGCCGCGCGCTCGTGAGTGTCTACGACAAGACGGGACTGGAAGAGCTGGCCCGCGGCCTCCACGAGGCGGGCGTCGCGCTCGTCTCCACGGGCTCCACCGCCTCGCGGATCGCCGCGGCCGGGGTGCCCGTCACCAAGGTCGAGGAGCTCACCGGCTTCCCCGAGTGCCTCGACGGCCGCGTCAAGACCCTCCACCCCCGCGTGCACGCCGGGATCCTCGCCGACCTGCGCCTGGAGGACCACCGGAACCAGCTCGCCGAGCTGGGCGTGGAGCCCTTCGACCTGGTGATCGTCAACCTGTACCCGTTCCGGGAGACCGTCGCCTCCGGCGCCACCCCCGACGAGTGCGTCGAGCAGATCGACATCGGCGGCCCCTCGATGGTCCGCGCCGCCGCCAAGAACCACCCCTCGGTCGCGGTCGTCACCAGCCCCGCCCGCTACGCCGACGTCCTCGCGGCCGCCCAGGGCGGCGGCTTCGACCTGACCGCCCGCAAGCGGCTCGCGGCCGAGGCCTTCCAGCACACCGCGGCCTACGACGTGGCCGTCGCCTCCTGGTTCACCAACGCGTACGCCCCGGAGGGCGGGGAGGGCGACCTGCCCGAGTTCCTGGCCGGCGCCTGGGAGCGCAAGGCGACCCTGCGCTACGGCGAGAACCCGCACCAGGCCGCCGCGCTCTACACGGACGGCCGGCCGGGCGGGCTCGCCAACGCCGAGCAGCTGCACGGCAAGGAGATGTCCTTCAACAACTACGTGGACACCGAGGCCGCCCGCCGGGCCGCCTACGACCACGAAGAGCCCTGCGTCGCGATCATCAAGCACGCCAACCCGTGCGGCATCGCCGTGGGCCAGGACGTGGCCGCCGCGCACCGCAAGGCGCACGCCTGCGACCCGCTGTCGGCCTTCGGCGGTGTCATCGCCGTCAACCGCCCGGTGACCGTCGAGCTCGCCGAGCAGGTCGCGGAGATCTTCACCGAGGTCATCGCCGCCCCCGGCTACGAGGACGGCGCGCTGGAGGTCCTGGCGAAGAAGAAGAACATCCGCGTCCTGAAGGTGGACGGCACCCCGCACCAGCCGGGCGACCTCAAGCCGATCTCGGGCGGCACGCTGCTCCAGCAGTCGGACGTCTTCCAGGCCGAGGGCGACGACCCGGCCAACTGGACCCTCGCCACCGGTGACGCGCTGTCCGCGGACGAGCTGGCCGAGCTCGCCTTCGCGTGGAAGGCCTGTCGCGCCGTCAAGTCCAACGCGATCCTGCTCGCCAAGGACGGCGCCTCGGTCGGCGTCGGCATGGGCCAGGTCAACCGCGTCGACTCGGCGAAGCTCGCGGTCGAGCGGGCGGGCGCGGAGCGCGCGCGGGGTTCGTACGCGGCCTCGGACGCGTTCTTCCCCTTCCCGGACGGACTGGAGATCCTGACCGCGGCCGGCATCAAGGCCGTGGTCCAGCCGGGCGGTTCGGTCCGCGACGAGCAGGTCGTCGAGGCGGCGGAGAAGGCGGGCGTGACGATGTACTTCACCGGCACCCGCCACTTCTTCCACTGAGGCACGGACAGGCACGGACACGGAGAAGGCCGCCACCCGCACCAGCGGGTGGCGGCCTTCGCCGTGTGAGCGGTGACAGCGGTCCTGCGGTTACTTCGTCTTGACGACGATGGTGCCGGCCGCGCGGTCGTGCCAGCCCTGGAGCTTGCCCGAGTTGTCGAAGAACGGGGACAGGTAGACCAGGACCTGGCCGATGCCGCAGAGGAAGCTGCCGACCATCGGGATGATCCAGCGGATGAAGCCGCCGCCGAGGCCGGGGGCCTGGCCGGTGTTCTCCTTGACGACCTTCAGGCTCAGGGCCATCTTGCCGAGCGTCGCGCCGACGAAGGAGATCATCAGCCATTCGTAGAGCAGGGTGGCGATGCCGATGAGGGCGAGGGTGCCGAACAGGGCGGCGATCATGCCGCCGGCCGCCTCCGCCTGGTCGTTGACGCACTGCTGGTACGCGGCCGACGCGTAGTCCGTACCGCAGTCCTCGACCGACTCGGCGAGGCCCAGCGCTCCGGCGAGACCGATGGCCATGAGGATCCACACGAGGACCGAGATGGCGAGGCCGTCGATCAGGCGGGCGCCGAAGCGGCGGCCCATCGTCGCGACCTGGACGGTGCCGAGGCCCGCCACGTTGATGTAGCCGTTGTTGGCCTGGAGGGTGCCCGGCGCCTGCGGCGGGACACCGTACGGCTGCTGGCCCTGCTGCGGGTAGCCGTAACCGGGCTGGCCCTGCTGCGGGACGCCCTGCGGGGCCTGCTGCGGGTAGCCGTAGCCGGGCTGGCCCTGCGGCGGCTGCTGCTGCCCGTAAGGGTTGTTCGGGTCGCCGAAGCTCATCTGGGTCTTTCCTCCGTGAAGTGCGGGGACGCACGGCACACCTGGAGGACACTTGCTTCTGCGGTACGCCCCCCCGGCACTGCCCGCGGCACTCTTTCCGATCGTCTTGCTGCCCGTCATCGTGGTGGGCCCGCACCGGGCTTGTCCAGTTGGTTGCCGGAGCGGGCCAGACTTGTTGTGCAAGTGCAATCAAGAGCGCGATCCGGCCGCCTCCCGATTGGAAGCCGGGCCGCCCCATCCGGGAGGATGCCCCCATGACCGCCCAGATTCTCGATGGCAAGGCCACCGCGGCCGCGATCAAATCCGAACTGAAGGCCCGCGTGGAGCAGCTGAAGGCCCGGGGCGTCACCCCCGGCCTGGGCACGCTGCTGGTCGGAGACGACCCGGGCAGCCGCTGGTACGTCAACGGCAAGCACAAGGACTGCGCCGAGGTCGGCATCGCCTCCATCCAGCGCGAACTGCCCGCGACGGCCTCCCAGGAGGACATCGAGGCGGTCGTGCGGGAGCTGAACGCCGACCCGGCCTGCACGGGCTACATCGTCCAACTGCCGCTCCCCAAGGGAATCGACACCAACCGCGTCCTGGAGCTGATGGATCCGGCCAAGGACGCCGACGGGCTGCACCCGACGTCGCTGGGCCGGCTGGTGCTGGGCGTGCGGGGCCCGCTGCCCTGTACTCCGTACGGGATCGTCGAGCTGCTGCGCCACCACGGCGTCGAGATCAACGGCGCGCACGTCGTCGTGCTCGGCCGGGGCATCACCGTCGGCCGCTCCATCGGGCTGCTGCTCACCCGCAAGTCCGAGAACGCCACCGTGACGCTGTGCCACACCGGTACGCGCGACCTCGCGGGGCTGCTGCGCCAGGCCGACATCATCGTCGCGGCGGCGGGCGTCCCGCACCTGGTGAAGCCCGAGGACGTGAAGCCGGGCGCGGCCGTGCTCGACGTCGGCGTGAGCCGCGACGAGAGCGGGAAGATCGTCGGGGACGTCCACCCGGGCGTCGCCGAGGTGGCGGGCTGGCTCTCCCCGAACCCGGGCGGTGTCGGCCCGATGACCCGGGCGCAGCTGCTGGTGAACGTCGTCGAGGCGGCGGAACGGACCACCAGTGCGGGCTGAGCACGAGGTGAGCGGTACGGGCGGGTCCTCCGACCGGGAGCCCCGCCCGAAGGACGGCCCGGAGGGCGGCGCCGAGCCCGGTCCCGCCCCCGGGGCCGGACGGGCGCCGGACGCGGCGAAGGCCGCGGCGGCCGCCGCGCGGTCCCGGCGCTTCCCCACCGTCACCCAGGACACGGCCCGCCCCGAGGGAGGCGGCCGCGCCATCCCCGGAGCGGTGTCCGCGCCCGCCCGCCAGTGGCCGATGCTCAGCGTCCTCGCCGCCACCGCGGTGGGGCTGCTGACCACGGCGGTGGGACAGCCGCGGATCGGCTGCCTGGTGATCGGCGTCGCGCTGATCGCCGCGGCGGTGATGCGGCGCGTCCTGCCCTCGGTGGGCATGCTCGCGGTGCGCTCCCGGTTCACCGACATGATCACGTACGGGGTGCTGGGCGTGGCCATCACGCTGCTCGCGCTGGTCATGGAGCCGAAACCCCTGCTGGAGATCCCGTTCCTGGAGAGCGCGGTCCGCTTCACGGTCCGTTAGGCCCTGTCGGAGTCCGGCGGGCGTCCCGTCGGACCCCGTCGGCTCCGGCGGGGAGCAAGGGCGTACGCCCGTCCGGACCTTCGAAACCTCCCGATCCGGCGCCCGTGTGCCGCGGACCACAGGGACCGGGGGGTTGGGGGCCCCGCGGGTCGGATAGCCTGACCGCGGATGTCTCTTCACGTCAAGATTCACAGGACAGGGAAGCGGCGTCCTTCCCCCTACAGGGGGTCCAGCACATGGGGCGGGGACGCCCCACCGCCAGCTGTCTAACGGAGAAGGCCATGACCCGCACTCCCGTGAATGTCACTGTCACCGGCGCCGCCGGCCAGATCGGCTACGCGCTGCTCTTCCGCATCGCGTCCGGCCACCTGCTCGGCGCGGACGTGCCGGTCAAGCTCCGCCTCCTGGAGATCCCCCAGGGCATGAAGGCCGCCGAGGGCACCGCCATGGAGCTCGACGACTGCGCCTTCCCGCTGCTCAAGGGCATCGACATCTTCGACGACCCGAACCAGGGCTTCGACGGCGCAAACGTCGCGCTGCTCGTCGGCGCCCGCCCGCGCACCAAGGGCATGGAGCGCGGTGACCTGCTCGCCGCCAACGGCGGCATCTTCAAGCCGCAGGGCGCCGCGATCAACGCGCACGCCGCGGACGACATCAAGGTCCTGGTCGTGGGCAACCCGGCCAACACCAACGCGCTCATCGCGCAGGCCGCCGCTCCGGACGTACCGGCCGAGCGCTTCACCGCGATGACCCGCCTGGACCACAACCGCGCGATCACGCAGCTGGCAAAGAAGACCGGCTCCGACGTCACCGACATCAAGCGCCTGACGATCTGGGGCAACCACTCGGCCACCCAGTACCCGGACATCTTCCACGCGGAGATCGCCGGCAAGAACGCCGCCGAGGTCGTGGCCGACGAGGCGTGGCTCGCCGACACCTTCATCCCGACCGTCGCCAAGCGCGGCGCCGCGATCATCGAGGCCCGTGGCGCCTCCTCGGCCGCCTCGGCCGCCAACGCCGCCATCGACCACGTCCACACCTGGGTCAACGGCACCGCCGCGGGCGACTGGACCTCGATGGGCATCCCGTCGGACGGCTCCTACGGCGTCCCGCAGGGCATCATCTCCTCCTTCCCCGTCACCTGCGCCGACGGCAAGTACGAGATCGTCCAGGGTCTGGACATCAACGAGTTCTCCCGTGCGCGCATCGACGCGTCCGTGGCGGAGCTCGTCGAGGAGCGCGACGCGGTGCGCGAGCTCGGCCTGATCTGATCGACCTGACGGCGGTCGCCCTTCGGGTTCACCCGATCGTGTGATCGTCGCGAACGCCCTCGCGCCCCGGCCAAACCAGGCCGGGGCGCTTTGGCGTGAAAGCGCCTGTCTATCCATGTGGGTGGAAAATAAGGTCGCCCGGTGACCGACCACCTGATTCCCCATCAGTCCGGCGGCGTCCCCCCGGCGGAGCCCCATGGCGGCCGCCCACCCGTTCACCCCTCCCTCAGCGGAGCCGGCCGCCTCCTGTGCGCGGGGACCTACCTCGACGCCGGCTACCGGGACCGGGTGATCGACGAACTGTTCGTCCACGAGGAGCGCATCACCGCCCCCTCCTACGGCTTCGACGCCACCCGCGTACTCGCCCACGCGCTCCGCGCCCGCCGCGTCGAACTGGCCTGGGCCGGCGGGGTCATCGGTGCCTGGTTCGTGGGTTCCCTGCTGACCGGCGGGGCGCTGAGCCTGCTGCTCGTCCCCTTCCTCCTGCTGAGCTTCGCCAACTGGCTGCGCGCCCGCCGCCACGGCCTCGTGCGCTTCCTGTCCGTGCTGGTCAGGGTGTACGGCTGGGTGATGCTGCTGCTGGCCCTCTTCGCGTACTGGGCGGCCGTGGCCGACGAGGGGGAGGGCGGGGGCCTCTCCCGGTTCTTCTTCGGCGGCGACAGCGGCTACGACGGCTACGACGGGTACAGCGGTTCGAGCGGCCTCGGCGACTCCGGCGACTCCTCCTCCCTCGTCCTGTGGCTGACCCCCCTCGTCTTCGCGGCCGTCGTCGTCCTGGTCGGCCTCCAGCGCGGGTACGGCGCCCGCATCGTCGCCCGGGACCTGGAGCCGCGCCGCTACGCCGACCCGTCCGCCGATCCCGTCACGGAGAGCTCCCGCTTCGCCCGCATCCGCGACCGGATCCGGGCCGAACAGCACTCCCCGCTGGTCATGTACAACATCAACGCCCCGTTCACCGGGGCGGGGGACGCCTTCCACCCCTGGCAGCTGTCCGTCGAGCTCCGCCCCCGCGAGGACCTCGGCCCCGACCAGAAGCCGCGGCCCGTCACCAACGCCCACGTCGTGGAGCGCATCGTCCCGCTGCTGCACGCCCTGCGCGTGCCCTCCCCGCACGGTTCGCGGGAGGCCCAGGCGGCCGTACTGGACCGGCTGCGCGAGCTGGTCGTCGACGAATGCGTCTTCCTCCCGGCGGTCGGCCTCCCGCACCGGGACGCGGCGCCGCTGTCCCCGCAGCGGTTCGCCGAACACCGGCTCGGCGCCATGGAGGAGGGCGGGGAGCGGCGCAGGCACTTCCTGCGCATCCGGGTCGGCGGCTGGGACGAGAACCTCGTCGTCACCGTCTTCGTACGGGTCCACACCCAGGGCCGCATGCTGATGCTGGAAGTGGCCCCGCACGTCCTGCTGCCGGTCCGCACCCGTTTCCAGAACGCCGACGCGGCCGCCCAGCGCCTGCTGAACAACAGCTGGTTCGGCAAGGCGGTCGGGGCGCTCGCCGCGACCCCCGGCTCGTTCGCCGCCTCCGTCACCACCCTGGCCCGCGGCGCCGCCAGCTGGTGGCGGATCGTCACCGGCGGCCACGGCGGAGCCCGCCCCGAAGGACCGGAGGTCTCCGTACGGGAACTCGCCGCCATGGAAGACGGCTCCCTCTTCCACCTCATGGACCTGGCCCGCTACCTGAAAACCATTCAGGACCGCGTCGTCGGCGGGGTCACCTTCGCCCTGCACGAAGCGGGCTGGCACACCGAGGAGTTCGCGCAGCGCGCGGTGCACGTCGCCGAGGGCGGCATCTACATCCAGTCGATGAACAACAGCGCCGCCAGCTTCGGCGGCAGCCACAACACCAACACCAGCGGTACGAGCGGCAAGGGGAGCAGCGGTGGCAGGTAACGGCGAGGAGCGCGCGGTCCGGATCGGCGACGTCTACGGCAGCGCCTTCAGCATCGGCGGCAGCAACAACACCAACACCGTCCACGACTACAGCGGTACGCGGGACCGCGCGCCCGGCGCCGCGGAGCTGCTGGAGGCCGTACGCGAACTGCGCGCCGCCCTCGTACGGCTGCCCCGCAGCCCCGAACGCGCGCAGCTCGACGCCGAACTCGACGAGGCGGCCGGGGAGCTGGAGGAGGCCGAGGAGATCCGGCCCGGACTGCCCGCGCGGCTGCGCGGGGCGCTGGAGCGGTGGGCCCCGCTGGTGGAGACGCTGGGCGCGGCCACCGCGCTGGGCGGGCTGCTGGCCTCGCTGGGAGGCTGACCGGTGTCCTCGTCCGACGGCGCCCGGTGGGATCCGCAGTCGCAGCGGTGGGAGTGGGGCCCCGCCCCGGCCCCCGCCCCGGACTCCGGCCCGGACTCCGGCCCGGCTCCGGATCCCGCTGCCGGCCCGGCTCCCGCTCCGCCACGCCCCGTACAGCCGGACACGCCGCCCCCGTTGCCGCCGTTGCCGCCGACGCCTCCGCCCACCGCGCCGGGTTACCACGAGCCCTGGCCCCCGGTGCCGGCCGCGCCCCCGCCGCCCCCGCCCCCGCCGGGCGGCGGGCAGCAGTGGCGTACCCCGGTGCTGGTCGGACTGGCGGCGGCGGTCGTGGGCGGTGCCGCGGTGGCGGCGTGGATGGCGCTCGGCGACAAGGACGGCCCCGAGGCCTCCGCGCGGCCGCCGGCCTCCCTGTCCGCGGCGCCGACGGCCACCGGTTCTGGGGCCGGGGACGAGCCCGCGAGCCCGTCACCGGCCACGAGCGGACCCTCGGCCACCGGCCCCTCCCCGGGCGGCAGCGCCGGCTACACCGTGGTGCGCGACGAGAACGGCTTCTCGGTGGCCGTCCCCACCGGCTGGGAGCCCAGCACGGACGAGACGGGCAGCGGGTCCTTCTACCGCCGGCCCGGCGACCGCAGCGCCCTGCTCCAGATCTTCCGGGTCACGGAGAGCGGTGCCATCGGCTCCTGCGAACTGCTGCGCACGTCCTCGGACCAGCTGCGCGACGCGACGTCCGGCTACCGGCAGGTGTCCGTCGCACCGACGGCCGGGGCCGGCTGCGAACTGGTCTACGAGTACGACAGCGTGGAGTCGAACGGCCGCCGCCGGGGCGTGGAGCGGATCATCACCGCCCCCGACGGCCGGCGGTGGGCCCTGCTGGCGGCCGGCCCGGCCGCCGACAGCGCGACGACGCGCGCGCACCTGACGGCGGCCCTGGAGTCGTTCCGGACCGACTGACCGGACCTTCCCGGAGGGAGGGCCGGTCAGGCCTTCTTCGCCGCCGGGGTGTAGTGCCCCGGGATCATGCGGGTGGTGACGCCGATCCGGTTCCAGACGTTGATCGTCGCGATGACGGCGATCAGCTGGGCCAGCTCGGCCTCCTCGAAGTGCTTCTCCGCCCGCGCGTACACCTCGTCCGGTACGAAGCCGTCCGTCAGGACGGTGACGGCCTCGGTCAGTTCGATCGCGGCCAGCTCCTTCTCGGTGTAGAAGTGCCGCGACTCCTCCCAGGCGCCGAGCAGCAGGACGCGCTCGATGCTCTCGCCGGCGGCGAGAGCGTCCTTGCTGTGCATGTCCAGGCAGAAGGCACAGTGGTTGATCTGCGAGGCGCGGATCTTGACGAGTTCGACGAGGCTCGGGTCGAGGCCCTTCTTCGCCGCGATCTCCAGGCCGATGACGGCCTTGTAGACCTCGGGGGCGGCCTTGGCGTACTGCATGCGGGGGGCGTGCTCGGCGGCGTGCTCGGAGCTGCGGTCGTGGTTGCTTCCCTGGTTGCTCATGGCTCCACCGTACGGAGGAGGCGGCCCGCCTATATGGTCCATGTTCATGACGGAATCATGGGCCACTTTCGGTGCCGACCTGCACCTGGACCTCGCCGCGGCGGCGGGCGGCCGGGGCCTGCGGGCCGCGCTCACGGAGGCGCTGAGGGAGGCCGCGCGCAGCGGACGGCTGGCGCCCGGGACGCGGCTGCCGTCGTCCCGTTCCCTCGCCGCCGACCTGGGGATCGCCCGCAACACCGTCGCCGAGGCGTACGGGGAACTCGTCGCCGAGGGCTGGCTGACCGCCCGCCAGGGCTCGGGCACCCGCGTCGCCGAGCGGGCCAGGGTCCGCAGGGCCGCCGGCTCCCCGCGGGTACGCCGCCCCGCGCGGCGGGGGCCCGCGTACAGCCTGGTCCCCGGCTCCCCGGACCTGGGCGGCTTCCCGCGCGCCGCGTGGCTGGCGGCGGCCCGGCGGGCCCTGACCGGCGCCCCGAACGACGCCTTCGGGTACGCCTCCGACGCGCGCGGCCGGGTGGAGTTGCGGGAGGCGCTCGCCGGGTACCTGGCGCGGGCGCGCGGGGTGTACGCCGACCCGGACCGGATCGTGCTGTGCGCCGGCTTCGCGCACGCCCTGATGCTGCTCGGCCGGGTACTGAGGGGGCGTCGGGTGCGGGAGGTGGCCGTGGAGGGATACAGCCTCGACGTGCACCGGGAGCTGCTGGCCGGGGCCGGGCTGGTGACCCGGCCGCTGTGGGTGGACGAGGCCGGCGCCCGCACCCCGGACCTGGCCGGACTCGGCCCCCGCACGGGCGCGGTGCTGCTGACCCCGGCGCACCAGTTCCCGACGGGCGCGGCCCTCACCCCCGGGCGCCGGGCGGCGGCCGTGGACTGGGCGCGGACCACGGGCGGCGTGATCCTGGAGGACGACTACGACGGGGAGTTCCGCTACGACCGCCAGTCCGTCGGCGCGCTCCAGGGCTTGGACCCGGACCGGGTGGTGTACCTGGGCACCGCGAGCAAGTCCCTGGCCCCCGCGCTGCGGATGGGGTGGATGGTGGTCCCGCCGGACCTGCTGGAGGAGGTGCTGGCGGCGAAGGGCCCGGTCGACTGGACGTGCAGCGCCCTGGACCAGCTGACCCTGGCGGAGTTCCTCACCTCCGGGGCGTACGACCGCCACGTGCGCGGCATGCGCCTGCGCTACCGGCGCCGCCGGGACGAGCTGGTGGCCGCGGTGGCGGGGAGGGTGCCCGTCTCGGGCATCGCGGCCGGGCTGCACGCGGTGCTGGACCTCCCCCCGGGCACGGAGCGGTCCGTCGTCCAGGCCGCCGCCTGGCAGGACCTGGCCCTGGAGGGCCTGGCGCGGTTCCGCCACCCGGACTCGGCGATGCCGCCGCGCGAGGCCCTGATCGTCGGCTACGGCACCCCCTCCACCGGCGCCTGGACCCCCGCCCTGACGGCCCTGTCGGCCGCCCTGCCCCCGCCCGCCTGAGGCCGCGGCGGCGGCCGCCGCGGCCCCCGCACTCCGCCGCGTGCCCCGTTCCAGCCGCGACAGCCGCACCCGCAGCAGCCGGGCCGCGACCGCCGCACCCGGTGCGCAAACCATCCCAAGCAGCACGAACCGACTCTAGGTCGCCATCGTGACAAGGGTGTGACGGCGGCCGGATTCCATACCCCCGCGCCACCGCTCTAGGGTGCAGGCCATGGATACCGGCAACACCACCAGACGACGCATGCGCTCCGGCGCGGTCGCCCTCGGCGGCATGGGCCTGCTCGCCGCCACCCTCGTGGCCTGCGGGAGCAACGACGAGCCCGACAAGCGCTGCGCCTCCCGCTCGACGCTGGACCACCTGAACTCGAAGGAGTGCAGGAGCGGCGGCACCGGCTCGTACTACTACGGCGGCACCGTCCGCAACGGCAAGGTGACCGGCGGCAGCTTCGACAAGTCCGCCGTCACCCGCGGCGGCATCGGCGGCCACAGCAGCTCCGGCTCCTCCGGCGGCTGAGCGCAGATGCAGCGGCACACCATCGAACCGCGCCCCGGCTGGCAGAAGACCGTCGAGGAGCAGGGGCTGATCTACCCCCTCACCCGCTACCCCGACGACTCCCTGCGGCCCTACTGGGACGAGAGCGCGTACTACTCCTTCTCACTCCCGGAGGTCGAGGCCCTGGAGGAGGTCGTCGAGGAGCTGCACGCCATGTGCCTGGCCGCGGCCGCGCACATCGTCGAGCACGACCGCTTCGCGGACCTCGGCATCACCGATCCGAAACTGGCCGCACGGATCACCGAGTCCTGGCGGCGGCGCGCCGAACAGCCCTCCCTCTACGGCCGGTTCGACCTGCGCTACGACGGCGCCGGCGAGCCCGCCAAGCTGCTGGAGTACAACGCCGACACGCCCACCTCCCTGGTGGAGGCGGCGAGCCCGCAGTGGTTCTGGATGGAGGAGCGCTTTCCCGGCGCCGACCAGTGGAACTCCCTCCACGAGCGCCTCGTCGAGGCGTGGCGGCACCAGGCCGAGCTGCTGCCGCCGGGCCCGGTGCACTTCGCGCACTCCGAGACCGACGAGCTCGGCGAGGACCTGATGACGGTCGCCTACCTCCAGGAGACCGCCGAGCAGGCCGGGCTGGAGACGCACGCGCTCTCGGTGGAGACCATCGGCTGGGACAGCCTCTCGGGCCGGTTCGTGGACGAGCGGCTCCGCTTCATCCGCAGCTGCTTCAAGCTCTACCCGTGGGAGTGGCTGGTCACCGACGAGTTCGGGCCGCAGGTGCTGGGCACCTACGACCACGGCGGAGGCTCCGGCACCACCGCCTGGATCGAGCCGCTGTGGAAGATGCTGCTCGCCAACAAGGCGCTGCTGGCGATCCTCTGGGAGCTCTTCCCCGACCATCCGAACCTGCTGCCCGCCTACCTCGACGGCCCGCGCGAGCTGGCCGCCACCTGCGGGTACGCGGCCAAGCCGCTGCTGGGACGCGAGGGTGCCGGGGTCACGCTGCACGAGCCGGGCGGGGGCGGAGAGCCCTTCGTCCCGGCCGAGGGGGAGACGTACGTCTTCCAGGCCCTGGCCCCGCTGCCCGACTTCGACGGCAACCGCGTCGTGCTCGGCGCGTGGGTCGTCGAGGAGGAGGCGGCGGGGCTCGGCATCCGGGAATCGGCGGGTCTCGTCACGGACGAGTACGCCCGCTTCCTGCCCCACGTCATCCTGTAGGGCCGTCAGTTGTCGCCGCAGTAGCTGTCGAAGGACGTTTCGGCCCCCGACTTCCAGCCGCGCCAGTAGGACTCGGAGTGGTCCTGGCTCTTGTCGGGCTGGGCCGGGACGTCGCAGTTCGACCGGGACGCCGCCGCCATGCCGGCCGTGTGCCCGTCCGCGTAGCCCTTCTGGTACTCCCGCGAGTCCCCGGCGGAGGGCGTGGACCCCGCGACCTCGCAGTTCACGAAGACGGGGGACTGGTCCTCGTTGACCGCGAGGACGGTGTAGTCGACGTTCTTCTGGAACCGCTGGACCCGGAAGTTGCCGTCGGCGTCGATGTTCAGCGGCTCGGTGGACTCGCCGTCGTTGAGGGTGCGCGGGGGAGTGAACCCCTCGCCGGTGATGACGACGAAACGCCCTTGCGGGTCGGGTGTGACCGTGCAGCTGGCGGCGGGTACCGCCACCGGGGCGGCGGCGGCCGGTGCGGCGAGGGCGGCGGCGCCGCCGAGGGCGACCGAGGACGCCAGGACGCCGCAGAGCAGGGTGTGTCGGATGCGTCGGTGCATGGGGATGCTCCCATCGGAGGGTCGGGCCCGGGATCGGCTGGGCGCGCACCCGTACGGGGTCCTCCCATCGTCCGGCGGACCGCTCCCGGTGTCCACCGCAGGGCCGGGAGCGGCGACGGGCGCCGCCGGGACCGGGAGGGTCCGGCCGCGCCCGCCGCGCCCGCCGCCGCGGCGCCGTCAGGCGGAGAGCACCGACCGCAGCCGGTCCAGCCCCCAGTCCAGGTCCTCCTTGGTGATCACCAGCGGCGGCGCGATCCGGATCGTGGACCCGTGGGTGTCCTTCACCAGGACCCCGAGCTCCATCAGCTTCTCCGAGACCTCGCGGCCCGTCCCGCGCGACGGGTCGACGTCCACGCCCGCCCACAGCCCGCGGCCGCGTACGGCGGTCACCGCGCCGCCGCCGGTCAGCAGGTTCAGCTCCCGGTGCAGGTGGTCGCCGAGTTCGGCGGCGCGCTCCTGGTACTCGCCGGTGCGCAGCATCGCGATCACCTCCAGCGCGACGGCGCAGGCCAGCGGGTTCCCGCCGAAGGTGGACCCGTGCTCGCCGGGGCGGAACACCCCGAGCACGTCCCGGTCGGCGACCACGGCGGACACGGGTACGACCCCGCCGCCGAGCGCCTTGCCCAGGACGTACACGTCGGGCACGACGCCCTCGTGCTCGCACGCGAAGGTCCGGCCGGTGCGGCCCAGGCCCGACTGGATCTCGTCCGCCATGAACAGGACGTTCCGCCGGCGCGTCAGTTCCCGTACACCCGACAGGTATCCGGCGGGCGGGACGAGGACCCCCGCCTCGCCCTGGATCGGCTCCAGCAGCACGGCCACGGTGTTGGCGGTGACGGCGGCGTCGAGGGCCGTCAGGTCCCCGTACGGGACGATCTCGAAGCCGGGCGTGTAGGGGCCGTAGTGGTCGCGGGCCTCGTGGTCGGTGGAGAAGGACACGATGGTCGTCGTACGGCCGTGGAAGTTGTTCGCGGCGACGACGATCTTGGCTTGGCCGTCGGGGACGCCCTTGACCTCGTACCCCCACTTGCGGGCCGTCTTCACCGCGGTCTCCACCGCCTCCGCGCCCGTGTTCATGGGCAGCACCATCTCCTTGCCGCAGAGCGCGGCCAGTTCGGCGCAGAAGTCGGCGAAGCGGTCGTGGTGGAAGGCGCGCGAGGTGAGGGTGACCCGCTCCAGCTGGGCGCGGGCGGCGTCGATCAGCCTGCGGTTGCCGTGGCCGAAGTTGAGCGCCGAGTACCCGGCGAGCATGTCGAGGTACCGGCGGCCCTCCACATCGGTCATCCACGCCCCTTCCGCCGACGCGACGACGATCGGCAGGGGGTGGTAGTTGTGCGCGCTGTGTTCGTCGGCGGAGCGGATGGCATCAGCAGTTCTCGACACGGGGTCTCCGATCGTCCGTCTGGCTGGTGGCGCGGGTGACGTGGGTGACGTCCTTTGTATCGTCGCTCGGATCGTGGGACCGGAAACATCCCCCGTGCCGCGCCAGCTAAGGTGTCCGGTACGCACGGCGACTGGCGCACGGGGAACGAACTCCGGGGGAGTCGTGCGCGCACGACCGCACACAGGGCCGCTCGCCTGGGCCTCGCGGGGACGAACCGACATCGACCCCGGAGGAGCCGCGATGACCGCGCACCGCCAGCCCGCCCTTTACGCCACCGACCCCGAGCTCGCCTCGCTCGTCACCGCCGAGGAGACGCTCCAGGCGGAGACCCTGCGGCTGATCCCCAGCGAGAACTACGTCTCCGCGGCCGTGCTGGAGGCCTCCGGCACCGTCCTGCAGAACAAGTACAGCGAGGGCTACCCGGGCCGCCGCTACTACGAGGGCCAGCAGAACATCGACCGGGTCGAGGCCCTCGCCGTCGAGCGGGCCAAGGGCCTGTTCGGGGTGGACCACGCGAACGTCCAGCCCTACTCCGGCTCCCCGGCGAACCTGGCCGTCTACCTGGCCTTCGCGAAGCCCGGCGACACGGTGATGGGCATGGCCCTGCCGATGGGCGGCCACCTGACGCACGGCTGGGGCGTCTCGGCGACGGGCTCCTGGTTCCGCGGCGTCCAGTACGGCGTGCGGCCCGACACCGGGCTCATCGACTACGACGCGGTCCGGGAGCTGGCCCTGGCGGAGCGCCCGAAGATCATCTTCTGTGGTGGTACGGCCCTTCCGCGGACCATCGACTTCGCGGCCTTCGCCTCGATCGCCGAGGAGGCGGGCTCGGTTCTGGTCGCGGACGTGGCCCACATCGCCGGCCTGATCGCGGGCGGCGCCCACCCCTCCCCGGCGGGGCACGTGGACGTGATCTCCACGACCACCCACAAGACCCTGCGCGGGCCGCGCGGCGCGATGCTGATGTGCCGGGAGGAGCACGCGAAGGCCATCGACAAGGCGGTCTTCCCGGGCCTCCAGGGCGGCCCGCACAACCAGACGACGGCGGGCATCGCGGTGGCCCTGCACGAGGCCGCGCAGCCGTCCTTCGTCTCGTACGCGCACGCGGTCGTCGCCAACGCCAAGGCGCTGGCCTCCGCCCTGCTGGAGCGCGGCTTCGACCTCGTCTCGGGCGGTACGGACAACCACCTGATCCTGATGGACCTGACCTCGCGGGACGTGCCGGGCAAGGTCGCGGCGAAGGCGCTGGACCGGGCGGGGATCGTCGTGAACTACAACACGGTGCCGTTCGACCCGCGCAAGCCGTTCGACCCGTCGGGCATCCGCATCGGCACCCCGTCGCTGACGTCGCGGGGCCTGGGGGCGGAACACATGCCGCTGGTGGCGGGCTGGATCTCCCGCGCGGTCGACGCCGCCGCGAAGTCCGACGAGCCGGCCCTGGCCGCGATCCGCTCCGAGGTCGCGGACCTGATGGCCGCCTTCCCGGCCCCAGGCCTGCCGCTCGCCTGACCGGGAGAGCGGGGGGGGGGCCGGGTGCCCCCGCCCCGCTTCCCACGGGCCTGACGGGCCGCCCGGCCGGCGGCGGGATCCGGCCACCCGGGCACCCGTCCGCGCGGGCCGCCCGGCGCCGACCCCGGCCCCGGGCCCGAACCGCACCGGTGGGTTCCGGCCGGTGTGCGGCCGGAGAGCGGCCCCGCACCTGAGAGAATGGGGGCATGGCTTCTGATCGTCCCCGCGCGCTCTCCGGTATCCAGCCCACCTCCGGCTCGTTCCACCTCGGGAACTACCTCGGAGCGATCCGCCAGTACGTCGCCCTCCAGGAGACGCACGACGCCTTCTACATGGTCGTCGACCTGCACGCGATCACCATGCCGCAGGACCCGAAGGACCTCCGCGCGAACACCCGCCTGTCCGCCGCGCAGCTCCTCGCCGCCGGCCTGGACCCCGAACGGTGCACGCTCTTCATCCAGAGCCACGTCCCGGAGCACGCGCAGCTGGGCTGGGTCATGAACTGCATCACCGGCTTCGGCGAGGCCAGCCGGATGACCCAGTTCAAGGACAAGTCCGCCAAGGGCGGGGTCAACAGCGCCAGCGTCGGCCTGTTCACCTACCCGATCCTCCAGGTCGCCGACATCCTCCTCTACCAGGCGAACGCCGTCCCGGTCGGCGAGGACCAGCGCCAGCACATCGAGCTGACCCGCGACCTGGCGGAGCGCTTCAACCAGCGCTTCGGCCGGACCTTCACCCTCCCCGCCGCGCACATCGTCAAGGAGGTCGCGAAGATCTACGACCTCCAGGACCCGGCGATCAAGATGTCGAAGTCCGCGTCCTCCCCCAAGGGCCTGATCAACCTCCTCGACGAGCCCAAGGTCACCGAGAAGAAGATCAAGAGCGCGGTCACCGACACCGGGTCCGAGATCCGCTTCGACACCGAGGACAAGCCGGGCGTCAGCAACCTGCTCACGATCTACTCCACCCTCACGGGCGAGTCGATCGCCGCCCTGGAGGCCCAGTACGAGGGCAAGGGCTACGGGGCGCTCAAGACCGACCTCGCCGGTGTGATGGTCGATTTCGTCACACCCTTCAAGCAGCGCACCCAGGAGTACCTGGACGACCCGGAGACCCTGGACTCCCTGCTGGCCAAGGGTGCGGAGAAGGCGCGGGCGGTCGCCGCGGAGACCCTGGCGCAGGCCTACGACCGCCTCGGTTTCCTGCCCGCCAAGCACTGACGGACCGACGCCCCTGGCGGCCGAGGGCGTGCTGGCGCCACACTGAGCGGCAGCACCTCGTACACACACCAAGGAGACATACGTGGGGACCGTAACGCTCGGCGTTTCGATCGCGGTCCCGGAGCCGTACGGCCGCCAGCTCCAGCAGCTGCGCGCCGGCTTCGGGGACGCCGCCGCGCACGGCATCCCCACGCACGTCACCCTCGTACCGCCCACCGAGGTGGAGGCGGACCGGCTGCCCGCGATCCGCGCCCACCTGACGGAGGTCGCGCGGGCCTTCCGGGCCTTTCCGATGCGCCTGGAGGGGACGGGAACCTTCCGCCCCCTCTCGCCGGTCGTCTTCGTCCGGCTCGCCGAGGGCACCCCGGACTGCACCCGCCTCCAGGGACGGGTACGCGACCCCCGCGGGCCGCTCGCCCGCGAGCTGGCCTTCCCGTACCACCCGCACGTCACGGTCGCCCACGGGATCTCCGAGGAGGCGATGGACCGGGCCTACGCCGAGCTGGCCGACTACGCCGCCGGCTGGCTGTGCGAGGGCTTCGCGCTCTACGAGCAGGGCTCGGACGGGGTCTGGCGCAAGCTGCGCGAGTACCCCTTCGGCGCGGGCGCCCCGGGCGTCCCGGCACAGCCCGCTCCGGTGGGCGACACGGCCGTGCCGCGCTCCTGACGCAGGGGGCGCAGGGCCCGGTACGCGCGGAACCGCAGGCTCCGCAGCAGCAGGGTGTGGAACGGGCGGGCCGGGGGACGATCCGTAGGGCGAAAAGTCACAATCGACGACCGTAGTGCCCGAAAGCGGCAATCCCGGCTATTTCCAGCAGCTCATTTACGGTGGCCCCATGGACTGGCTGAAGAAACTCCCGGTGATCGGCCCGGCGGCGTCCGCCGCCATGCGGACCCACGCCTGGCGTTCGTACGAGCGTCTCGACCGGGTGCACTGGACACGGCTCGCCGCCGCGATCACCTTCATCAGCTTCCTCGCGCTGTTCCCCCTGATCACGGTCGCCGCCGCCGTCGGCGCCGGGCTGCTCAGCCAGGAGCAGCTGGACCGGCTCCAGCGCAGCCTCGCCGAACAGGTCCCCGGCATCTCCGACCAGCTCGACCTGGAGGGGCTCGTCGCCAACGCCGGTACCGTCGGCCTCGTCGCCGGCGTCCTCCTCCTCTTCACCGGCATCGGCTGGATCGGCTCCATGCGCGACTGCCTGCGCGCCGTCTGGGAGAAGGACGACGAAGACGAGGGCAACCCCTTCCTGCGCAAGGGCAAGGACGCCCTCGTGCTCCTCGGCCTCGGCGCCGCGGCCCTGGCCTCGGCGGCCGCGTCGATCGTCGGAGCCAGCGCGGTCGGCAAGTCCGCCGAGCTCCTCGGCATCCCGCGCGAGGGCGCCGGCGGGGCGCTGCTGCGCGCCGCGGCCTTCCTCGTCGGCGTACTGGCGGCCTTCCTGCTGCTGCTCTACCTGCTCACCCTGCTGCCCGGCGTGGAGCCGCCGCGCGGCCGGCTGATCCAGGCGGCACTGATCGGCGCGGCGGGCTTCGAGCTGCTGAAGCTGCTGCTCAGCGGCTACATGAGGGAGGTCGCGGCCAAGAGCATGTACGGGGCCTTCGGCGTGCCGATCGCCCTGCTGCTGTGGATCAGCTTCACGGCGCGGCTGCTCCTCTTCTGCGCGGCCTGGACGGCGACGCCCGACGAGGACGCCGACCCGGACGACGCCGACGCGGATGAAGCCGACGCCGCCGCGGAGACGGCCGCGGACTAGCCGCCGCTGCCCGCGCCGCCCCCGGGGCCGCGGCGGCCGCGCGGCCAGCGGCGGTTGACCGCGAAGGCCCCGCCCACCAGGGCGGCCAGCGCCCCGCCCGTGATGCCGAGCGCCGTGCCGAGGCCGCTGCTGCCGGAGGCGTCGCCGCCCGCCGACGTCCCGCGCTTCTCGTGGGACTGGGCGGGAGAGCCGTGCGGGGAGGTGTCCGCGCTCTTCGGCGGCACCAGCTCGCCCACCGGCTTGACCTTCCCGGCGGCCTCGAAGCCCCAGTCGAAGAGCTGGGCGGTCTCCTCGTACACCCCGTTCAGCCCGCCGTTGTCCGGGTTCATCACCGTCACCAGCAGCTTCTTGTTCCCGCGCTGGGCGGCGCCGGTGAAGGTCGAGCCGGCCATGGTGGTGGTGCCGTTCTTCACCCCGGCGATGCCCTTGTACGGGCTGATGCCGCCCGCCCCGGTCATCAGCCGGTTGGTGTTCTGGATCTCGAAGTACTCGCGCGGCCTGCCCTCCTCCTGCCTGCCGGGGAACTTCGCCTCGACCGTGCCGCAGTACTCCCGGAAGTCCTGCTTCTGGAGCCCGGAGCGGGCGATGAGGGTGAGGTCGTACGCGCTCGACACCTGCTCGGGGGCGTCGTAGCCGTCGGGGGACACCACGTGGGTGTCCAGGGCCTGGAGCTCCTCGGCGTGCGCCTGCATGTCCTTGACGGTCTTCTCGACGCCGCCGTTCATGGCCGAGAGGACGTGCACCGCGTCGTTCCCGGAGCGCAGGAACACGCCGAGCCACAGGTCGTGGACGGTGTACTCGTGGTCCTCCTTGACCCCCACCAGGCTGCTGCCGGGGCCGACCCCGTCCATGTCCTCGTCGGTGACCCTGTGCACCCGGTCCTTGGGGAGGCCGGGCAGCACCGTGTCGGCGAAGAGCATCTTCAGGGTGGAGGCCGGTGGCAGCCGCCAGTGGGCGTTGTGCGCCGCGAGGACCTCGCCGGTCTCGGCGTCCGCCACGATCCAGGACCGGCCGCTGAGGTTGGCCGGCAGGGAGGGCGCCCCGGGCAGCGGGTTGACCTGGGTCCCGGGCAGCCCGAGGCGGGCGCCGCCGACGGTGGACATCGCCGGGGGCGGCGCCGGGGCGTGCGGTGCCTTCCGGGGCCGGCCCTTCCCGTCGGCCGACGGGGGCGGCGCCGGCGCGGCGAGCGCGGGCGCGCTCGCGGGTGCCACGAGGACCGCTGGCAGCAGCAGTGCGGCGGAAAGGACCGTCAGCGCGGTCTTCTTTACAGACACGCAGGTGAACGTACATCCCGATGGACTGCCAGGCGTCCGGGACCGGCCAACCGGGCTCAACCACACCCGGTACGGCCCACCCCGGCGCGTCCGTCCTGGGGACGAAACCGATACTGGGGACATGAAACTCAGCCGTACCGCGTCCTGGTTCCTCGCAGCGTTCGGAGCCTGGTCCTGGGTGATCTGGTCCACGTTCGTCAAGAACCTCTTCCACGACGCCAGCGGTCTGGCTTTCGACGACGGAAGGCCCACTGCCTACTTCTGGGTCCACCTTCTCCTGGCGGTCACGTCCTTTCTGCTGGGGACGGCCGTTGGTGTGATCGGGCTGCGCGGCATCCTGGCCCTGCGACGGGAATCACGATGACCGCGGTCGTGGCGATCGTGGCGGTGGTCGCGGTACTGGCGGTGCTCGCGTCGGTCCACCGCTGGCTGTGGGTCCGGCTGGTCCGCGACACGACCCGCGCGGGCGGCCCGGCACGGAAGGCGGGCACCGTCCTGGCCTTCGCGCTGCCGCTGCTGGCACTGGCGGCGCTGACCGCCGGGCGGGCGGGTGCGCCGTTCTGGCTCGAGCGGCTGGTGGCGTGGCCGGGGTACATGTGGCTGGCGGTGCTGCTGTACCTGACGATGGCGATGGCGGTGGCGGAACCGGTCCGCAGCCTGTGGCTCCGCCGGATTCCCGCACCCCCGGCCCCCCGGGCGCCGGAGGGGCTCGAACTGGCCTCCGCCGCGGGCGGACCGGCCGGGGCGGCCGGGGGAACGGCCCCGCCGGCTCCTGGCACTGCCCCCGACCCGGCTCCCGGCACTGCCCCCGACCCGGCTCCCGGCGCCGCCCCCGGCCCGGGCCCCGGCGTGGTCGGCCGGCGGGTGTTCGTCGCGCGGGTGCTCGGCGGGGCCGCCGTCGCCGCGGCCGGGGTGACCGTCGGGAACGGCACCCACGGCGTGCTGCGCGGGCCCCGCGTGAAGCGGGTGCAGGTGCCGCTGGCCCGGCTGCCCCGCGCCGCGCACGGGTTCCGGATCGCCGTCGTCAGCGACGTCCACCTCGGCCCGGTCCTCGGCCGCGCCCACACCCGCCGCATCGTCGACACCGTCAACCGCACCCAGCCCGACCTCATCGCCATCGTCGGCGACCTCGTGGACGGCGACGTCCGGGACCTCGGCCCCGCCGCCGAGCCGCTGCGCGAGCTGAGCGCCCGTCTCGGGAGCTACTTCGTCACGGGCAACCACGAGTACTTCTCCGGCGCCCAGCAGTGGATCGACCACGTCCGCGAACTCGGCCTCGTCCCCCTGGAGAACGCCCGCCGCGAGCTCCCCCACTTCGACCTCGCCGGGGTCAACGACGTCCAGGGCGAGAAGGAGGGCAAGGGCCCCGACTTCCGCGCGGCCCTCGGGGACCGCGACCGCGCGCGTGCCTCCGTACTCCTCGCCCACCAGCCGATCGTGATCGACGAGGCCGTGCGCCACGGCGTGGACCTCCAGCTCTCCGGGCACACCCACGGCGGCCAGCTGTGGCCCGGCAAGTACCTGGCCGAGCTGGCGAACCCGACCGTCGCGGGCCTGGAACGCTACGGCGACACCCAGCTGTACGTGTCGCGGGGCGCGGGTGCCTGGGGGCCGCCGGTCCGGGTCGGCGCGCCGTCCGACATCACCGTCGTCGAACTGGCCTCGTACCAGGCCTGAGCCCGCGCCTGAGCCCGCGCCGGACTCCCCGGCTCCGGTGACCCGGGACCCTCACTCCTCCCCGGAGCGGGGGTCCGAGGCCCGCGTCCCGGCGCGCGAGGCCGCCGTCTGCGCCATGCCCGGCAGGAAGTCCGCGAAGAGCTCGTGCACCTCGCGCACCAGCGGCCGCAGCACCCGGAACCGGGCCAGCACGATGCCGCGCGTGGTCAGCTGCGCCCCGCGCTCGGCGAGCCGGCGGGTCTTCTCGCTGCCGGGCGAGCGGTCGAAGACCCAGTACAGGACCAGGCCCATCTGGGAGAGCCACATCAGTTCCGGCAGGGCGTCGGCCAGTTCGGCGGGCACCTTGGTCTTCGCGCCGGCCAGCACCTCGCGGTGGATGTCGATGGCCGCCTTGCGCGCCGGTTCCGATTCCGCGGAGAACGGGCTGAGCGGACTCTCGGGGTCCGCCGCGTTCTTGAAGAACTGCGAGGCGAACTCGTGGTAGGGCTCCGCGATTTCGAGCCAGCTCGTCAGTACGCCGGCGAGCCGCTTCTGGAGATCGGTCTCCTGGTCCAGGACGGGCCGGACCGCCGCCTGGTGGGCCGCGCCGATCCGGTCGTAGAAGCCCTGGACGAGGTGTTCCTTCGACTCGAAGTAGTAGTACGCGTTGCCGACCGAGACCCCCGCCTCCTTGGCGATGCCCCGCATGGTCGTCTTGTCGAAACCGCGCTCCTGGAAGAGCCGGAGCGCGGTTTCGAGAATGAGCGTGCGGGTCTGCTCGCTTTTGGGAGCCTTCTGATCTGTCACGGTGTCCGACTTTATCGGGGTGCGGAGCACTGCTCGTCACAGGCCGGTTCCCCGGGCTCCGCTTCGGACTTGGAACGTACGGCGTGCCGTACGGCGGCGGCCGTGTGCATGGCCGCCCCGGCGAAGGGACGGCCCGCCGGGGTGGCGAGCCAGTCGGCCTTCGAACGGTACTCGGCCAGGGCCCACAGGCAGACGACGAAGGCGTCCGTCCCGCGCCACAGCTGCCCCGCGTCGCCGACGACGGTGATCTCGCGGAGCGTCTCGGCGTGCGCCAGCCCCGGGAACCGCCGCCGCGCCTCGGCGGAGGCGGCCGGCACCAGCCGCAGCGGGACCAGCTGCCGTTGCCGGCCCAGCCAGTTCCGGATGTGGACGCACACGGGGCAGCCGGCGTCGTACAGGACGGTCAGGGACCGGACGGCGCCGGCCCGCGCGGCCCGCGCCACGGATCAGGCTCCGGCCGGGACGGTCCACCCCTGCGGGGGGAGCGGCGGCACCGGCGGCAGTTGCGCGGCCTGCCGCTCCATGATCCCCCGGCGGCGCATCCGGCTCAGTACCCACACGTTGCCGAGGTGCATGACGCCGAGGACCAGCAGGACGACGCCGAGCTTGACCGACAGGGCCTCGAAGAGGCCCCGGGCTTCGAGGACCGTCTCGCCCGAGCGCAGGTACAGGGTCACGAAGCCGATGTTGACGAGGTAGAAGCCGACCACCAGGAGGTGGTTGACGGCGTCCGCGAGCTTCTCGTTCCCCTGGAGGACGTCGGCGATGAAGACGCGGCCGTTGCGGCTGAGCGTACGGGCCACCCAGACGGTCAGTCCGATGCTGATGAACAGGTAGATGACGTACGCGGCCACGGTGAGGTCCATGCCCCAGCCCCCTTGAACGTGTTCAACTCTCTGGCAGGCTTGACTGTAGACCTCTTTTTGAACAGGTTCAAGCGAAGGGTCAGCAGGGAGCCCGGAAGCCGTCGAGGGTGCCGGGCGGGCGGTCCGCCGTGACGATCGCCGCCTCGGGCCGGGGCATCCGGGAGCCGTCGGGCAGCAGGACGGGAGCCGGCTCCACGACCGTGCCGACGTCGGCGCCGGGCCGGGCGGTGTTCGAGGCCGTCACCCGGTCCAGGGGCGCGGGGGTCAGGGTCCGCCTCTCGCGTACGTACCCCACGAAGCTCTCGTAGTCCCGCTGGTGGCGGTACGGGGCCTGGAAGCCGCGGAGCGCGCCGTAACCGTCGTGCGCCAGGAAGGTGTACGAGGAGGACGCGAGCCGGTAGCCGCGGGCGAGGTCGAGCGGGACGCCGTCGATGAACACGTCCGCCGGACTGACGCGGTCGCCGGCCGCCCCCGCGGCGTCGAAGGTGTAGCGGACGTTCGCGGAGACGGCGAGCGGCGCGAAGCGGAGCTCGCCGCTCGCGGTCGTCGTCCACTGCTGCTCCAGCGCGTCGTGGATCTGCTGCCCGGTCACCGTCGCGCTGAGGACCGGGTCGCCGAAGCCGACGGCCCTCCAGGCGCGGCCGAAGGTGACGGCGCCGCTCGAGGCCGCGTCGCGCACGAGGTCGCCCGCGATGACCGTCTGGCCCACCCGGGGCGCGGCGGCGACCAGCGCGAGCTGGGCCGGCACGTCGGGGTGCACGTTGGCGTCGTTCTCGGGGTCGGCCGGCCCGCGGGCCGCCCACAGCGCCCAGTCGGCGGCCAGGTCGCCCATGGTGGACTCGCCGGCGGTGTTGCGCGTACGCAGGAACGAGCCGGTCTGCCTGCCGATCCGGGAGGCGTCCCGCGCGGCGGCCTGGCCGGCCCAGTAGTCGGTGACTTCCTTGAGGGCCGGGTCGGGGGCGACGTCACGGGTGTTGGGGTGGTTCGTGGAGACGGTCAGCTCGCGGACCACCTTCCCGGTCGCGGGGTCGAGGCGGAGGCTGATCTCGTTGACGAGCTGCCCGTGGCAGCCCGCCTCGACGAAGGGCCGGGGGACGCCGTGGGGGTCGGGGACCATCATGTTGAACCGGGCGTGCCAGTGGCCGGTGACGATGGCGTCGATGTCGGGGGAGACGCGCAGCGCCAGGTCAAGGGCCGGGCCCGTGGGGTCGGCGCCGCTGTTGAAGTCGGCGCCGGCGACGGCTCCGTCGTGCACGCTGAGCACGATCGCGCCCACCCCCTGGGCCTTGAGCAGGGCCGCGTACCGGTCGGCGGTGGCGACCTCGTCGAGGGTGGCGAGCCCGGGCTGGTAGGAGCCCGGCATGCGCTCGGTGCCGAGGGCGGTGAGGTGGATGAAGCCGATCCGCAGCTCCTGCCCGGCGGCGGTGCGGACCGTCTCGACGTTGTACGCGGGCAGGACCGTGCGCCCGTCGGCCCCCCAGACGACGTTCGCGCTGTGGTAGCGGAAATCGCAGCCGTGGAAGCGGGCCCCGGAGGAGTCGGTGAAGGTGGCGTCGCGGCCCTCGACGGGGAACGGAACACCCTGCTCCATGTGGCGGCGCAGCATCGCGGGGGACTTGTCGAACTCGTGGTTCCCGGCGGTCGCGAAGTCCAGCCCCATGCGGTTGAGCGCCTCGACCGTGGGCTCGTCGGCGAAGGCGGCGGTGTCGAACTCCCAGCCGGCGAAGGCGTCCCCGGGCGTGAAGAAGAACGAGTGGGCCCGCCCGTCCCGGAGCCGGGCGAGGTGGGCGGCCATGTAAGCGACGCCGCCGACGGTGTAGGTCCGGCCGCCGTTGCCGCTGATGACGGCGCTGCCGCCGGGAGCGCCCTGGAGGTAGCCGTGCAGGTCGGTGATGTTGAGGAGCTGTACGTCCACGTACTCGGCGGCGGTGGCGGCGTCACGCGCGTGTTCGGTGGCGTGGGCGGGGACGCCGGTGGCGAAGGCGGCGGCCACCGTCCCCAGGGAGGTGAGGAACGTCCGCCGCCCGAGGCGGGCCGTGCTCCGGTCCGGACATGGGGTCTTGGCGAGCCTCGTCACAACGGCTCATGCTCCCGCGCCGCCCTGCCCGTGTCGACGCACCGGGCCGCGAGCCCGTACCGCTCGTCCCCCGGGAGGGCGTACGGCGGCCGGCGGGCCACCTCCGCCGGCGGACCCCGCGTACGCGCAGGGCCCCGCCCCCGGAGGATGTCCGGGGGCGGGGCCCGATGCGTACGGAAGGATCAGAAGCGGCGGGTGATGAGCGCCCGCTTGACTTCCTGGATCGCCTTCGTGACCTCGATGCCGCGGGGGCACGCGTCGGTGCAGTTGAAGGTCGTGCGGCAGCGCCACACGCCGTCCTTGTCGTTCAGGATCTCCAGCCGCTGCTCGCCGGCCTCGTCACGCGAGTCGAAGATGAAGCGGTGCGCGTTGACGATCGCCGCCGGGCCGAAGTACTGGCCGTCGTTCCAGAACACCGGGCACGAGGACGTGCACGCGGCGCACAGGATGCACTTGGTGGTGTCGTCGAAGCGCTCGCGGTCCTCGGCGGACTGCAGGCGCTCGCGCGTCGGCTCGTTGCCCTTGGTGACCAGGAACGGCATGACGTCGCGGTACGCCTGGAAGAAGGGCTCCATGTCGACCACGAGGTCCTTCATCACCGTGAGGCCCTTGATGGCCTCGACGGTGATCGGCTTCTCCGGGTTGATGTCCTTGATCAGCGTCTTGCAGGCGAGCCTGTTCTTGCCGTTGATCCGCATCGCGTCGGAGCCGCAGATGCCGTGCGCGCACGAGCGGCGGAAGGTCAGCGTGCCGTCGAGGTCCCACTTGATCTTGTGGAGACCGTCGAGCACGCGCTCCTTCGGGTCGATCTCGATCTGGAAGTCCTGCCACTCCGCCTGGTCGGAGACCTCGGGGTTGAAGCGGCGGATCCGGAAGGTGACCGTGATGTACGGCGAGGCGGCGGCCGCCGCCTCCATCTTGTCCAGGGTCGGGGTGGCCATCAGTACTTACGCTCCATCGGCTGGTAGCGGGTGACGACGACGGGCTTGTAGTCCAGGCGCACGGAGTCCTGGCCGTCGGCGCCGACCTCGCGGTACGCCATGGTGTGGCGCATGAAGTTGACGTCGTCGCGGTTCGGGTAGTCCTCGCGGTAGTGACCGCCGCGGGACTCCTTGCGCGCCAGGGCGGACACGGCCATGACCTCGGCCAGGTCGAGCAGGTTGCCCAGCTCGATGGCCTCCAGCAGGTCCGTGTTGAAACGCTTGCCCTTGTCCTGGACGGACACGTTCTTGTAGCGCTCGCGCAGCTCCGCGATCTTCTCGACCGCGGTCTTGATGGTCTGCTCCGTACGGAAGACCATCACGTTCGCGTCCATCGTCTCCTGGAGCTCCAGGCGCAGGTCGGCGACCCGCTCCTTGCCCGTGGAGTTGCGCAGCTGCTCGACGAGGTCGGCCACCTGCTGCGCCGGGTTCTCCGGCAGTTCGACGTAGTCGTTCTCGGCCGCGTACTTGGCCGCCGCGATGCCGGAGCGCTTGCCGAAGACGTTGATGTCCAGCAGCGAGTTGGTGCCCAGGCGGTTGGCGCCGTGCACCGACACGCACGCGACCTCGCCGGCCGCGTACAGGCCGGGGACGACGGTGGTGTTGTCCGCCAGGACCTCACCCTCGACGTTGGTCGGGATGCCGCCCATGGCGTAGTGCGCGGTGGGCTGGATCGGGATCGGGTCCGTGTACGGCTCGATGCCCAGGTAGGTGCGCGCGAACTCGGTGATGTCCGGGAGCTTCGCGTCGAGCTGCTCCGGCGGCAGGTGCGTCAGGTCCAGGTACACGTGGTCACCGGCGGGACCGCAGCCGCGGCCCTCACGGATCTCCGTGTAGATGGAGCGCGAGACGACGTCACGGGACGCGAGGTCCTTCATGACCGGCGCGTACTTCTCCATGAAGCGCTCGCCGTCCTTGTTGCGGAGGATGCCGCCCTCACCGCGGGCGCCCTCCGTCAGCAGGATGCCCATGCGCCAGATGCCCGTCGGGTGGAACTGGAAGAACTCCATGTCCTCCAGCGGCAGGCCGCGGCGGTAGCAGGCCGCCTGGCCGTCACCCGTGAGGGTGTGCGCGTTGGAGGTCACCTTGAAGAACTTGCCGGTGCCGCCGGAGGCGTAGATGACGGCCTTCGCCTGGAACACGTGGATCTCGCCGGTGGCGAGCTCGTACGCGACCACACCGGCCGACTTCTTGACGCCGTCCTCCTCGACCAGGAGCTGGTCCAGGACGTAGAACTCGTTGAAGAACTCCACGCCCTCCTTGACGCAGTTCTGGTACAGCGTCTGGAGGATCATGTGGCCGGTGCGGTCCGCGGCGTAGCAGGACCGGCGGACCGGGGCCTCGCCGTGGTTGCGCGAGTGGCCGCCGAAACGGCGCTGGTCGATCGTGCCGTCCGGGGTGCGGTTGAACGGCAGGCCCATCTTCTCGAGGTCGAGGACCGCGTCGATGGCCTCCTTCGCCAGGATCTCGGCGGCGTCCTGGTCGACCAGGTAGTCACCGCCCTTGACCGTGTCGAAGGTGTGCCACTCCCAGTTGTCGTCCTCCACGTTGGCCAGCGCGGCGGCCATGCCGCCCTGCGCGGCGCCCGTGTGGGAGCGGGTGGGGTAGAGCTTCGTCAGCACCGCGGTGCGGCTGCGCTTCGTCGCCTCGATGGCGGCGCGCATGCCCGCGCCACCGGCGCCGACGATGACGGTGTCGTACTTGTGGATCTTCATGAGTCGATTCGCCTCAGCCCGTGCCTAGCGGATGTTCGGGTCGAAGGTGAAGATCACCAGCGTGCCCAGAAGGATGGTGAACACCGTGGCGGTGTAGAGCAGGCCCTTCAGCCACAGCCGCGTGTTGGCGCGCTCCGCGTAGTCGTTGATGACGGTACGCAGACCGTTGGCGCCGTGCAGCATGGCCAGCCACAGCATCAGCAGGTCCCAGACCTGCCAGAACGGGGACGCCCAGCGGCCGGCCACGAAGGCGAAGCCGATCTTGGAGACGCCGCCGTCCAGCACCAGCTGGATCAGCAGGTGGCCGATGACGAGGACGACGAGGACGATGCCCGAGAGGCGCATGAAGAGCCAGGCGGCCATCTCGAAGTTGCCGCGGGTCGAGCGCGGGGTCTTGCCCGTGCGCTTGCGCGGCGCCTCGATGTAGGGCGCCGGGTTGTCGGTGTCGTAGAGGGAAACGCCCTCCACGTCGCCGATCGCCTTGGCGGAAGAAGTGTCAGAGGACATGCGTGTCACTTCCCGAACAGTTCGAGGTAGGCGTGGCCGAGTACGGGGTACAGGGCCCCGCCCATCAGGACGACCCAGACCACGACGACCGACCAGAGCATCGTCTTCTGGTAGCGCGGGCCCTTGGACCAGAAGTCCACGGCGATGACACGGAGACCGTTGAGCGCGTGGAAGAGGATGGCGGCCACGAGGCCGTACTCCAGCAGCGCGACGATCGGGGTCTTGTAGGTAGCCACGACATCGTCGTACGCCTCGGGGGAGACGCGGACGAGAGCGGTGTCGAGGACGTGTACGAACAGGAAGAAGAAGATGAGGACGCCGGTGACTCGATGAGCCACCCAGGACCACATTCCTTCCCGGCCGCGGTACAACGTTCCAGCCGGCACGGAAAACCCTCCGGAAGCGGGGCGGGGGCCAGCCGGCTTCTTTGTCGGTCGGGCCCGGCCGGGTACGGTCCACCGGCCCCGGACATCGTAGCGACGCTTTGTCGGTTCCCTCGCCCGGGGTCCGTCGGTGTGATCAAACAGGCACGGACGGGCTACCCCGCAGGGGCAAATAGTCCGAAATCGGCAGCAGGCAGGCCGTCGTCCGGGTCCGGGCGGTGCGCTCCGGCGAGTCGGTCCAGTAGACGGACCATCCGGGAGCGGGTCAGCAGGCGCAGTTCGTCGGCGGCGATCGAGCGCTCCTCGTCGATCTCGTGAGCCATCCTCCGGCGGATCGCGGCCAGCAGCTGGTCCACCTGCTCCTCCGGCGGGTGCCCGTCCAGGCAGATCACGAAGGCGTGCCCGAAGGTCCGCTCGTACTCCGCCCGCGCCGCGTCGAGGGCGAGGAGCGCGGCGTACGGTGCCCCCTGGCCCAGCTCCGCCGAGGACTCCAGGGCCAGCGCCTCGGAGAGGTCGCCCTGGGAGAGGTCGTACGCGGCCTCGTCCGCGGCCGCCAGCAGGGAGGCGGTGTCGGGGTAGGGGCGGTGGGCGGCCACCCGGTGGGCCCAGCGCCCGCTGCCGCAGCAGCGCAGCAGGACGGCGCGGGCGGTCTCGGGGGGCAGGGCGTTGAAGCGCGCCAGTCCGGCGCCGGGGGCGGAGGCCGGACCGCGGACCTGTGCCGGAAGCTGGCTGGACAGCGGTTCTCCTCGGGGCGTGGCGCGGGTGTACCGCCACGCTAGCGATCTCGGAGGGGCGGTGCCCTGCCCATACGGGGATTTCACCCGGAAGTGAGCCGAAAGGATGAGGCGGGGAGGTTTGCCCCGGCTGGAGGGGGAGGACGACCGGGGCCGCCACCCCCCACAGGAGAGGCCCCGGTCGCCATCCGTCACGGACTCGTGCGACAAGCCCGTATCCATGTCAGCGTATGGAGTGCGTTTTCTGTCACACCCCGCTCCGCGCAGGCTTGGTCGCTGGTTGTAGAACTCGTGGACGAGAGGTACTTGAAAGCCGTAACGTGCGGATTTGCGCCACACGTACAGGACGTTGAACGGGTTGGGGACTTTGCTGGGGGACGACGCGGAGCTGACCGCCGCGGTGCTCGCGGCACAGGACGGCGACGAGAGCGCGTTCCGGACTGTGTACCGCACCGTGCACCCGCGCCTGCTCGGATACGTACGCACGCTCGTCGGTGACGGCGACGCCGAGGACGTGACCTCCGAGGCCTGGCTGCAGATCGCCCGCGACCTCGGATCCTTCACCGGCGACGCCGACCGCTTCCGCGGCTGGGCCGCCCGCATCGCCCGCAACCGGGCCCTGGACCACATCCGCATGCGCGGCCGCCGCCCCGCCATCGGCGGCGACGAGACCGAGCTGACCGGCCGGGCCGCGGACTCCGACACGTACGGCGAGGCCATGGAAGCCCTGTCCACCGGGCGGACCATGAAGCTGATAGCCCAGCTCCCGCAGGACCAGGCGGAGGCCGTCGTGCTGCGCGTGGTCGTCGGCCTGGACGCGAAGAGCGCGGCCGAGACCCTCGGCAAGCGCCCCGGAGCGGTCCGCACGGCTGCCCACCGGGGGCTGAAGAAGCTCGCGGAACTGCTGAGCGCGGAGTCCGGCCCCTCCGGCGGGGCGGACGGGACGGAAAACGAAGCGGGATCCCGCGCCCGGGTCGGCCATAATGCCGGGGACCAGGCACGGGAGCGCGATCTCGACGCGGTACCCGCACAGCGCGCGCGGGCGGGGGACCTGGTGGAGCAAACCGGTGTGACGCATTCACGTTGGCGGACGCAGAAGGACATGTGATGGCCGACGAGCACAACGCGTGGCTGGACAGGGCCGCGGCGGACGAACTGCTGCGCGGAGGAACCCCCGACCCGGTCGGCGCCGACCCCCGCGCCCGGGCGGAGGCCGCCCGGATGCGTGCCGCCCTCGACGCCCTGACGCCCCGGACCGCCGGGGGCGAGCTGCCCGGCGAGGAAGCCGCCCTGGCCGCCTTCCGCGCGGCCCGCGCCACGGCGCCCGCGACGGCGTCCCCGCCGGAGCCCGCCGGGACCCCCGCCCCGGCCGGCGGCGCCGGTGAACCCCTGGTCGACCTGGCCCCGATACCCCCCGTACGCATCCCCGCGCAGCGGCGCCCCGTCACGGCCGCGCGGTTCGGGCTGGCGGCCGCGCTGGCCGGCGTCGCCGTCGGGGGGATCGCGGCCGTCGCCGGAACCGGCCTGCTGGACCGCGCCGCGCACCTGACGGCGGGCCCCGCCCCGGCCGTCTCCGTCACCGCCGACTCGGACCCGGCACCCGCCGGGGACACCGCCGGCCCCAGCCCCCTCGCCCCGCAGCTGCGGCCGACCCCGTCCCTGGGCGGCGGCGGCTTCACGTACGGCCCGGACGCCTCGCGGATACCGGGCACGGACACGCGTACGCCCTCCGGCGCCGCCCCCAGCCCGTCGGCGCCGCCCGGCACGGCCGCCACGGGCGGCGGGGGCGCGGCGGGCACCGACGGCACCCCTGACAGGTTCATCGACAGCAGCGGCGGCGGCGACAGCGGCGGCGGCGCCGACGGCGGCGGCGGGCACGGCGGTACGGAAAAGCCCAGGCCCGAAGACCTGTGCCGGGAAAACAAGGCGAAGAAGCTCAGCGACGACCGGCGCGAGTACCTCGCCAAGCTGGCGGGCGGGGCCGCGAAGGTCCAGCGCTTCTGCGCGACCCTGCTGGACGGAGCCCCCCGGAGCGGCGGCGTCCCGCAGAGCGGCGCGGGCCAGGGCGGCGTTCCGCTGCCCTCGCCGTCCTCCCTGACGAGCGGCGGGCTGGGCTTCCGCAGCCGCTGAAACGGTGGCCGCAACCGTCGGCTGAATCGTTTCCGCAGACCCTCCGCCCGGGGCAGTAACACTTTTCGAACCGTCGGCGCAGTACGTATCGAGCCGACTGGTCATCGGCCGCGCACGAGCCGGGGTTCCCCCCGTACCCCTGGGCTCGGCGCACCCGGCGCGGGTGGGGCACGTTCCCCCGGCCCTGCCCGCGCCCCCTCTCCTCACGACCGTCACCGGCCCCCGGGCCTCGGTGACCGGCCCCCGGACCACCGGGCCCCGGTCACCAGTAGACGACGACCTTGTCGCCCACCTTCACCTGGTCGAACAGCTCCGACAGCTTCTTCTTGTCCCGGACGTTCACACAGCCGTGCGAGGCGCCGTCATAGCCGCGGGCCGCGAAGTCGGACGAGTAGTGCACCGCCTGGCCCTGGCTGAAGAACATCGAGTACGGCATCGACGTGTGGTAGATCGTCGACGTCCACTGCTTCGCCTTCCACTCCACCTGGAACAGGCCCTCGCGGGTCGGCGTGTTCTCCGAGCCGAAGCGCACGTCCATCGTGGAGACGACCTTGCCGTCGATCATCCAGGCCAGGGTGCGGCTCTCCTTGCTGATGCACAGCACCCGCCCCTGCATGCAGCGCGGGTCCGGGGCGTCCACCTCGTTGGTCGTCGGCGGACGCAGCTCCTGCTCCGTCGGCTTCTTGCTGAGGGCCTGCACCTTCTGCCAGGTGGCCTCGTCCACCGACCCGGTCGCGGGCAGTCCGTGCTGCGACTGGAAGGTCTTGACCGCGGCGGTCGTCTTCGAGCCGTAGAAGCCGGTGGGCGCCGTCGAAACCAGCTTGAGCTGGCGCAGCCGCGCCTGGAGTTCCCGGACCTGCTCGCTCTCGTCGCCGTTGGCCATGAGCGCCTTGGGGCCGGGGGCGGCAGACGAGGACGACGGCGACGACGACGGCGACGGAGAGGACGACGCGGACTGGGAGGGCGACGCGGAGGGCGAGGACTCGCCCGGTTTGTCGTCCTGCTTGGACGGGGAGGCCGTGGGGGACGCCGCCGGTGAGGAGGGGGCGGCCGGACCGGCACCGGCGCCCTGGGGAGCGCAGGCGGTCGCGGCGACCGCGACCGCGGCGGCCAGGCCGAGCGTACGGACGATGGCTCTCTGTCGCTGCATGGTGGGGTCCCCCGAATTCAACGTCGTGTATCAGGGTGACGCCTCGAAGGCACGGAAAGTTGCACCCGGCCGCGCGATGTCACCAAGACGGCTCCGGTCCCACCCGGACAGCGGCGCCGACGAGGCCGAGGGCGGCGGCCGGCAGGTGCCCCGGACCTTGCCGCCCGGCGGTTCCCCGGCTCCCCGGCTCCCCGTGCCGGCGTGATGCCAAGGCGGAACCGGGGCCGGCTCCCTCTCCGCCGGAGCCCCACAGCACACTCGAACGAGTGGTAGCGCGCGGCGTCCGGGCGGCCGGGAGGACAGCGGTCAGGCGCGTCAGCCGCCTCCGGCCCGCCCCCGCGCGGTAGGCAGGGACCTCACCGGTCCCATCCGGGACAGGATCCACGGAGGCACGTCGATGGCACGAACCGAGAGCGGAATCCCCCTCGAACCCGTCTACGGCCCGGCCGACCTGGGGGACTGGGACCCCCAGGTCCGGCTCGGCAGCCCCGGGGAGTACCCCTACACCCGCGGCATCCACCCCACGATGTACACCGCACGGCCCTGGACCATGCGCCAGTACGCCGGATTCGGCACGGCCGCCGAATCCAACGTCCGCTACCGGGCGCTCATCGAGGGCGGCGGGACCGGCCTCTCCGTGGCCTTCGACCTGCCCACCCAGATGGGGCACGACTCCGACGCCCCCCTCGCGCACGGGGAGGTCGGCAAGGTCGGCGTCGCCGTCGACTCGGTCGAGGACATGCGGGTGCTCCTCGACGGCATCCCCCTCGACCGGGTGTCGACCTCGATGACCATCAACGCCCCCGCAGCCCTCCTGCTCCTGATGTACCAGCTGGTCGCGGAGGAACAGGGCATCGCGGGCGGGCGGCTGACGGGCACCGTCCAGAACGACGTCCTGAAGGAGTACATCGCCCGCGGGACCTACATCTTCCCGCCCGGCCCCTCCCTGCGGCTGACGGCCGACGTCTTCCGCTACTGCCGCGAGGAGATGCCCAGGTGGAACACCATCTCCGTCTCCGGCTACCACATGGCCGAAGCCGGGGCCTCGCCCGTGCAGGAGATCGCCTTCACCCTCGCCGACGCGATCGCGTACGTCCGTACCGCGCTCGACGCCGGGATGGCGGTCGACGAGTTCGCGCCCCGGCTGTCCTTCTTCTTCGTCGCCCGCACCACCCTCCTGGAGGAGGTGGCCAAGTTCCGGGCCGCGCGGCGCATCTGGGCCCGGGTGATGCGCGAGGAGTTCGGGGCCCGGGACCCGAAGTCCCTGATGCTGCGCTTCCACACCCAGACGGCCGGGGTGCAGCTGACGGCGCAGCAGCCCGAGCTGAACCTCGTACGCGTGGGCGTGCAGGCGCTGGCCGCCGTGCTGGGCGGCACCCAGTCCCTGCACACCAACTCCTTCGACGAGGCCATCGCGCTGCCGACGGAGAAGGCGGCCCGCCTCGCGCTGCGCACCCAGCAGGTGCTGGCGTACGAGACGGACGTGCCGCTGACGGTCGATCCCTTCGCCGGCTCGTACGCGGTGGAGCGGATGACGGACGAGGTGGAGGCGGCCGCGCTCGCCCTGATGCGGCGGATCGAGGACCTGGGCGGGGCGGTCGCGGCGATCGAGGCGGGCTTCCAGAAGGAGGAGATCGAGGCCAACGCCTACCGCATCGCCCGCGAGCAGGAGAGCGGCGAGCGGATCGTGGTCGGCGTCAACCGCTTCGCGCTGGAGCGGGAGGAGCCGTACGAGCCGCTGCGGGTGGACCCGGCGATCGAGGCCCGGCAGTGCGCCGCTCTGGAACGGCTCAGGGCGACGCGGGACGGAAGGGCGGTGGGGCGGACGCTGGCCGCACTGCGGGAGGCGGCGGCCGGCACGCGGGACAACGTACTGCCCCCGATGAAGGAGGCCCTGCGGGCGCGGGCCACGGTGGGGGAGGTGTGCGGGGTGCTGCGGGAGGTCTGGGGGCGCTACGAACCGTCCGGTCCCGCCCACTGAAATCGACTGGCGTGACAGGTGTGTCCTCATGGACACTCCTGCCCATGCTGGGTGTGACAGATCTTCCTACGTATCTCGCCGCCGTCGTGCTGATCGTGCTGCTGCCGGGGCCGAACTCGCTCTACGTGCTCTCCGTCGCCTCCCGGCGCGGGGTCAAGGAGGGGTACAAGGCCGCCTGCGGGGTGTTCAGCGGGGACACCGTGCTCATGGTGCTCGCGGCGGTCGGGGCGGGCGCGCTGCTCCAGGCCAGCCCGGTGCTGTTCACCGTGGTCAAGGTCCTGGGCGCCGGCTACCTCGGCTGGCTGGCCGTCGGCATGCTGCGCGCCGCCCGGGGCATGTGGCGCGGCCGCGGGGTCCGGGACGAGGAGCGGGCCGGGGAGGAGCCGGCCGCCGGCACGGCCGAGCGGCCCTACCGGCGGGCACTGCTGGTGAGCCTGCTCAACCCGAAGGCGATCCTCTTCCTGCTCTCCTTCTTCGTGCAGTTCGTCGACCCCGGGTACGCCTACCCGGCGCTGTCGTTCCTGCTGCTCGGGGCGGTCTCGCAGCTGATCAGCTTCCTCTACCTGTCCACCCTGATATTCGCGGGCACCCGCCTGTCCACCGCCTTCCGCCGCCGCAAGCGGCTGTCGGCCGGCGCGACCTCGGCGGCGGGCGTGGTCTTCCTCGGCTTCGCCGCGAAGCTCGCCGTCAGCTGATCACCCCGTCGGGGACCGGGGGCGGTGCGACCGGCGGCTTCCGCTCCCGGTGCGGGGCGGCCCCGCGGCCGGATGAGCGCGTGAGTTTACCCCCGGCCGCAACCGGTCATGCGTCCAGAGGTCGCTTTTCTTTCCCCTAAGGGCATGAACTTTTGGTGATCTCCGGACAGTTGACCCATCCGTGCGCCTACCCTTCAACGGGTGAACCAGTTGATGTCCCGCGAGCCCCAGACCGCCCTGCCCGGCAAGCCTGCCCGGCCCGAGCTGCCCGGCAAGCTGCCGGACCGGCTCCGTGCCGAACTGATCGCTTTCCGCCGGGACCTGCACATGCACCCCGAGCTAGGACACCAGGAGTTCCGTACCACCGCGGCGATCAAGGCCCGGCTGGAGAAGGCCGGCCTGCGCCCACGCGTCCTGGAGTCCGGTACCGGGCTCATCTGTGACGTCGGCACCTGGGACGGGGAACGGCCGATGCTGGCCCTGCGCGCGGACATCGACGCCCTGCCCATCCCGGACGCCAAGACGCACGTCCCGTACCGCTCCACCTACCCGGACCGCGCCCACGCCTGCGGCCACGACGTCCACACCGCGGTCGTCCTCGGCGCCGGCCTGGTCCTCGCCGAGCTCGACCGCCAGGGCCTGCTGCCCCGCCCGGTGCGGCTGCTGTTCCAGCCGGCCGAGGAGGTGCTGCCGGGCGGCGCGACCGAGGCCATCGAGTCCGGGGTGCTGGACGGCGTCGGCAGGATCATCGCGGTGCACTGCGACCCCCGGGTCGACGCCGGCATGATCGGCCTGCGGCCCGGCCCCATCACCTCGGCCTGCGACCGCCTGGAGGTCACCCTGGCCGGCCCGGGCGGCCACACCGCCCGCCCGCACCTGACCACCGACATGGTGACGGCCGCCGCGCGGGTCGCCGTCGACGTCCCGGCGCTGCTGGCCCGCCGGATGGACGCCCGCTCGGGCATGTCCGTGACCTGGGGCCGGATCGAGTCCGGGCACGCCTGCAACGTCATCCCGATGCACGCCGAGCTGTCCGGCACGGTCCGCTGCCTGGACCTCAACGCCTGGTACGAGGCCCCGGACATGATCCACGCGGCGATCGACGAGGTCGCCACCATGCACGGGGCCAAGTTCGAGATCAACCACGTGCGCGGGGTGCCCCCGGTGGTCAACGACCCGGTGGTCACCGAACTGCTCCGGGAGGCCATGGGTGCCCGCTGCGGCCCCGAGTCGGTCGAGGACACCGAGCAGAGCCTCGGCGGCGAGGACTTCTCCTGGTACCTGGAGCACGTCCCCGGCGCCATGGCCCGCCTCGGCGTCCGCCGGCCCGGCGACACCGCCAAGCGGGACCTGCACCGGGGTGACTTCGACGTCGACGAGTCCGCGATCGGCTACGGCGTGGAGTTCTTCACGGCCGCCGCGCTCCTCGACGGGCGCCGCGGCAGGCCCGTCGGCTGAAAGATCCGGCAAAGCTCCGTACAGCACCGGCGGGCCGGCCGTCGGCGGCGTCCAGCCCTTGGTACACAAGGGCCGGACGCCTGTCCCGTTACCGATCGGTCACTGTCCGGTTCGCGTCGATCCGATAACGACTCATGAACGGGCCTTTAACTGACATCTACGCGCGTTACGATCGCCGCGAAACCAGCGCCGGTCGTGGCGCTTCGGTCAGGTTTTGAAGGAGCCTCCCCTTGCGCCGGATCACCAGGATCGCCACCGTGGGCCTCGCGTCCGCGGCGCTGGCCCTCTCGGCCACCGCCTGTGGCGGAAAGAAGTCCTCGGACAGCCCGTCTGCCGACGGCAGCGCCTCCTCCTCCGCGGGCGCGGCCATCGCGTACGACATCGGCGGCCGTGGCGACCAGTCGTTCAACGACGCCGCCTACGCGGGCCTCGAGAAGGCCGAGAAGGACCTGAAGGTCAAGGGCGCCGAGGCGGAGCCCACCGAGGGTGAGAGCGAGGCCGACAAGGTCCAGCGCCTCACCGAGCTGGCCCGCAAGGGCAACAACCCGGTCATCGGCGTCGGCTTCGCCTACGCGCCGGCCATCAAGAAGGTCGCGGCGAAGTTCCCGAACACCACGTTCGGCATCATCGACGACACCTCGGTGACCGAGAAGAACATCGCCAACCTGGTCTTCAACGAGGAGCAGGGCTCCTACCTGGCCGGCGTCGCCGCCGCCAAGGCGTCGAAGAGCGGCACGGTCGGCTTCATCGGCGGTGTCGAGGTTCCGCTGATCAAGAAGTTCGAGGCGGGCTTCGCCCAGGGCGTCAAGGACACCAACCCCAACGCGAAGGTACTGACCAAGTACCTCTCCCAGCCGCCGGACTTCGGTGGCTTCGCCAAGCCCGACCTGGGCAAGGCCGCGGCCAAGGGCCAGATCGACGGCGGCGCCGACGTGATCTACGCCGCCGCCGGCCTCGCCGGCTCGGGCGCCATCGAGGCCGCCGCGACCTCCGGCAAGTGGGCCATCGGTGTCGACTCCGACCAGTACAACCAGGCCGGTCTGTCGAAGTACAAGGACAAGATCCTGACCTCGGTCACCAAGGACGTCTCCGACGCGGTCTACAACCTGATCAAGTCGGTCAAGGACGGCAGCCCGCAGTCCGGTGAGGTCCGCTACGGCCTGGACAAGGACGGCGTCGGCCTGGCCGACTCCAACCCCGAGTACAAGAACATGGCCGACCTGATCGCCGCGGTGGACAAGGCGAAGGCCGACATCATCGCGAAGAAGATCACCGTCAAGACCACGCCGTAACGGCCCGTCTGACATCCCGTCGCGGTCACCGGGGTCCGGGAAGCGGTCTCAACCGCTCCCGGACCCCGCACCGCGTCTCCCCCCTGAGTCGGTGACCACTTGTGGCCAGTTGGCCGCAAGTTTTCACTTCCGACAGTGCTACGCGCGTAGAGGCATGGTGGACGCGATACCGTCCGACTCCCGCCCACCCGCCCGGCCGATCTCCGCCCTGTCCCCCTGCCCACTCGGCTTTTCCAGCTCCTTCCGCGCCAAGGAGAGTGCGTCATCAACGCGTCCAGCCCCCCTCTCGCCGTAGAACTGCACGGCATCACCAAGCGTTTCCCCGGCGTCGTCGCCAACAAGGACATCGCCATCTCCGTCCGCAAGGGCACGGTCCACGCCCTCATCGGCGAGAACGGTGCCGGCAAGTCGACCCTGATGAAGATCCTCTACGGCATGCAGAAGCCGGACGAGGGCACCATCGCCATCGACGGGGAGCAGGTCTCCTTCAACAACCCCGGCGAGGCCATCGCCCGCGGCATCGGCATGGTGCACCAGCACTTCATGCTGGCCGACAACCTCACCGTCCTGGAGAACGTCGTCCTCGGCGGCGAGAAGCTCTACGGCATCGGCGCCAAGGCCCGCAAGAAGATCAAGGAGATCTCGGACGCGTACGGCCTCGGCGTGCGCCCCGACGCCCTGGTCGAGGACCTCGGTGTGGCCGACCGCCAGCGCGTGGAGATCCTCAAGGTCCTCTACCGCGGTGCCAAGACCCTCATCCTCGACGAGCCGACCGCCGTGCTCGTGCCGCAGGAAGTGGACGCGCTCTTCGACAACCTGCGCGAGCTCAAGGCGGAGGGCCTGACGGTCATCTTCATCTCGCACAAGCTGGGCGAGGTCCTGAAGGTCGCCGACGACATCACCGTCATCCGCCGCGGCACCACGGTCGGCACCGCCGACCCGAAGACCGCCACGACCAAGCAGCTCGCCGAGCTGATGGTCGGCAGCGAGCTGCCCTCGCCGGAGACCCGCGAGTCCACGGTGACCACGACGCCCATGCTGAAGGTCGACGGCCTGACCGTCGCCGACGCGGGTGTGGTCGTCGCCCCCGAGACCTCCACGAGCGCCCTCGGCGACTCCGACACCGGTATCCGCGAGATCCCGGTGGCCGGCCGCCTGCTGCTCGACGGGATCAGCTTCACGATCCACAAGGGCGAGGTCCTCGGCATCGCCGGTGTCGAGGGCAACGGCCAGACGGAGCTGATCGAGGCCCTCATGGGCATGATCACCCCCGACGCCGGCGTCATCGCCCTCGACGGCGACGACATCACCAGGACCCCGGTGCGCAAGCGCCGCGAGGGCGGCATCGGCTACATCCCCGAGGACCGCCACCGCCACGGCCTGCTGCTGGAGTCCCCGCTCTGGGAGAACCGCATCCTCGGCCACGTCACCGAGGCGCCCAACTCCCGGCGCGGCATCCTCGACCCGAAGGCCGCCCGCAAGGACACCGAGCGGATCGTGCGCGAGTACGACGTCCGCACCCCGGGCATCGACGTCACCGCGGCCTCGCTCTCCGGCGGCAACCAGCAGAAGCTGATCGTCGGCCGCGAGATGAGCCACAACCCCAAGTTCCTCATCGCCGCCCACCCCACGCGCGGTGTGGACGTCGGCGCGCAGGCGCAGATCTGGGACGCGATCCGCGAGGCCCGCCGCGAGGGCCTCGCCGTGCTGCTGATCTCCGCCGACCTGGACGAGCTGATCGGCCTGTCCGACACGCTCCGCGTCATCTACCGCGGCCGCCTGGTCGCGGACGCCGACCCGGCGACGATCACCCCCGAGGAGCTCGGCACCGCCATGACGGGCGCCGCCACCGGGCACCTGGAAGCCACTGACGACCACTCCGCCGAGGTCGACGGCGACACGACGGAGGACGAGGCCCGATGAAGAAATTCGACAAGGACCGGCTGCTTCTCGGCTTCGCCGGACCCGCGCTGGCACTGGTCAGCGCCTTCGTACTCAGCATGATCGTGCTGGCCGCTTCGGGCGTGGACCCGATCGAGCCGCTGCGCATCATGATCGAACAGTCCGGCTACGAGGACGTCCAGGTCCTCATCCTGAACCAGGCCGGCACGTACTACCTGGCAGCCCTGGCCGTCGCCATCGGCTTCCGGATGAACCTCTTCAACATCGGTGTGGACGGCCAGTACCGCCTCGCCGCGATGGTCAGCGCCCTGGTCGGCGCGGCGGTCACGCTGCCCGGCCCGCTGCACATCCTGGTGATCGTGCTCGTCGCGATGCTCGTCGGCGCCTTCTGGTCCGGCATCGCGGGCGTCCTCAAGGCCAAGCGCGGCGTGAGCGAGGTCGTCTCGACGATCATGCTCAACGCCATCGCGACCTCGCTGATCGCCTGGCTGATCCTCCCCAAGAACCTCGGCGTGCAGCCGGTCGGCTCCAACGACCTGACCACCGGTGACATCCCGGAGTCCGGCTGGTTCCCGGGCGTGGAGCTCAGCGACGGCCTGGAGATCTACGGCTTCACCTTCATCGCCTTCGCGCTGGGCATCGTCTACTGGTTCGTGCTCAACCGCACCCGCTTCGGCTTCGACCTGCGCGCCACCGGCGCCAGCGAGTCCGCCGCCCAGGCCTCCGGTGTGGACGCCAAGAAGATGATCATGACCTCGATGCTCATCTCGGGCGCCGTCGCCGGTCTGGTCAGCATGCCGCTGCTGCTGGGCGAGTCCCACACGTACAACCTGTCCTTCCCGGCGGGCATCGGCTTCACCGGCATCACCATCGCGCTGCTCGGCCGCAACAACCCGGTCGGCATCTTCTTCGCCGCGCTGCTGATCGCCTTCATCGACAAGGCCTCGGCCGGCCTTGACACGGCCGGCTTCGCCAAGGAAATCGGCACGATCATGAAGGGCCTGATCGTGGTCGCCGTGGTCGTCAGCTACGAGCTCGTCCGCCGCTACGGCATCCGCCGTCAGCAGCAGAAGGTCGGCGAGGAGCTGGCCGCCGGCCACGCCATCAAGACCGAGAAGGAGGTCGCGGCGTGAGCGCCAGCACCGTTTCCACGACGAAAGCCGCGCCCGAGCCGGGCGGCCGCCGCAAGCTCACCCTGCCCTGGATCCTGCTGATCATCGCGGGTGGCCTCGCGCTGGTCTCGCTGGTCCGGGTCATCTCCGGCGCGAACGACCTGACCTCCGTCGGCCAGGTCTCCGGGGCCCTCCAGCTCGCGGTGCCGATCGGCCTCGCGGGCCTCGGCGGCCTGTGGGCCGAGCGGGCCGGTGTGGTCAACATCGGCCTCGAGGGCATGATGATCCTCGGCACCTGGTTCGGTGCCTGGGCCGGCTACCAGTGGGGTCCCTGGTCGGGTGTCCTGATGGGCATCGTCGGCGGCGCCATCGGCGGCCTGCTGCACGCGATCATCACCGTCACCTTCAACGTCAACCACATCGTCTCCGGTGTGGCGGTCACCATCCTGGCGACGGGCTTCACCCAGTACCTGTCGAACTTCACCTTCGACAAGGCCGAGGGCGGCTCCTCCAAGCAGTCCCCGCGCATCGAGTCCATCACCGAGATCACCGTCCCGGGACTCTCCAGCGGGCTGGACAGCCTCCAGGCCAAGCACTGGTTCCTGGTCTCGGACGTCGCGGGCGTCCTCGGCGGCCTGGTCACCCACCTGTCGCTGCTGACCATCGTCGCCGTGCTGCTGATCCCCGCCACCTGGTGGGTGCTGTGGCGCACCGCCTTCGGCCTGCGCCTGCGCTCCTGCGGTGAGAACCCGGTCGCGGCGGAGTCCCTCGGCGTCAACGTCTACAAGTACAAGTACATCGCCGTGATCGTCTCCGGCGGCCTGGCCGGCCTCGGCGGCGCGTTCCTCGCGATCGTCTCCACCGGCATCTACCAGGAGGGCCAGACCGGCGGCCGCGGTTACATCGGTCTCGCCGCGATGATCTTCGGTAACTGGATGCCGGGCGGCATGGCTCTGGGCGCGGGCCTCTTCGGCTTCACCGACAGCCTCAAGCTGCGCGGCGGCGCCGAGAACGTCCACGCGATGCTGCTGCTGATCGCCATCCTGCTGGTGCTCGCCCTCGGCTGGCAGCTGTACAAGAAGAAGTACCTCCAGGCCGGTATCGCCGCCGTCTGCGCCGCCGGGCTCTTCGCCTGGTACGCGGCCACCGACCAGGTGCCCAGCCAGTTCGTGGACGCCGCCCCGTACGTGACGACGCTGCTGGTGCTCGCGCTGTCGGCGCAGCGCCTGCGGATGCCGAAGGCGGACGGCATGCCGTACCGCAAGGGCCAGGGCAAGTGACCCCGCACCAGGCGGTGGACTGGGAGGCCCTGCGGACGGCCGCCCGGGCGGCGATGACCCGGGCGTACGCCCCCTACTCGGGCTTCCCGGTCGGGGTCGCCGCCCTGGTGGACGACGGCCGGGTGGTCACCGGCTGCAACGTGGAGAACGCCAGCTACGGCCTCGGCCTGTGCGCCGAATGCGGCCTGGTCTCCTCCCTCCAGGCCACCGGCGGCGGCCGGCTCACCCACTTCACGTGCGTGGACGGCAAGGGCGAGGTCCTCGTGCCCTGCGGCCGTTGCCGCCAGCTGCTCTACGAGTTCGGCGGCCCGGAGCTGCTGGTGGAGACACCGGACGGGATCCTGCCGCTGAGCGCGATGCTGCCGCAGGCCTTCGGGCCCGACCACCTGAGATAGCCGCACCGACGGCCCTCCGCCCTGCCGGGCGGAGGGCCGTCGCCGCTCTCGCCCCCTCGAAAACTCCTCGAACCTCCCTCCCTCATCTCTATGCGCGTAGAAGGAAGTCACCTCATGGACGTCATCTCCGTCATCCGGACCAAGCGGGACCGCGGTGAGCTGAGCCCCGAGCAGATCGACTGGGTCATCGACGCGTACACCCGCGGGGTCGTCGCCGACGAGCAGATGTCGGCGCTCGCGATGGCCATCCTGCTCAACGGCATGAACCGGGCCGAGATCGCCCGCTGGACCGCCGCGATGATCGCCTCCGGCGAGCGGATGAACTTCGACTCCCTCTCCCGTCCGACCGCCGACAAGCACTCCACCGGCGGCGTGGGCGACAAGATCACCCTCCCGCTGGCCCCGCTCGTCGCCGCCTGCGGCGCGGCCGTGCCGCAGCTCTCGGGCCGGGGCCTCGGCCACACCGGCGGCACCCTGGACAAGCTGGAGTCGATCCCCGGCTGGCGGGCCCTGCTCTCCAACGAGGAGATGCTGCACGTCCTCGACACCACCGGCGCCGTCATCTGCGCCGCGGGCGACGGCCTGGCCCCGGCGGACAAGAAGCTCTACGCCCTGCGCGACGTCACGGGCACGGTCGAGGCCATCCCGCTGATCGCCTCCTCGATCATGTCGAAGAAGATCGCCGAGGGCACGGGCTCGCTCGTCCTCGACGTGAAGGTCGGCTCCGGCGCCTTCATGAAGAACATCGAGGACGCCCGGGAACTGGCCTCCACCATGGTGGCCCTGGGCACCGACAGCGGCGTCAGGACGATCGCCCTGCTCACCGACATGTCCACCCCGCTCGGCCTCACCGCGGGCAACGCCCTGGAGGTCCGCGAGTCCGTCGAGGTCCTCGCCGGCGGCGGCCCGGCCGACGTGGTCGAGCTGACCATCGCCCTGGCCAAGGAGATGCTGGACGCGGCGGGCATCAAGGACGCCGACCCCGCGAAGGCCCTCGCCGACGGCTCCGCCATGGACGTGTGGCGCCGGATGATCTCCGCCCAGGGCGGCGACCCGGACGCGGCCCTGCCGGTGGCCCGCGAGCAGCACGTGGTCACCGCCTCCGCCTCGGGCGTCCTGACCCGCCTCGACGCGTACGCGGTCGGCGTCGGCGCCTGGCGCCTGGGCGCGGGCCGCGCCCGCAAGGAGGACCCGGTCCAGGCGGGCGCGGGCATCGAGCTGCACGCGAAGCCGGGCGACACCGTCACCGCCGGCCAGCCGCTGATGACCCTGCACACGGACACCCCGGAGAAGTTCGAGTACGCCCTGGCCTCGCTGGAGGGCTGCTACGACATCGCCCCGGCCGGCACGGCGTACTCCGCCACGCCGATCGTCCTGGACCGCATCGCGTAGTCCCCGGCCGGGAGGTGGGCCGGGGTCACCGCCGCGCGGGCGGCTCCCCGGCCCGCCCCCGCCGGTTCCCCCGGGGGCCGCGGGGCCGGCCGCCGATGAGTCCGGGGGCCGGTGACGGTCATCCACCCGTGGAGATCAGAACCCTGGCCCTGGACGAAGGGCCCCACCCGGACGTCCCCGCGCTCTGCGCCCGCCTCCGCGACCTGTGCCGGGACGGCCCGGGCCGGCCGGTGACCTGCGACGTGCGCGCCGTCACGGCCCCCACCCTCGCCACCGTCGACGCGGTCGCGCGCCTGGCGCTCGCCGCCCGCCGCCACGGGAGCCGCCTCCGGCTCACCGGCGCGGGCCCGGCCCTGCTGGCGCTACTGCGCCTCGTGGGTCTCGTCGAGCTGCTCGGGCAGGCCGAACAGGGGGAACCAGCGGGCGGTGTCCAGGAAGGCGTTGAGGCCGACGATCCGGCCGTCTGATATCTCCAGCACCTGGAGCGCCCACGGCACGTGCCCGGGCAGGCCGTCCTCGCGGGGGCGGTACTGCCCGAAGGCCGGCAGGCCGTTCGCCGTCGTCGGGACCAGGCGCGAGCCCTTGCAGCCGATGCCCTGGTTCAGGTGCCACGCGGCGATGTCCTCGTGGCCCCGCAGCCACAGGTCGTACGGCGGCATCGACAGCACCGCGTCCTCGTGCAGCAGCGCGGTGAGCCGCGAGATGTCGTACGCCTCGAAGGCGGACAGGTACTGCTCCAGCAGCTTCGCCTGCGCCGCGTCCAGCGGGTCCGCCGGATCACCCGGGCGCAGCGCCTGCCCCGCGAGGGTCGCCCGCGCCCGCTGGAGCGCGCTGTTCACCGCCGCCACCGAGGTCTCCAGCAGCTCGGCGACCTCGTCCGCCTTCCAGGCCAGCACCTCCCGCAGGATCAGCACGGCCCGCTGCTTCGCCGGGAGGTGCTGGAGGGCCGCGACGAAGGCCAGCCGGACGGACTCCTTGGCCAGGGCCATCTCCGCCGGGTCGGCGGTCTGCGGCAGCACCCGCCCGTCGGGCACCGGCTCCAGCCAGGTCACCTCGGGCCGCTCGCTGAGCACGGCGGAGGCCTGGTGCTGCGGGGCGGACAGGTCCATCGGCCGCGCCCGCCTGTTCCCCGCCTTCAGCAGGTCGAGGCAGACGTTCGTGGCGATCCGGTACAGCCACGACCGCAGCGACGAACGCCCCTCGAACCTCTCGTACGCCCGCCAGGCACGGACGTACGCGTCCTGCACCGCGTCCTCGGCGTCGAAGGACGAGCCGAGCATCCGGTAGCAGTAGCCGGTCAGCTCGACGCGGTAGCGGTCCATCGCCGCGTCGAGTTCCGGTGACGAGGTCGCGAGGTCACTCATGGCTGCCGTCCCCCAGGTGGTTTCCGTCCCTTCGGAAACTACCCGAGGGGTCCGACAACGGCAGCCCGGGCGGCGGGGAACGTCAGGTCCCGGGCTTGCGCCCGTACACGTAGACGTCCTCGCCGTTGCCCAGCATGTTCCAGTACGCCTTGGCGTCGGTCGTCGTCATGTTCACGCAGCCCCCGGAGCCCGGCGGGTTCCACATGCTCTTGGTGACCGAGTGGAAGGCGATCCCCCCGTCGAAGAACTGCGAGTACGGCATCGCGACGTTGTAGATCGTCGACCAGTGGTTGATGCTCCGGTAGTAGATCTTCTTCAGGCCGGTCCGCGTCGGCGTCTCCGCCTTGCCGGTGCGCACCGGCACCGGACCGTACTTCAGCGTGGCCCCGTCCTGGATCCAGCTCAGCTGGCGGGTCAGGTCGACGCACGCGATCCGCCCCAGGTTGGTCGGGCACTTGCGGTCGGCGTTCGGGTTGGTGCCGGCCGCCCGCTGCGCCAGCATCGTGCTCATCGTCTGCCAGGTCAGCGGCCCGGCGTACCCCATGGTCGGGGTGATCCCGTGGGCGGCCTGGAAGGACTGTATGGCCGTGCAGTCCGCCGCCGACTGCACCCCGTCCACCGGCCGCCCCAGGAACTGCTCGACCTGCCGCTGGTAGGGCCCGGTGGTCACGTTGCAGGCGGCGGCCTGCGCCGTACCGCCCCCCAGGACCACCAGGGGCGCCGCCAGTGCCAGAGCCCCGCCGAACACCACCGCAGCCCGCCGCCGCGCGCGCACGCGTATCGCCGCCATCCGGTCCTCCCCTGCCGCGCCCGCACCGTGGGGGCGCCGATGCCCTCCAAGCTAGAGCGAGTCGCGCACGCCGCACAGACTTTGAACGGACTTGGCCGGTGCGGACCGCAGGTGGAGCGCCGGGCGACCGTTTCCGAGGCCCCCCGAGCCCCCGGAGCCCCGGGGAGAACCCCGCGAGCCTCAGCGGGCCGCCGCGGCCCGCCCGCCCGCGAGCGGCCGCCGCCGCTCGGCGCGGGCCGCGTGGGACCCGTACAGGGTGATCGCGACGACGCCCAGCACCGCGAGCAGCGCGATGCCGACGGTGGCCGCCCACCCCGAGGCGTGGTACGCCAGCGCGCCCAGGGTGCCGCCCGCGCTGGAGCCGAGGTAGTACGCGGACTGGTAGAGCGCCGAGGCCTGCGCCCGGCCCGTCCTCGCCGTACGGCTCACCGCCGCGGAGGCCACCGCGTGCCCCGCGAAGAAGCCGGCCGTGATCAGCACCAGTCCCGGCAGGACCAGCAGGAGCGAGTCCCCGAGCGACAGCAGCAGCCCGAGGGCCGTCGTGGTCACCGCCAGGTACAGCGCCCCGCGCCGGCCCGCCCGGGCCACCAGCTGCCCGGCCGCCGCCGAGGAGGCCGTACCCACCAGGTAGACCAGGAAGACCGACCCGACCACGCCCTGCCCCAGCGAGAACGGCGCCTCCACCAGGCGGTACCCGATGACGGTGTACACGGCGCCGAAGACGGTCATGAACAGCGCGCCGATCCCGTACAGCCGCAGCAGCAGCGGATCGCGCAGGTGACCGGCGACGGTACGCCCCACCGCGCGCGGGTTCAGCGACGCCGGCCGGAAGAACCGCGCCCGGGGCAGCAGCACCAGGAAGGCCACCGCGCAAACCAGCGCCATCACGCCGACGGCCAGCAGCCCGCCGCGCCAGCCCCACAGCTGCGCGCCCCAGCCGGTGACGATCCGTCCGCTCATGCCGCCGATGGAGTTGCCCGCCACGAACAGGCCGATCGCACCGACCAGCGCCTTCGGCCGGACCTCCTCCGCCAGGTACGCCATCGCGGAGGCGGGGATGCCGGCGATGGCCGCACCCTGCACCGCACGGAGCACCACCAGCCACTCCAGGCTCGGCGCGAGCGGCACCACCAGGCCGATGCCGACGGCCACCACCATCGAGCAGGTCATCATCCGGGTCCGGCCGAACCGCTCGGACAGCGCGCTGAGCGGCAGGACGAACAGGGCGAGCGCGCCGGTGGCCGCGGAGACCGTCCAGCTGGCCCGGCCGGCCGTCACGCCGAAACCGGCGGAGAGCGCGGGCAACAGGGCCTGGGTGGAGTAGAGGAGGGCGAAGGTAGCGAGGCCCGCGGCGAAGAGGGCGAGGCTCATCCGGCGGTAGCCGGGACGGCCGGGGGAGCGGGGTTCGCCCAGGGGTGCCGGCGACGAAGGGAACGACGGAGTGGAGGCACCCGGGATGACAGGTGCCCCGGTATGAGCGGGAGGCATACGTCGAAGGTAGGTGTCCCTTTTTCATGCGTCCAATGCACGAATCCGGGATAATCGATCCACTCACGCATCAGCACAGCTCACGGCTTCGGATATCAATGAACCGTTACGAAGAAGACATGTCCGTGACACAACAGCTGGCCCCCCGGCTCGCCCAGTTCGTCGCGGTCGCCCGGCACGAGCACGTCACCCGCGCCGCCCACGAGCTGGGCGTACCGCAGTCCACCCTGTCCCGGGCCATGGTCCGCCTCGAACAGGACCTGGGCGTCTCGCTGTTCGCCCGCAAGGGCCGTACCGTCGCCCTCACCACGGCCGGCCGCACCTTCCTCGCCTCCGCCGAGCAGGCCCTCGACGGGATCGCCCGCGCCGCCGGATCCGTCCAGCACGACGCCGACCCGTCGTTCGGCAAGGTCGCGTTCGGCTTCCTGCACACCCTGGGCCCCGAGACCGTACCCGGCCTGATCCGCGCCTTCCGGGCCGACCACCCGCGCGTACGGTTCTCCCTCGTCCAGAACTACGGCGAGGCCATGCTGGAGAAGCTCCGCGCCGGGGAACTCGACCTCTGCCTGACCTCGCCGGTGCCCGACGCCCCCGACCTGGTGGCCCGCCGCCTCGACGAGCAGCGGCTGCGCCTGGTGGTGCCGGACGACCACCGCCTCGCGGTGCGCAAGCGGATCCGGCTGGCCGAGGCCGCGGAGGAAACCTTCGTCACCCTGGAGGCCGGCTACGGCCTGCGCCGGATCACCGACGACCTGTGCGCGGAGGCCGGGTTCACGCCTAGGGTCGCCTTCGAGGGCGAGGAGGCCGAGACCCTGCGCGGCCTGGTCGCGGCGGGCCTCGGGGTCGCCTTGCTGCCCCCGCCGGCGGTGCCCCGGCCGGGGGTGGTGGAGCTGACGGTGACGGCGCCGCGCGCGGTGCGCGAGATCGGCGTGGCCTGGCTGGACGGCCACCCGGACACCCCACCGGTGGCGGCGTTCAAGCGCTTCCTGCTGTCCCGGAGGGGCCGCCTGATCCCGGAACTGGAGGCCCAGGGCTAGCCACTGGCCGGCGTGCGCGGATCACGTACCCGGGCTGGAACCGGGGCTTGCCGCCGACGGCGCGCCTCATCTCCGCAATGGCCGCCGGCAGGTGCGTTCCGTCCGTGACCCGCCGGGCGGGGCCTCCCCCCCCCGGGGGCCGCGGTCCGGCCACGGTGAAGGCGTGCCGCTCGACGGCTCACGCGTACAGGCGCCGTGCCGCGGGGCTCAGGCGTGACCGGGTCCGGTCAGGCCGGCTTCGCGTAGTTGTCGAAGCCCGTCCAGTCCACGACCATGCACGGTTCGTCGCCCACCACCCATGCGTCGTGCCCGGGGGCGAGCTGCATGAAGTCCCCGGGGCCGTACTCGGTGCCCTCGCCGTCGTCCATCACGACCTGCATGCGGCCGCTGACGACGTACCCCGTGTGCGCCGACTGGCAGCTGTCCGTGCCCGCCAGCGGCTTGATGTGTTCCGACCACTTCCAGCCCGGCTCGAAGACCGCGCGCCCGACGGCGCCGCCGTCCGTCATGAGCACGTCCAGCCTGCCCTTGCCATCGGTGAACGGGCGCGTCTCGTCCGCGCTGTCAAAGCTCTTGCGCACCATCCCGGCCATGGCGGATCGCCTCCAGGAGAGAACCACCCCGAGTCCACTCCCCACTCTACGCTCAGCCCCGCAGGGACCGCCCGAAGCCGGAGGCCAGCGGCATCCGCAGGCCCAGCGGCGGGGGCGCCGACAGCGCGTCCACGACCGGGCGCGAGTACCGGCCGCAGAACACGGCGCCGAGTACGAAGTCCACCGCCAGCGCCACTACTTCCGACCGGTGCTCCCGCAGGCCGTGCCCGTCCGAGTGCACCTCGAACCGGCAGGTAGAACGATTCGCCTTCTTCGCCCGCGCCGCCAGCCGGAAAGAGGATTCCGGGTCGCTGCGCGCGTCGTTCGTGCCGTGCACGATCAGCACCTGCCGGCCCGCGAGCTGTTTCACCGGTTCAGGGGTGCCCGTGTCCTCGCCCTCCGGTAAGCAAGGGGCCAGCGCCACCACGGCGTTGACGGCCGCGTGCCCGGCCGCCCGCAGTGCCGCCCGGCCGCCCGCGCCGAAGCCGGCCAGGCACACCGGTACGTCCCCGTACAGCCGGACCACCTCGTCCGCCGCCCACCCGGCGGCCTCCTCCCGGGGCGCGGCCCCGTGCACCACGGTGTGCGCCACCAGCCCCTGCGCCCCGCCCGCCCGGACCAGCGCCCGCGCGAGCGGACGTACCGGACCGGAGGGGAATCTGGACGCTCCCGGAAGCAGGAGCACCACACCACTGACCGTCGAGACCGAGCCGTTCGCGCCGGCCGCCCGCCCCAGGCGGGCCCCGCGCGCCGGCGGCGCATGCTGTGCCATGGCGGAACAGTCTCAGACCGGCGGGTGTACGCGACCCGTCCGTACGGTCTCTGTTACATATCGACCCCGCCGCCGACGCGCTGCTCTACGCGCGTAGGAGTAGAGTGCCGGGATGACGAGCGAGACCCCCAACCTGCCCACCCCGGATCAGATCCGCCGCTCCCCGAAGGTGCTGCTGCACGACCACCTCGACGGTGGACTGCGCCCCGGCACCATCATCGAGCTGGCCGCCGAGGCCGGTTACGACAAGCTGCCCGAGACGGACGCCGACAAGCTGGGCGTCTGGTTCCGTGACGCCGCGGACTCCGGCTCCCTCCCGCGCTACCTGGAGACGTTCGCGCACACCTGCGCCGTCATGCAGACGAAGGAGGCCCTCTTCCGGGTCGCCGCCGAGTGCGCCGAGGACCTCGCCGAGGACGGCGTCGTGTACGCGGAGATCCGCTACGCCCCCGAGCAGCACCTCGAAGCCGGCCTGACCCTCGAAGAGGTAGTCGAGGCCGTGAACGACGGCTTCCGCGAGGGCGAGCGCCGCGCCAGGGCCAACGGCCACCGCATCCGCGTCGGCGCGCTGCTGACCGCCATGCGCCACGCGGCCCGCGCGCTGGAGATCGCCGAGCTGGCCAACCGCTACCGTGACAACGGCGTGGTCGGCTTCGACATCGCCGGTGCCGAGGCCGGGTTCCCCCCCACCCGCCACCTCGACGCCTTCGAGTACCTCAAGCGCGAGAACAACCACTTCACCATCCACGCGGGCGAGGCCTTCGGCCTCCCGTCGATCTGGCAGGCCCTGCAGTGGTGCGGCGCCGACCGCCTCGGCCACGGCGTGAAGATCATCGACGACATCGAGGTCGCCGAGGACGGCTCGGTCACGCTGGGCCGCCTGGCCTCGTACGTCCGGGACAAGCGCATCCCCCTGGAGATGTGCCCCACCTCGAACCTGCAGACCGGAGCGGCCGTCTCGTACGCCGAGCACCCGATCGGCCTGCTGCGCAAGCTCCACTTCCGGCTGACGGTCAACACCGACAACCGCCTGATGAGCGGCACCAGCATGAGCCGCGAGTTCGAGCACCTGGTCGACACCTTCGGCTACTCGCTCGACGACATGCAGTGGTTCACCGTCAATGCGATGAAGTCCGCGTTCATTCCTTTCGATGAACGACTGGCCATGATCAACGACGTGATCAAGCCGGGCTATGCGGAGCTGAAGTCCGAATGGCTGTTCCGGCAGACCGCTTCCACCAGCGGAACCGTCTCGGCCTAGGCCAAGGCCTGACCCACGGAAAGCGTCCGGGAATCGCAATTCCCGGACGCTTTCTCGTATTTAAGGATGTTTGCGGGACCGGGTTTGAAGTGGCTAGGTTGCGGAGCCGCTCAGTTTCCCCGTCGCAAGGACGATTTTTCATGAAGCAGTCTGCTGCCAAGTCCCTCGGTGTCGCTGTGATTGGTGCCGCCCTCGCCGCGGGCGCCGCCGGTACCGCCTCCGCCTCGGCGCTCCCCGCCGCCAGCCTGACGGACACCCTCGGCTCCCTCACCAGCGCCACCAGCTCCCTCACCGACCAGACGCAGCAGGCGGCCCAGGAGGGCGAGGCCACCGACGCCGCCGCCCCGGTCACCAGCCTGCTCGGCGGCCTGCCCCCGCTGCCCGGCGGCATCGGCGGCTGACCCAAGCGCCGGAAATCGCACGCACGCGCACGCGGCGCACGCCCCTTCGAAGAGGTGTGCGCCGCGTTGCGCGGTGTGCCACGATCACCACCAACTGCCCGCCGACGCAATGGGTATGAGGTTCGGTCATGCGCATCACGGCACGATTCACGGCACCCGCGACGAGGTTCGCGCTGCTCCCCGCCCTGCTCCTCGGAGCGGCCGCGTGCGGCAGCGGTACGGAGGCCCCCGCGCCCGGGAAGACCCCCGACCCCAAGGGCTCCGCGGCCGTCCGCCCCTCGGGCGCGCCCGGCGCGCCGCCGGCCCCCGCCGCGCCCAAGGCCAAGGACGCGAGCCTGGAGCGGGCCGCCCTCGTCCAGGGCGACCTGGCCGGCTACCAGATCTCCGCGCAGGGCAAGAACCCGAACGCCCCCGACGGCCAGCCGCACGCCGACAAGAAGACCTGCCAGCCGCTCGCCGACATCATGGGCGACAAGCCCGATCCGGCGGCCCGCGAGACCGTCAACCGAGGCATCGGCTCCCAGAAGCAGGTCGGCCTCGCGGTCTCGGCCTCCGTCAGCTCCTACGGGGAGAGCGAGGCCAAGCGGGTCGTGTCCCGGCTGCGCGAGGCCGTCGCGGCCTGCGGTACGGGCTTCACCGCCACCGTCGAGAAGCAGACCGGCCGCTACCGGGACGTGAAGGCCGTCCCGTACAGGACGGGGGGCGACGAGACGGTCAGCTGGACCACCACCGCCGCCGCCGAGGGCGTCTCGGCGTCGGTCCACCTGGTCGTCGTGCGCGAGGGGGACCGGGTCGTACGGCTGATGGCCCTGAACGTGGCCGCCGCGGACCAGAGGGCGCTGGTCCCGCAGGAAGTGGCCGACAAGCAGCTCGAGAAGGTCCGGAAGGCCGGCTGAGTCCCGCCGGAGCGCCGGTCGGGCCCCGATGTCCCGGGGGCAGCCCTTGGCGGGGGACTACCAGGCGGTCCGCGCCGTGCCCGCGCCGGCCTTCTCGTTCGGCAGCAGCAGCCACAGCGCGAGGTAGATGAGGACCTGCGGTCCGGGCAGCAGGCACGAGGCCACGAAGATGATCCGCATCGTGCGGGTCTTGATACCGAAACGCCGTGCGAGCCCGGCGCAGACGCCGCCGATCATCCGTCCGTCACGGGGGCGGGTAATCGCGCTCATTTTCTTCTCCTTCGTAGGGATCGCGCTCCGGGATCTTCCCTTCCGCGATGCCTCAATACTCGCGCGGTACCGCCGAAAGGACCTCGGTCCAGGGTCCGATGCCGACCCTGGAAATTCTCGGGGTGGGTCCCTGAGACGCGTGGGCGCGGCGCAGCCGGGCGCGCAGCACCGGTACGACGGCAAGGTGGACGATCACCACTCCGGCGGTGTTCAGCAACAGCGCGTCCACGTCCAGCACCCGGCCCGGTACCGCGGTCTGGAGCATCTCGATGCCGAGTGAGATCAGTACGGCCGCGGCCGCCGTCCGTGCGAGCGAGGACCAGGCGGCCAGCGGCCCGGGCGTCAGCCGCCCCCCGGCCAGCGGCAGCAGCACCCCCAGCGGGGCCAGCAGCGCCAGCCCCTCGCCGATCCGCCGGGCGGCCTCCAGCGGCCCGTGGGCGAGGTCCGCCCTGATCCCGTCCAGCGGGGTCAGGTTCGCGGCGGCCGCCCAGGGGACGTCCAGGGGGCTCAGGGTCAGCCATCCGACGACCAGCAGGTGCGCGGCCAGCAGGGCCCCGCTCAGGAGCCGGGACCGGACCGGGAGCTGTGTGGCGGTGGCGGCGCTGCCGCTGCCCTCATGACGGTGCACACCTGCGAGGACGCACCCCCCGGCGGCACCGGTTCCGGTAGCCGCGGCCGTTACACGGCGGTTACGGCAGCCCGGCGGACGGGCGGGCGGCCGGGCAGCGGGGCCGCTCGGCGGGCGGTTCGCTCAACGGGCGGCCGGCCCGGCGTACGGCCCGCTCAGCCCGTGGCCAGGAGCACGGCCAGCAGTACGGCGCCGGCCACGGCGGGCGCGATGATCTCGTACGCCCAGCGCACGGTGACGCCGCCCTGCGCGCCGGGCCGGCCCGCCCCGCGCTCGGCGAGCTCGCGCAGCTCGTCCACGGCCCGGTCGGCGGAGGCCCGCTGCGGCGCGGCCGGCTCGGCCCCCTGGTCCTGGGCCGTCATCCCCTTGCCGGTCAGCGCGTCCCGGCGGCTGAACTGCCGGCCGGCCTTCTTGCGCTCGCGCAGCGACACCGGCACCGACCACAGCTGGTACTTCGAGCCCTGCGCCAGCACCTCCGCCGAGTACCCGGCGCGGACCGCGTCGACGGCGGCCCAGGGCAGCTCGATGATCCGGAAGGGGTTGCGGATCCGCATCCGGTCGTCGTTGGCGAAGACGGCCGGGCGCAGGGTGAACGCCACGATCAGCGGGACGGTGAGCAGGGCGACGGCGATGCCGGTCCACCGCGCGCTCCCCCCGCCCCGTACGGCGGCGTCCCCGCAGAGCCACGCGACGAGCGCGAGCAGCAGCACCCCGGTGACGACGGCCATGGGGGAGCGGTAGACGCGGTCGGCGTAGACCGGCTCGTGGGGGGAGGGCGTAGTCATGCCGCCGATTGTGCCGCATGGGTCCGCCGGAGGTGCGGGCGCGCGGCCCCGGGGCTCCGATGGCGGATGTCACGCCCATATGTGCACCGAGGGGGGTGACAGGCGCTACGCGCGTAGATATGCTCATCTGGTGACCATGCCCACCACCCTCTCCGCATTCGCTGACGTGACGGCGTCCGACAGCGCGCTGCGCCGCTTCCTGCACGGGCTGCCCGGCGTAGACGCAGTCGGCCTGGAGGCCCGCGCGGCCTCGCTCGGCACCCGCTCGATCAAGACGACGGCCAAGGCGTACGCCATCGACCTGGCCATCTCGATGATCGACCTGACGACGCTCGAGGGTGCGGACACCCCGGGCAAGGTCCGGGCGCTCTCCGCCAAGGCCGTCCACCCCGACCCGACCGACCGCGGCACGCCCATGACCGCCGCGGTCTGCGTCTACCCCGACATGGTGGCCACCGCCAAGGCGGCGCTGAACGGCGCCGACGTCAAGGTCGCCTCCGTCGCCACCGCCTTCCCGGCCGGGCGCGCCGCCCTGCCGGTCAAGCTGGCCGACACCCGTGACGCCGTCGCCGCCGGCGCCGACGAGATCGACATGGTCATCGACCGTGGCGCCTTCCTCGCCGGCCGCTACCTGGAGACGTACGAGCTGATCAGGGCCGTCAAGGAGGCCTGCGTCCGCCCCGACGGGACCGCCGCCCGCCTCAAGGTCATCTTCGAGACCGGCGAGCTGTCGACGTACGACAACATCCGCCGCGCCTCCTGGATCGGCATGCTCGCGGGCGCCGACTTCATCAAGACCTCCACCGGCAAGGTCGGCGTCAACGCCACCCCCGCCAACACCCTGCTCATGCTCGAAGCCGTACGCGACTTCAGGGCGCAGACTGGAATCCAGATCGGTGTGAAGCCGGCCGGCGGCATCCGCACCACCAAGGACGCCATCAAGTTCCTGGTCCTCGTCAACGAGACCGCGGGCGAGGACTGGCTGACCAACGAGTGGTTCCGGTTCGGCGCCTCCAGCCTGCTGAACGACCTGCTCATGCAGCGCCAGAAGCTGAGCACCGGGCGTTACTCCGGTCCCGACTACGTGACGGTGGACTGATCACCATGGCATCCCTCTTCGAGTACGCACCGGCCCCCGAGTCCCGCTCGGTCGTCGACATCGCCCCCTCCTACGGGCTCTTCATCGACGGCGAGTTCACCGACGCCGCCGACGGCAAGGTCTTCAAGACCGTCAGCCCCTCCAGCGAGGAGGTGCTGGCCGAGGTCGCCCAGGCCGGTGCCGCCGACGTCGACCGCGCCGTGAAGGCCGCCCGCCGCGCCTTCGAGAAGTGGTCCGCGCTGCCCGGCTCCGAGCGCGCCAAGTACCTCTTCCGCATCGCCCGGATCATCCAGGAACGCAGCCGCGAGCTGGCCGTCCTGGAGACCCTGGACAACGGCAAGCCGATCAAGGAGACCCGCGACGCGGACCTCCCGCTGGTCGCCGCGCACTTCTTCTACTACGCGGGCTGGGCCGACAAGCTCGACCACGCCGGCTACGGCGCGAACCCGCGCCCGCTCGGTGTGGCCGGCCAGGTCATCCCGTGGAACTTCCCGCTGCTGATGCTCGCGTGGAAGATCGCCCCGGCGCTCGCCACCGGCAACACCGTCGTCCTGAAGCCCGCCGAGACCACGCCCCTGTCCGCCCTGTTCTTCGCGGACATCTGCCGCCAGGCCGGCCTGCCCAAGGGCGTCGTCAACATCATCCCCGGCTACGGGGACGCGGGCGCCGAGCTCGTCGCGCACCCGGACGTCAACAAGGTCGCCTTCACCGGCTCCACCGCGGTCGGCAAGGCCATCGCCCGCCAGGTCGCCGGCACCGACAAGAAGGTCACCCTGGAACTGGGCGGCAAGGGCGCCAACATCGTCTTCGACGACGCCCCCATCGACCAGGCCGTCGAGGGCATCGTCACCGGCATCTTCTTCAACCAGGGCCAGGTCTGCTGCGCGGGCTCGCGCCTGCTGGTGCAGGAGTCGATCCACGACGAGCTGCTCGACTCCCTCAAGCGCCGCCTGTCCACGCTGCGCCTGGGCGACCCGCTCGACAAGAACACCGACATCGGCGCGATCAACTCCGCCGAGCAGCTCGCCCGGATCACCGCGCTCGCGGAGACCGGCGAGGCCGAGGGCGCCGAGCGCTGGTCCCCGGCCTGCGAGCTGCCGTCCGCCGGCTACTGGTTCGCCCCGACGCTCTTCACGAACGTCACCCAGGCGCACACCGTCGCCCGCGACGAGATCTTCGGGCCGGTCCTGTCCGTGCTGACGTTCCGCACCCCGGACGAGGCCGTCGCCAAGGCCAACAACAGCCAGTACGGCCTGTCCGCCGGTATCTGGACGGAGAAGGGCTCCCGCATCCTCGCGGTCGCCAACAAGCTCCGCGCGGGTGTGGTGTGGGCCAACACGTTCAACAAGTTCGACCCGACCTCGCCCTTCGGCGGCTACAAGGAGTCGGGCTTCGGCCGCGAGGGCGGTCGCCACGGCCTGGAGGGCTACCTCGCCCCGTCGACCCCGAAGGGGGAGCGCTGATGAGTGCCGTTGAGACGACCACGCGTCTGAACGTCTTCAAGACCTACAAGCTGTACGTCGGGGGCAAGTTCCCCCGCTCCGAGAGCGGCCGGGTGTACGAAGTGACGGACTCGAAGGGCAAGTGGCTGGCCAACGCCCCCCTGTCCTCCCGCAAGGACGCCCGTGACGCGGTCGTCGCGGCCCGCAAGGCCTTCGGGGGCTGGGCCGGCGCCACCGCCTACAACCGCGGCCAGATCCTCTACCGCGTCGCCGAGATGCTGGAGGGCCGCCGCGAGCAGTTCGTCCGGGAGGTCGGCGACGCCGAGGGACTGTCCAAGTCCAAGGCCGCCGCCGTCGTGGACGCGGCGATCGACCGCTGGGTCTGGTACGCGGGCTGGACCGACAAGATCGGCCAGATCGTGGGCGGGGCCAACCCCGTCGCGGGCCCGTTCTTCAACCTGTCCACCCCGGAGCCGACCGGTGTCGTCACCGTCGTCGCCCCGCAGGAGTCGTCCTTCCTCGGGCTCGTCTCGGTGATCGCCCCGGTCATCGCGACCGGCAACACGGCGGTCGTCATCGCGAGCGAGGGGGCCCCGCTCCCCGCGCTCTCCCTGGGCGAGGTGCTGGCCACCTCCGACCTGCCCGGCGGCGTGGTGAACATCCTCTCCGGCAAGGCGGCCGAGATGGGCCCCCACCTGGCGGCCCACCAGGACGTCAACGCCATCGACCTGGCGGGCGCCGACGAGGCCCTCGCCAAGGAGCTGGAGATCGCGGCGGCGGACAACCTCAAGCGCGTCCTGCGTCCACAGCCTGTGGACGACTGGACCGCCGACCCGGGCACCCACCGCATGACGGCCTTCCTGGAGACCAAGACGGTCTGGCACCCGACGGGCTCGCTGGGCTCGGGCGGTTCCTCGTACTAGAACGGCCCGCGTGAGACCGGCCCTGGCGGCGACCCCCGTGCCGCCAGGGCCTTCGCGCGCCCGCTACTTCGGCAGGACCGGCCCGAGCAGCGAGGTCACCGCCGCCGTCGGCAGCTCCTTGACCGACGGGCCCTGCGTCAGGATCCCCGTGACCATCGTGGTCCCCACCGCCGGGAAGTCCGCGACCTTCGTCGCCACCCCGTTGTCGAGGGGGTCCACCCCGGTCCTGGCGAGCGGATTCACCTTGAGGTTCCCGATCGGGTCGGCGACCCCCGCCACCGCCGCCTGGAGGTCGTTCTCCGCGGACTGGAGGCGGTTCTCGGCCGCCTGGGCCCCGCCGGCCGCCATCGCCAGGGCCGCCCCGGCCATGGACAGGCTCAGGCCGGCTGCGCGGAGCCGCTGGGAAGACGGTTCGGATGCTGCGTGACGTGCCATGGGTTCCCGCCTGTGGTCGTAATCGCGTGCGCACACACAGTAGTGGAGGCGGGATCCCGGATTCCAACCGCGCGTGTGAGGCCCGTCGCAGGAGACGTCACCGGTGCCCCGATCTCCGGGGTCATGCCTCACACTGGTCTCCCGTGAGCCGTTCATCTTCCCTTCCCACGCGCGTCGTCCTGCTGACGGGCCCCTCGGGCTCCGGCAAGTCCAGGCTCGCGGCCCGCTCGGGCCTCCCCGTCCTGCGTCTGGACGACTTCTACAAGGAAGCGGCGGACCCGACCCTCCCGCTGGTCGAGGGCAGCTCCGACATCGACTGGGACTCCCCGCTGTCCTGGGACGCGGAGACCGCCGTCGCCGCCATCGCGGAACTCTGCGCCACGGGCCGTACGGACGTCCCCGTCTACTCCATCGCCACGTCCTCCCGGACCGGCACGGAGACCCTCGACATCGACCGCACCCCGCTGTTCATCGCGGAGGGGATCTTCGCCGCCGACATCGCGGCCCGCTGCCGGGAACTGGGCCTGCTCGCCGACGCCATCTGCCTGCGCGGCCGGCCCTCGACCACCTTCCGCCGCCGCCTCGCGCGCGACCTGCGCGAAGGCCGCAAGTCCCTGCCGTTCCTGCTGCGCCGCGGCTACCGCCTGATGCGCGCCGAACGCGGCATCGTCGCCCGGCACGTGGCCCTCGGCGCCCACGCCTGCGGCCGCGACGAGGCCCTCGGCCGGCTCACCGCGGCCGCCGCGGGCCGCCACCGCACCCCCACCGCCCTCTGACACCCCTCTGACACGCGCGGAAAACCCGCCGAAAAGCGAAAAGGCGGGATCACGCGGACCCCCGGCCGCTTGATCCCGCCTCTTCTCCCCCTGCGGCCCCCGCCCCACCCCCGTAGGACGGGCCCCCCGGCCCCATGGTCCTTGGTTACGCGACGAGCTCCCCGAAGGACTCCGCCTCGTCACGTCCGAAGCTCAGCACCTCGTCCTCGCGCAGCCGGCGCAGCGAGCGCCAGATGCTCGACTTCACGGTGCCGACGCTGATGCCCAGGATCTCCGCGATCTCCGGGTCCGTGCGGCCCTCGTAGTAGCGCAGCACCAGCATCGTGCGCTGCGGCTCCGGAATGCGGGCCAGCGCCTGCCACAGCACCGCGCGCAGCTCCGTACCCCGCATGGCGTCCGCGTCGGAGGCCGTCTCCGGCAGCTCCTCGGTCGGGTACTCGTTCAGCTTCCGCCGGCGCCAGGCGCTGATGTGCAGGTTCGTCATCGTGCGGCGCAGGTACCCGCCGACCGCCGCCTTGTCGCTGATCCGGTCCCAGGCGCGGTACGTGGAGAACAGCGCGCTCTGCAACAGGTCCTCGGCCTCGTGGCGGTCGCCGGTGAGGTGGAAGGCCGTCGCGTACAGCGCCGCCCGCCGCTCCTGGACGTACGCGGTGAACTCCGCCTCCGACGTGGAGGACGGCGTGCTGCGCTGCGCGGGAACCGCCTGGTACTGCTTCGCGTCAATGGCTGTGACGTGCGCCGGCCGCTGACGGGCGACCGTCACCGTACGGACACCCGCCCGGCGGTTCACATCGTGCAGCCGCGTGACGACCGCGCCGGTCGTGGTGCTGTGCAGCGTGTTCATCTCGCGCCCCCCGTCGTGGAGTCTGCTTCGGTCCGTCGTGTCGATGAGAAAAGACTGCCCGCCGGGTATAACCAGGGTGTCCGCCGACTGTCACAGGCCTGTCACAGCCACCGGTGCGCGGGCGAGTGGCGCGATTGCACCCCTCCGGACGGTCGAACTGCGGACGGCCGATGGGACAGAATGAGCCCGTGCCTTTCCTGTTGCTGATCGAGGACGACGACGCCATCCGCACGGCCCTCGAACTCTCCCTGTCACGCCAGGGCCACCGAGTGGCCACCGCGGCGACGGGCGAGGACGGCCTGAAACTGCTGCGAGAGCAGCGGCCGGACCTGATCGTGCTGGACGTGATGCTGCCCGGGATCGACGGCTTCGAGGTGTGCCGGCGGATCCGCCGCACCGACCAGCTGCCGATCATCCTGCTCACCGCGCGCAGTGACGACATCGATGTCGTCGTGGGCCTGGAGTCCGGAGCCGACGACTACGTGGTCAAGCCCGTCCAGGGCCGCGTGCTCGACGCCCGCATCCGAGCCGTGCTGCGCCGGGGCGAGCGCGAGGCCAGTGACTCCGCCGTCTTCGGGTCCCTGGTCATCGACCGGGCCGCCATGACGGTCACGAAGAACGGCGAGGACCTCCAGCTGACCCCGACCGAACTGCGGCTGCTGCTGGAGCTGAGCCGCCGGCCCGGCCAGGCGCTCTCCCGCCAGCAGCTGCTGCGGCTGGTGTGGGAGCACGACTACCTCGGCGACTCGCGGCTCGTCGACGCCTGCGTGCAGCGGCTGCGCGCCAAGGTCGAGGAAGTGCCCTCCTCGCCCACGCTGATCCGTACCGTCCGGGGTGTCGGCTACCGGCTGGACTCCCCGCAGTGATCAAGGCCCTGTTCGCGGGCCGGCGCTGGACGAGCCTGCGGCTGCGCCTGCTGGTGGTGTTCGCGCTGGTCGCGCTGACGGCCGCGGTGTCCGCGTCCGGCATCGCGTACTGGCTCAACCGCGAGGCGGTGCTCACCCGTACCCAGGACGCGGCCCTCGGAGACTTCCGCCAGGAGATGCAGAACCGGGCCGCGGCACTGCCCGCCGACCCGACGCCCGAGGAGATACAGCACACCGCCGAGCTGATGGCGGGGAGCAGCCCCGGGTACAGCGTGCTGCTCGTCCACGAACGCAAGGACGGGCGCAAGGTGATCGGCGCCGCGGGCGCGGTCCCCTTCGGGCTGGGCGACGTACCGGCGTCCCTCCAGCACGCCGTCAACGACCGGCAGAAGACCACCGCCGCCAACGACTCCGAGTACCACATGTACTGGCAGCGGACGAAGCCGCAGGGCAACCCGTACCTGGTCGGCGGCACGCGGATCGTGGGCGGCGGGCCCACCGGCTACATGTACAAGTCGCTCGCCACGGAACGGGACGACCTCAACGCGCTGGGCTGGTCGCTGACCATCGCGACCGGACTGGCGCTGCTCGGCTCCGCGCTGCTCGCGCAGGGCGCGGCACGGACCGTCCTGAAGCCCGTACAGCGGCTCGGGGACGCGGCCCGGCGGCTCGGCGAGGGCGAGCTGGACCACCGGCTCGACGTCTCGGGGACCGACGAACTCGCGGACCTGTCACGGACGTTCAACCGGACGGCGGAGGCGCTGGAGAAGAAGGTCGCCGACATGAGCGCCCGCGAGGAGGCGAGCCGGCGGTTCGTGGCGGACATGTCGCACGAACTGCGCACGCCGCTCACCGCGCTGACGGCGGTCGCCGAGGTGCTGGAGGAGGAGGTCGAGTACCTCGACCCGATGATCGCCCCGGCGGTCGGGCTCGTCGTCAGCGAGACGCGGCGGCTGAACGACCTCGTGGAGAACCTGATGGAGGTCACCCGCTTCGACGCGGGCACGGCCCGGCTGGTACTGGACGACGTGAACGTCGCCGACCAGGTCACGGCGTGCATCGACGCGCGGGCCTGGCTGGACGCCGTCGAACTCGACGCCGGACGCGGGATCGTGGCCCGGCTGGACCCGCGCCGGCTGGACGTCATCCTGGCCAACCTCATCGGCAACGCGCTCAAGCACGGCGGCTCGCCGGTACGGGTGTCGGTGCGGGTGGAGGGGGAGTGGCTGGTCATCGCGGTCAAGGACAACGGGCCGGGCATCCCCGAGGAAGTGCTGCCGCACGTCTTCGACCGCTTCTACAAGGCGAGCGCGTCCCGGCCCAAGTCGGACGGCAGCGGGCTCGGCCTGTCGATCGCGATGGAGAACGCGCACATCCACGGCGGTGACATCACGGCCGAGAACGGACCGGAGGGCGGAGCGGTGTTCACGCTGCGGCTGCCGGTGGACGTGGGGAAGGTGATCGCCGGTGGCGGCGTGGAGGCGTAGGGCCGCGACGCTGGCCGTGGGAGTGCTCGCCCTGTCCGGGTGCGGCATCCGGGCCACGACGGTCCCCGTCGACGTGGGCCCGGCACCGTCCCGGGTGTCCTGCGAGACGGCCGGACAGCCGGCGGGGGCCGGCGGGGTACAGGGCTTCCGCGCCACGGTGGAGCTGGTGTGCGGATCGCAGCTGGTCGGCGTGGAGCGGGTGGTCCCCGTACCCGAGAAGCGGGCCTCGCGGGATCCCCTGGTGCTGGTCGCGCAGGCACTGCTGGAGGAACTGGAACGCAGACCGTCCGGGGAGGAACGGGACGGGGGCTTCACCACCAGCGTCCCCGACGGCCTGTCGGCGGCCCCCGCGCGGGCGGGCGACCCGGCCGGGACGCTGCGGCTGAGCCGCAAGCCGGAGGACCTCCCGCCGGTGGCGCTGGCGCAGATCGTCTGCACCCTGTCGGCGAGCGACGCCCTCTCGGCGGGCCCGGGCCCGGTGGTCCTGGGCGGCCCGGACGCGGACCCGCCGCGCGCGTGGGAGTGCACGGACGCGGTCCGCTCGAGGCCGGAGTCCGTCCCGACCCTGGGCGACCTGGCGTCGCCTTCGCCTTCGGCTTCGGCGTCGGCGTCGTAGGCGCGGGGGCGTACGGGGCCTGCGGCGCGGGCCGGCTATTTCCCCCTCGAGGGGTGGGGCCGGGCGGCGGCTGCCCACCCGCCCCCGCCTGCGGGTCCGGGGGCAGGTGAGCGGGGTGCCGGCGGGGCCGCCTCACAGCCGGTTCGGGGGGTTCCCGTCAGTCCCAGCGTCCTTCCGTGTCGTGCCGGTCCCTCAAGAGCGCTCCTTCGTCGCGTCGCTGCGCGATGTCGCTTCGCTCCACTCTTGACCGACCGTCCCGCCCCGGAAAGACAAGGACTGCCGGGAACCCCCCAAAAGAACGGTCACGGGTCCAAGGGGAAGGGACGGGTCCCTCAGCGATGAGGCGAGGGGCCGGGCGCCGGCCCGCCGGGCATCCGGGCCGATGTGAGCCCCCTGCAGAGCACCCAGGCGCATCGGATCGCTACGCCCTTCTCGGATCTCGGCGTCTGGCCGCCGTCTGGGGTTGCTGCCTGCACGAAATGACGACCAGAGCAGCGCGGGAACCGGTCAGGCGCGTGAGACCGGTCGGCGGACGGCAGCCGATCACTCCGGTGGCTGGCTGGACCTCTTCAGCGTCACCTTGCTCGTGGACCGGTCCACCAGTCGCAGTTTCCCGGGGGCCGGTGTTCACGTCGAAGTCCTTGCCGAGGCCGACCCGCCTCTCGTGACATCGGTTTGACACCCTGGAGGGTTCACTCCATTGGAGTGACGTGCAGGCGACGCCCGAAGGTCGAGGCACGTCACGGCGCCTGGCGGCCGTCATCGGACGACTGGGCCGTTGCCGGCTCGCCAGTCGTTGAGGCGCTTGCGGATACTGGGGACCATGGGGAGGTTGTCGGTCTCGTGGGGTGCGAACCAGGCGACTTCGAAGGATTCGTCCGAGGTGCGGAGCGTGCCGCCGGTCGGGCGGGCGAGGAGGCAGATGGAGAATTCCTGGCGCACTTCGCCGTCGTCGTAGGCGAAGACATGGCCAGGGTTGGTGTAGGTGCCGACGATGCCGGTGATCTCGACGGTGATCCCGGTCTCCTCGTAGGTTTCCCGGATCGCGCAGTCGCCGATGGACTCGCCGAGATCCATCCGGCCGCCCGGCAGGGCCCACATTCCATTGTCGGTCCGGCGCTGCAGCAGCACTCGGCCGTCGTCGTCCACCACGACGGCGGAAGCGGCAGGCACGAGGCTGTTCGCCGGCGGGGCGCTCGGATCGTCTTCGTAGTCACGCCTGGGCATTGCCCTCCCAGATGTCGCGGCCTCGGTTCCACAGTTCCTCGGTGTGCGCCGCGAACCGGTCGAACATGCCGTCCGCCTGACGGCGTCGTAGGTGCATCATCGGCGAATCGTGGCCGACGTGGCGAGCCAGGATGGGTGTCACGATCATCTCGTCATCGAACCTGAACACCGACAGGTTGACGTGGCCCGTCTCGAATCGACCCTCGATGCCGTTGACATCGCTGAGTTTGGCCAGCTCGTTCAAGGTCACGGCGATCCGGGTCGAAAGTGTCAGGGGTACGTCTTCCTCTGCTTCACGGGCTGTGGTGACGGGGCTGTCGGGATCTCCGACGAGGAATCGGACGCGACAGCCGCTCAAGGCCTTGCGGCGCAGGGCGTGGGCAAGGTTGGCCTGCTCCAGCCACAGGAAGTAGTTGGTGTAACCGGCGAATAGCAGGTCGTGCTGCGCCTTCGTTACCAGCGAGCGCCACAGGCTCGAAGGAGCAGCGGATCTGTAGGGAAAGACCTGGACTATCTCCTTGTCGGGGCCGCTGCTGAGAGCCGACCGGACGGCGTTGGGCCACAAGGCCGTTTCCTCCTCGCCTAATGCCTCGCAGGCTGTCCACCGGTGGCGGGCGTGGGGGACGCGGTTCGGCTCTGTGATCCACCGTCCGACCGTCTTCGCGTCCACCCCGCAAGCTTCTGCGAGCTGCTTTTCCGTCATCTTGGCATTCGCCATCGCGCGGCGCAGTGCGTGATTCAAATGTCTCTCCACAGCCGTCCGGAACGGAACAGACGGTAGCGGCAAAGCGTCCTAAACGTCCCGCAAACGGAGTGGTAACGCCCCCACGTGGGAACCACGATCGGTTCGACGTCGCCGAACCGGAGGTCCCATGAAGAGTCTCAATGCTCACGATGCCCTGGATGTCCCCTGGCCAAGGCCGGTGGCCTTGGCTGAGCCCAGCGAGGGGCTCCTCGACCGTGCTCGGGTTGGCTGGGAGCGCTTCCTCGTCACTTTTGAGGAGGCATCCGATGAGTGAGCAGTACGAGTACGTCCCCCACAAGCTCCTTCGCCGCCGAGTGCGCGACATCGCCTCCGGTACCGAGGGGGTGCTGATGGCGGTGGTCAACGAGAACGTTTCCGCCACCGGCATCGAGCGCTGGATGGAGCTGGCCTA
>NZ_JBVHWK010000037.1:0-72889 GCF_055569445.1 Streptomyces sp. NPDC029122 | reverse complement strand
CCCCCCCCCCCCCCCCCCCCCCCCCCCCCCCCCCCCCCCCCCCCCCCCCCCCCCCCCCCCCCCCCCCCCCCCCCCCCCCCCCCCCCCCCCCCGGCACACCTACCAGCGGATCACGTACTCGCAGTTCTGGACGACGTCGCGGGCGGCCGGGTCCGCGATCACCGTGTCGAGGCCGTCCCCGCAGTCGATCCGGTCGTAGCCGCCGTTCCGGCTGAGGATCCTGTCGTTGCCGCCGCCTCCTACGAAGGTGTTCTCCGTCTGCGGGGCGGGCCAGCCGTCGGGGTCGGACAGCTGGTCACCGCGGGTACCGCCACGGACCCGGTCCTGCCCGGACCCGCCGTCGATGACCGCCGGGACCGGCAGCGGAAGGAAGAACCCGAGGGTGACGGAGTCGTTCCCGTCGCCCGCCGACATCCTGAGCCTCGTCGTGGTGGCGAAGGGCCCGCAGTTGACCTGGGTGCTCGCGACGCTCCGGCAGCCGGACCCGGGAACGATCCCGGCGGCGTCGAAGATCGAGATCTCACCGGCGTTGTCCACGACGACGACCTCGTTGGCGGTCGCGGGCAGCGCGGACCAGTGGACCTCGGACCCCGCGCGCTGCGCGAGGGAGGGGGCCGCGGCGGCCGGACCCGCGGCCAGCACGACGAGGGACAGGGCGACCGCGGCGGGACCGAGCAACCCGGCCGGGCGCAGCATCAGGGATCTGTTCACCGTCCCACTGTGCCGACGGCGCCGGAGGCCGACCCGGACCGACGCGGCCCGATGCTCCCATCGGCGGTGCCCCCTCACCCGGAATGCCTCGTGCGGCAGCGGTCACCCGGAGCTCCTCGGCCCCGGCCGGCGGCATCCCGCAGTGGAGCGGGCCGGCCCGGCCGGTCGAGGCGAAGCCGACGAGCGCGTTCATCAGGGTCACGACGGTGACTGTGGCATTCCCGGCGGAAATCCGCACGCCGATTACCCCTCGGGTGGGGCGGCTCCCCGCGGCCGGGATCCGCTGCTCCCCGGCGGGGGCTCAGCCGTGCCGGGCGCGCAGCAGCCTGAAGGCCGCGTAGAGGGCGGCGGCGGTCAGGACGAGCACGAGGGCGGTTTCGATCAGCAGCGTCGGCCAGTAGTGCGAGACCGGATGGAACTCCGCGTACCGGGCGGTGACGTTCATGTCCGCGGGGCAGTCGCCCGTCGACCGGGTCCGCTCGAAGCAGGCGTTCAGGGGCAGGCGCTCCCCGGACGCGGTGAGCAGCCCCGACTCCGTCAGGAGGGAGTCCGGCGGCATCAGCTTCACCGGACTCCCGGGAAACGGCACGGTGTTGGTGACCGTGGGCAGCAGCGACCACCGCAGGGAGCCGAGACCCAGCAGGACCACGCCGGTGAGCAGGCCGGTGACCGCCATGGCCGCGACGGTACGCCGCACGAGCTGCCCGATCAGGGCTCCGAGGGCCACGCCGAGCAGGCAGTAGGCGACCAGCGCCGGGCCGGTGGCCTCGTACGGGCCGCGGTCGGCCCAGCTGAGCTGGTAGGTGCCGGAGACCCGGGACCAGCCCAGGCGGTACACGGCCACCAGCGCGGCCGATCCGGCGGCCGACACCAGCGCGGCGACGAGGACCTTCGCGCCGAGCCAGGCCCTGGGGGTGGCCGACTGGGTGAGGGCGAGCCGCCAGGTGCCGCTCTCCAGCTCGCGCGCGGTCATCGGACCGGCCACGAAGGCGCCGACGAGCAGCGGCAGGAGCAGCAGGCCCGTACCCGCCTGCTCCATGAAGAGGCGCAGCAGCCCGTAGGCGCGGTTCGGGTGGGGGAGGAACGCTCCCCCGGAGTAGGGGTCGGTGGCCCAGGAGCGCAGGGCGACCACCAGGGCGAGGCCGGCGACCACGAGGGCGGGCACCGCCCACAGCGCGCGCCGGTGCTGGCGGACCGTGGCCCAGTACGGGCCCCTCAGCGTCGGCGCGCTCATGCCGGCACCCCTTCGGTGGTCAGGGAGTCGCCGGTGGTGAACGGCGGGGCGTCGGGGGAGCGCAGGTGGGCGAGCAGGAGCTCCTCCAGGGAGGGGGTCGTCATCTGCCAGGTCCGGCTGTCGACGGGCCCCTGCGGCCGCACGAGTGCGGTGAGCTGGCGGCCCGTGGTGCGGGTCTCGACGACGGTGTGGCGGGCCAGTTCGGCGGCGGCCGCGGCGGGGCCGGTGAGCAGCCGGTGGGCGGCGGCGACCTCGTCGAGGGGGCCGGAGAGGCGGATCCGGCCGCCGTCGGCGAGGAGGAGGTGGTCGCAGGCGCCCTCCAGCTCGGTGAGGATGTGCGAGGACATCACCACGGAGGTGCCGTTGTCGGCGGCGTCGGCCATCAGCGTGCCCATGAGCTGGTGCCGGGCGAGGGGGTCGAGATCGGCCATCGGCTCGTCCAGGAGGAGCAGGGCGGGGCGCTTGCCGAGGGCGAGGGCCAGGGCGACGCGGGTGCGCTGGCCGCCGGAGAGCGTCCGGATCCGGGAGTGCGGGGCCAGCCCGCCGGCCTCCACGATCCGCTCGGCCGCCTTCGCGTCCCAGCGGCCGGGGTTGAGTTCACGGCCGAGGCGCAGGGTCTCGCCGACGGTGAGCTGCGGGTAGAGGGGCTTGTCCTGGCCCACGTAGGCCAGTTCCTCGCGCGGCGCCGTGCGCAGGGTGCCCTCGGTGGGCAGCGTCAGCCCGGCCGCGAGGGACAACAGGCTTGATTTGCCGGCGCCGTTGGGGCCCACGAGGGCGCATATCCGGCCCTCGGGCAGCCGGAAGGAGCAGTCGCGCAGGGCCCATGGTCCCTTGCGTCCGTAGCGCAGGCCGAGACCTTCCGCCTCGATCACGGTGTCCGTCATGCCTCGCCGTCCCCCTTGAAGTGTCGGTCCATCACTGATGCGAAGAGCGCGGCCACGTCGTCCCGTTCCATCCCGGCGGCCCGTGCCCGCCGCGCCCAGCCGTCGAGTTCGTCGTGGAGCGGGGATCCGGCCGGGGCGCTGCCCAGGGACTTCCGGATGAAGGTGCCCATCCCCCGCTTCGCCTCGACGAGCCCTTCGCGTTCCAGTTCGCGGTAGGCCTTGAGGACGGTGTTGGGGTTGATGGCGGTGGCCTCCACGACCTCGCGCGCGGCCGGCAGTTTGTCGCCGGGCTCCAACAGGCCGAGGCGCAGGGCCTGTTTGGTCTGCTGGACGATCTGCAGGTACGTGGCGATGCCGCTGCGGCGGTCGATGCGGTACTCCAGCACGACGACATCACCCTTTCACTAGTTGACTAGTGAAAGGGTGATGCAAGGGTGCGTTCCTGTCAACCGGTCAGTTCCTGGGGGCCGCTGACGCGTGGCGCGAAAGGATTCACGGCACCGCCCGCCGGGACGGCCGGTCCCTATGCTGGCGGACATGATCGACATACCTCTCTCGGCGCTCGAAGTCGCGATGGTCCAGACCGGCACCCGGGCGGTGGACACCCTCCGGGACACCGCGGCCTTCGCGCAGGAGCTGGAACGGCTCGGCTACCACCGGATCTGGTACGCCGAGCACCACCACTCCCCCGCGATCGGCGCGTTCCCGCCGGTCGTGCTGACCGCCCACGCCGCGGCCTCCACCTCGGCCGTCCGTCTCGGTTCGGGAGGCGTACTGGCCCCCAACCACGCGCCCATCACGGTCGCGGAGCAGTTCGGGACGCTGGCCGCGCTGCACGAGGACCGCATCGACCTGGGCATCGGCCGGGGCCCCGGCACCTTCGACGAAGGGATCGCACGGGCCCTGCGCCGGGGAGCCGGGCCGACGACGGACGCGGAGTACCGCGAGGACGTGGCCTCGATCCTGTCCCTGCTGACCGACGAGGTCGCCCTCGGGCCGCTGCCCGAACCGTGGCTGCTCGCCTCCAGCACCGCGGGGGCGGCCCTCGCCGGGGAGCTCGGGCTGCCGGTGGCGGTCGCCCACCACATCCGGCCGGAGAACACCCGCGCGGTCCTGGACCACTACCGGACGGCGTTCACCCCTTCGCGCTGGTGCGCCCGGCCCCGGGTGCTGCTGTGCGTGGAGACGGTGTGCGCCGAGACGGAGGAGGAGGCCCTGTGGCGGGGCGGACCGATGAACGTCGTCAAGGCCGGGCTGCTCAAGGGAGTCAGCGACATGCCCTTCCCCACCCCGGCGGAGGCCGCCGCCCACCCCTTCACGGAGGAGGAGCGGCAGGCCCTGGCCGGCTTCCGCGCGCAGCAGGCCGTCGGCAGCCCCGACACCGTCGTCCGGCGCCTCGCGCAGCTGGCCGATGAGACCGGCGCGGACGAGCTGATGCTGACCACGCCCGTCTACGACTTCCGCGACCGCGTCCGCTCGTACGAGCTGATCAGGAAGCACGTGGGGTGACCGAGGCCGGGCAGGCCGATACGCCGGTTCCCGGCCGGCCCGCCCGCCCGTTACTTCTCCAGCGCCCGAACCGCCCGGCGCTCCAGGTCCACGCAGCGGTCCACGCGCTCCGCGCAGGCGTCGAAGAGCTCCCGCCGCTCCTGCGCACCGGCCTCCGGGTCGGCGTCGCGGGCCAGCATGGCCAGCTGCGACCAGTGGCCGGCGGACTCCCGGAAGAGCCCGGCGGCCTCCGGGCGTCCGACGAGGTCGAGGAAGTCGGCGTACAGCGGCCGGGTCGCGCCCGGAGCGGTCCACTCCTCCTCCAGGCACGCGTACAGCCGCCCGGTGCCGGCGCGCAGGGCCTCGGGCGAGCTGCCGAACCGCCGCTCCCAGCCCTTGGCCGTGGTGCGGTCGCGCAGCTGGGCGGCGAGCTTCTCCATGCCGCTGAAGCCGAAGTTCACGTCGAAGGCGTTGCCCAGCACCGGCCCGGTGAGGTGCGTGACGGTGGAGGCGATCGCCCCCTCCACGTCCGGCTCGCCCTCGGCGGGCCCGGTGGGCACGATCAGCTGGTGGCGCCCCTTGCGGTGCGCGGTCCAGGCGGCGCCGAACTCCTCGCGGTCGATCCGGTAGGGGGTCTCGGCGCCGTCCTCGATCAGCAGGTCGTCGCCGTCGTAGCCGGCGATGACGACGGTGTACGGGTCGGTTCCCGTCATCTCGGCGTCCGGGTCGGCCGCGTGCCAGGGCAGGGAGGAGCGGTCGACCACGCAGAAGGCGGGCTGCCCCGCGTCCAGCGCCGCGCGGACCCGGCCCCAGCGGGGGTTCATGGCGCGGGTGGCCTCGTACGGGACCCCGAGGCGGCCGAGCGCGACCTGCACCCAGGGCTCGGGGTGGGCCTGGGCCACGATCGTGAGGATCGGCAGGCGTCCCTCGTACTCGAAGACGAAGTACATGAAGCCCACGCCCCCGGCGAGGCCGGCCACGAGCTCCTCGTCGTGGACGCTGCCCAGGGCATGCCGGATCAGCGAGGCCTCGCGATGGCGGCCGGTGCCGAAGTCTTCGTATACGAGCACAGTCATGGGGTGAGCCTAACCGCGCGGGACCGCGGCCGGTGACCGGCCGCGACCCCGGTGCGAGGTGTCAGCGCAGGGCGGGGATCACGTCGCGCGTCTCGTCGGCCTCGATGCCCGCGGTGCGGCGGCCGGGTGCCTCGGGGGGCGTCTCGTCCGCGCAGACGGTGCCCCGGGCGGGCAGCTCGAGGGTGGCGAGGTACCGCGTGGCCAGGGCACTGACGCACGCGCTGCGGTTGTACGCGGTGTGACCTTCGGCGGCGAAGGTGAGCAGGCGGCCGTTCTCGAGCGTCCGGGTGAGGGTCACGGCGTCCTGGTACGGGGTGTCCGGGTCCCCCGTCGTGCCGAGGACCAGGATCGGCGCGGAACCGGCCGCGCGGTAGGAGCCCTCGAAGCGGCTGGGGCGCTCCGCCTGCCACTGGGCGCAGGCGGTCGCGTGGTTGTGGTCGTAGGTGGGCGGGCCGAAGCCGATCGGGGGTCCCAGCAGCGGGGCGGCGGCCGCTTCGGCGCTGACCAGCGCGCCCAGCAGGAGGGGGCTGCCGGGGTAGACGCGGTCGGCGCACTCGACGGCCAGGTTGACGTTGAGGAAGTCGAAGGAGCCGGGTGAGGGCGGGTTCAGCAGGAAGGAGGCCTGGCGCGTCTGTGCCGCCCGGAGGGCCTGTCCCAGGTGGGGCCAGATCTCCTTGCCCGCGTTGATGTTGAACATCAGGCGGTAGGCGAGGGTGTAGCCGGTGGCGGGTCGTCCGCTCGCGGTGACGACGGGGTCGGCGTCCAGTGCCCGCTTGAGCTCCTCGAAGGCCTCGCGGGGGCGGCCGTCGCCGAATCCGCACGCGGCGGCGTTCCGCGCGCACCAGTCCAGGAACCGGCCGACCGCCGCGTCCAGGGCGGCGAACTGCGCGGCGTCGTAGGCGTAGGGGACGTCGGCGTAGCTCCGGGGGTCGTAGGCGCCGTCGAGGACCATGGCGCGGACGCGCCGGGGGAACTGCGCCGCGTAGACGGTGCCGACGTAGCTGCCGAAGGAGCGGCCGTAGAAGGTGAGCGTCCGCTCGCCGAGGGCCTTGCGGAGCAGGTCGATGTCCTTGGCGTTCGAGCCGGTGCCGACGTACGGCACGAGGTCCGCGGCCCGCTCCCGGCAGGCGGTGGCGAAGTCGAGGCCCTGCCGGATCGCGCCGCGCACGGCTCCGGGGCCGGGTACGCCGCGTGCGGCGTCCACGGCGGCGGAGTACTCCTTGTCGTTCCAGCACTCCACCTGCCCGCTGCGGCCCACGCCGCGCATGTCGTAGCCGACGACGTCGAAGGCGTCGCGGAGGGAGGCGGGTAGGTTGTCGTAGCTGTTACGGGCGAAGTCCACACCGGAGTTGCCGGGTCCGCCGGGGTGCAGCAGCAGGACGCCGGTGCGGTGGGCCCGGTCGGCCGCCGGCTTGCGGGTGACCGCGAGGGGGATCGTACGCCCGGCCGGGTCGCGGTAGTCCAGCGGTACGCGGGCCGTCGCGCACTCGAAGCCGTCCCCCGGGCGATCGGCGCAGGGGCCCCAGGTCAGGGTGGGGACGGGCGGGCCGGCGGGTGGTGCCGCCGTGGCGGCCCCGGGCGCGGCCCCGAGCAGGGCGGTGACCGCGATCAGCGCGAGGGATATCCCCCACCGCCACCCCGCTCGCTTGCGCGGTTCCTCGGCCGGACGGTTCTGCATGCGGCGGACTCCCTCTGTGACGGGTCGGCGAAGGGCCGCGCACACGATCGGGGGCTCGTGGGCGCCCTCGCCCGGCCGGGCGGCGAGGGTCAGGTTCGCACCACGTGACCCGGCGGGACAGACGGCGGAAAGTCATGTTTCCGGCCGGGACGGACGGCCGCGTCAGCCTTCGACGCCCGTGGCCTTGTGCGGGGCACCGACCGGCTTGGACTCCGGGGAGCCGCGCTGGCGCAGGTAGACCGAGAGGATGGCCATCGCGGCGACCGCCAGCAGTTCGGACTGCCAGTTCTGCAGCGACCGGTTCCAGAAGTCCGCGGAGGCGAGGTACGCGCCCCAGCTCAGCGGCTCCTGGAGCTGCCGCACCTGCTGTTCGCCGTAGGCCGCGGCGCCGCTGGTGGCCTGGACGAGCCAGGACAGCAGGAAGAGCATCGCCATCACCAGGCCGAGCGAGCGCGAGTAGAGGGACTGCCGCCAGCCCCCGGTGCCCGCCCAGCGCGGCGAATCCGCCCGGGCGTGAACGCCCATGCGCTGGTCGCGGTCGCTCTCGGTCCCGGCCTTGTGCAGTTCCTTGGACTCCGGGGAACCGCGCTGGAGGAGCCAGACGGTGCCGAAAATGTAGAGGAAGAACTGGAGGAACTCCGACTGCCAGTTCTCCGTGACGTCCACGGCGAAATCCGAGGACATCAGGTAGTCCCCGAACCCGAGGGGCTCCAGCCCGTCGACCGCGAGCGCCTCGTTGAACTCGACGTGTCCGGCGATGGCTTGGCCGGCCAGTACGAGCAGGAACCCCGCTCCGAAGGCGAGGGTCAGGCTGTTGTCCTGCCAGAAGCCCCGGCGCCCGCCCTTCCCTCCGCTTCCGCTTCCGCCGCCGTTGTCCTTGTCGTTGTCCGCAGGCGCGTTCACCTGTGCATCACCCCGAGGGCGAGGAAGTAGCCGAGGCCGCCCAGGATGACCGCGAGACAGGTGATGAAGAGACCTCTCATCTCACTCTCCCTTGAGCGTGCACTGGTACGGACGGTCCGGGCGCGGCGTACAGCCCGCTGCCACCACCTTCCAGCCGCCGTGGAACTGCGAGAGGAACAGTGTGTCGGCGGCCAGCCGCAGCAGTGCCTGTCTGCCGTACACCTCGGTGTCCCGTACGGTCCCGCCGCGCGGAACGTCCGCTCCGGGCAGCGCCTGAGCGCACGGCCGCTTCTCCTCCCGCTCGAGCTCTTCGCGGGTGACGGGGGCGAGCAGTTCGCACGCCGCCGCGTAGTCGGAGCCGGCCAGGGCGCGTTCGAAGGCGGCCGCCGCGTCCCGTGCCGCGTCCCGCCGGGGCCCGGGCGCCCCGCACCCGGCCAGCAGGGTGGCCGCGGCGGAGCAGGCGAGGACCGCCGCCAGGGGACGCGGACGGCCGCGCCGGTGCCGGGCCCGCGCTGGGGTGGTGCTCTCCAAGCCGTTCCTCCTGACGCCGTGCGGCGGGCACCCAGGGGGCCGCCGTCCGTGGAAGGTTCCCCGTGGGGCCCTTCTGTCCCGCGCCGGGGCGGGAATGCACCCGTGCGTGGTAGCCCGGGCGGCGGTCAGCGGCGTCCGCGGGCGTTGAGCCGGGCGGCCCGGCGCGTCAGGTGGTCGCGCTCGGCGGGGTTGGGGGCCTTGCGGGCCGCTTCGGCGTACAGGCGGGCCGCCGTCGCGAGGTCACCGTCGCGCTCGTGGAGGTACGCCGCCACCGCCGTGTGGCGGGGCAGGGTGTCGTCCAGTTCCGCGAGCGCCGCGAGGCCCGCGCGCGGTCCGTCGGCCTCGCCGACGGCCACGGCGCGGTTGAGCCGGACGACCGGGCTGTCGGTCAGGCGGGCGAGCTCGTCGTACCACTCGACGATCTGCGTCCAGTCGGTCTCTCCCGCGGTGGGCGCGTCCGCGTGGAGGGCGGCGATGGCCGCCTGGGCCTGGAACTCGCCGAGCCGGTCGCGGGCCAGAGCCGCCCGCAGGATCTCGACGCCCTCGGCGATCGCCCCGGTGTCCCACCGGCTCCGGTCCTGCTCGGCGAGCGGCACCAGGCTGCCGTCGGGCGCGGTCCGGGCGGCACGCCGCGCGTGGTGGAGCAGCATGAGGGCGAGCAGGCCGGCGACCTCCGGGTGGTCGCAGGCCGCCGCGAGCTGCCGGATGAGCCGGATGGCCTCGGCGGCGAGGTCGACGTCACCGGAGTAGCCCTCGTTGAAGACCAGGTGGAGGACGCGCAGCACGGTGGCGACATCGCCGGGACGGTCGAACCGCACGGCGGAGACGGTGCGTTTGGCGCGGCTGATGCTCCCCCAGCTACCGCTGGGAGGTGCCCCCAGCCATGGTCGCCTCGGGCACCAGGTAGGCCTGGGCGATCTGGCGGGTGGTGAGCCCGCCGACGGCGCGCAGCGTGAGCGCGACCGCGGACGACGGCGTCAGCGAGGGGTGGGTGCACAGGAAGTAGAGCCGGAGCGTGTCGTCCGCGGCGGGGGCCGGGCCGGGGACGGGTTCCCGCTCGACGAGTTCCTCCCGCCGGCGGCGGGCGGTGTCGGCGCGGGTCGCGTCGAGGAACCGGCGCCAGGCCACGGTGACCAGCCAGCCCTTGGGATCGCGCGGCGGGTCCGCCGGCCAGGCGCGGACCGCCTCGACGAGCGCGTCCTGCCCGGCGTCCTCGGCCGCCGCGAAGTCGGATCCGCGGCGGACGAGGGCGGCGAGCACGCTCGGGGTGAGGCTCCGGATCAGGGCCTCGTCCATCCGGGAGGTCACTCCGTGATGGTGGGCGGGGTGGTCAGGAACGGGCGCAGTTCGAGCCATTCGTGGATCGGCCTGCCGCCCGCCCCGGGGGCGGCCGACAGCTCGCCGGCCAGCTCGACGGCGCGCTCGTAGCTGTCGACGTCGATCACCATCCATCCGGCGATGAGGTCCTTGGTCTCGGCGAACGGGCCGTCGGTGACCGGCGGCCGTCCCTCCCCGTCGTAGCGGACGAACGTTCCCTCAGGGGCGAGCGCCTGGCCGTCGACGAACTCGCCGCTCTTCTCGAGCCGGGCGGCGAAGTCGTTCATGTACTGGATGTGGGCCGAGATCTCCTCCGGCGTCCACTGGTCCATGGGGACGTCGTTGACCGCCGCCGGGGCGCCGCGGTAGTGCTTGAGCAGCAGGTACTTGGCCATGGTGACCCTCCTCGGTGCTGGTACGGCCCGGTGCGGCCGCTTTCGTACGGGGGACGGAGCCGTCCGCGGCTTCTCGACATCGCCGCCCGGAATTCTTTCCGGCGGGCGTCCCGCACGTCCGCGGCTCCGCGCGGGCACGCCGTCCGGTGCCGCGGCTTCACGGGGTGCGGGAAGGCCGGGGCCGCCGGCCGCCGGGGGTGAAGGTCACCGGCAGGCTCAGGGGGCCGCGCAGGCCGCCGGGGCGCCAGGGGATGGCGTCCGGCGGTACGGCGAGCGCGAGCCCGGGGAGCCTGCGCAGGGCGGTGCCGATGGCGATCTCGCCTTCCAGCCGGGCCAGTGGTGCGCCCAGGCAGTAGTGGATGCCGTGCCCGAAGGCCAGGTGGGGGTTGTCCCGGCGGGTGATGTCCAGGCGGTCGGGGTCGCGGAAGCGTGCCGGGTCGCGGTCGGCGATGGCGGAGGCGATCAGTACGGTCGAGCCGCGCGGGATCCTCGCCCCGGCGATCTCGACGTCCTCGCGCGCGAACCGGGCGATGCCGGGGCTGACCGGGCCGTCGTAGCGGAGGAACCCCTCGACCGCCCCCGGCAGCAGCCCCGGATCGGAGTGCAGCCGGGCCAGCTGGGCGGGGTGGGTGAGCAGCATGGCGAGGCCGCCGCCGATGAGGTTGACGGTGGTGATGTAGCCGGCGGCCAGCAGCAGGAAGACCATGGCGATCAGCTCGTCCTCGGTCAGCCGCCGTTCCTCGTCCCGGGCGGTGACGAGGCCGCTGAGCAGGTCGTCACCGGGGTGGGCCCGCTTGTCCCGGAGGAGCCCGGTGACGTAGGCGTGCAGGTGCTGCCACGCCTCGTTGACCACGGCGGGGTCCGGCGGCTCCGCGCCCCGCGTGATCAGGCGGTCCGTCAAGCGCTGGAAGTGGTGGCGGTCGTCCGCCGGCACCCCGAGCAGTTCACTGATCACCGTGACCGGGAGCGGCAGCGCGAGGTCCGCGACGAGGTCGGCGTGGCCGGCGGGGGCGACGGCGTCCAGCAGGCGGTCGGTGACGGCCTGGATCCGGGGCCGCATCCCGGCCACGCGGTGGGCCGTGAACGCCTTGGACACCAGGCGGCGCAGCCGGGTGTGGTCGGGCGGGTCGCTGCGGAGCATGTTGCCGAGCATCGCCTCGCGTTCCGTGCCGGGCAGCTGCCGCAGCAGCCGGGCGTCCGTGGCGTCGCGCACGTCGCTGCTGAGGCGGGGGTCGGACAGGGCCTCCAGCGCGTCCTCGTAGCGGGTGACGAGCCAGGCCTCCAGGCCGCCCGCGATGACCGCGCGGTGGACGGGGGCCTCCTCGCGCAGGTGCCGGTAGAGCGGGAAGGGGTCGGCGACGAAGGCCGGGTCGGCGTAGGGCAGCACGACCGGCCGCTCGCCCGTGGTGCCGCGGGAGTCGTCGCCGGAGTCGTCACCGGGGTCCGTTGTCACCCGGTCATGATGCCCGGCGGTTCAGTCACGGAGCAGCAGCGCCACGGCGGCGAGTACGGCCGCCAGGGCGAGCGCGGCGAGGCCGTGGCCCGGCCGGTGGCGGCGGAGGAACGGCACCGCCCGGTCCAGGGCGAAGCGCCCGGGGCCGGTCAGGGCCAGGGTGACGGCCGCGGCGACGATCAGGGACTCGAACTCGACGCCCTTCTGGCCGAAGACGGAGCCGGCCCACTTGACCGTGATGGCGTTGAGCATCACGCCGACGACGGCGGCGGCGGCCAGCGGGGTGAGCAGGCCGAGGATCAGGCCGAGGCCGCCGAGGGTCTCGGTGAGGCCGGCGACCGCCGCCATGGTCTCGCCCGCCGGATAGCCGGCCCGGTCGAAGAACACCCCGGTGCCCCGGAGGCCGGGGCCGTCGAACCACCCGAACAGCTTCTGGGTGCCGTGGACGGTCATGATCACGCCGAGGACCGCGCGCAGCACGGGCAGGCCGACGTCGTAGGGCGTGGTGGTGGCGGGGGAACGGGTCGCGGGGGCGAGGATCGCGGCCATCGTGGTGCTTTCTGTCGGCGGTGGCGGGAGTCCCGGGCCGGGCACGTCCGTCATGGAAGCACGGGGGGGCGGCCGGCCGTGCCGGGGCGCGCGGGGCCGCCCCGCCCGTGTGGTCCTCGTACCGGCCGTCCGGCTCAGTCGTCCGGGGCCGTGAGGGCCGGGGTCGGCCGCGCCCAGGGGTTGGGGAGTCCGCCGGTGACCGGCCCGCAGACGGCCGCGCCGCGTTCGCGGGCGGTGCGCACGGCGAGCGGGACCAGGGCCTCGGGGACCGCTTAGACCAGATGGCAGAAACGCTCGGCCGGGTGGCGGGCCGTCCATCCGGGTCTGGTGAACTCGGCCACGTACGTCAGCCAGTCGCCCTCGAAGGTCACGACCAGGTCGGCGCAGCGCAGGTACCCGGGCTCCGGATGGACCCCCGGGTTCAGGACGACGGTGGCCGCGCCGAGCCGGCGCAGCGAGCGGACCAGCCGGCGGCAGGCCCGCAGCCCCTGCCGGTCCGCCGTCACCCGGTCCAGGAAGCAGCCGTCGACCCCGTACCACTCCTGGTAGCGCAGGGTCTCGTAGTTGACCTGCGCTCCTTCCCGGGCCCCGTACGCGGTGTCGACGTAACCGAGCAGCCGGGCGCCGGCCGTGCGCAGGGCGGCGGCCGCGGCCGTGAACGCGGGATCGGGGCGCGGGCCCGGACCGCTCGCGGGGTTCAGCACCACCGAGTGGGTCCGGGACGCCGCCGCGATCAGCCGGGCCCAGGCTCCCGGGTCCTCCGCCGGATGGACGTACAGCGGGACCAGCAGGCTCATGGCACGCGGCTGCCGTCGTGGGCGGCCGCCCCGGCGTCCACGCCCCACAGGGAGGCCAGCATGTCGTCCAGTCGCCGCCGCGGGCTCCAGCCCAGGGCCCGTGCCGCGGCGGTGATGTCGGAGCACTGCCACGACACCTCGGCGGAACGGGCGGAACCGGCCGCGCCGCCCGTGTCCTCCTCGATCCGCCCCCGGAAGCCGGCCAGCCGGGCCAGGCCGTGGACGAGGTCGCGGACGGGTACGGCGTCGCCCGAGCCGATGTTGAGCACCGGCGGCAGCGGCCCGGAGGCGGTGGCCGCGAGCTCCGCCGCGCGGGCCACGTCCCGTACGTCGACGAAGTCGCGGTACGCGGACAGGTCGCCCAGTCGCAGGACCGCTCCCGGGTCCGGCCCGCTCGCGCCCAGCAGGGCGGCGACTCTTCCTGGCAGGCCGGTGACCGGTGCGCCGTGGCCCACCGGATTGCCCACGCGGAGCACGACGGCGTCCAGGCCGGAGGCGGTCACCGCGACCGTCCCGGCCAGCTTGGTGGCACCGTACGGGGTGACCGGGCGGGTGGCGGCGGCCTCCCCCGCCCGGGTCCCGAAGGCGCCCGGGCCGTATTCGGCGGCCGAGCCCAGGTGGACCAGGCGTGCCGCCGGGGCGGCCTCCCGCAGGGCCGCGCACAGGACGGCGGGGCCGCGGGCGTTGACCTCCGCGAGGGCGACCGGGTCGCCGCCGGTCGCGCCCGCGCAGTTCACCACGGCGTCGGGGGCGGCCGCCGCCAGGGTTCCGGCCAGCCGGCCGGTGGGGTCGGTGGCGAGGTCGATGCCGATCTCGGCGCCGGGCGGGCGCCCGCCGTGGAGGACCCGTACGTCGGGCAGGGCGCGGAGCCGGCGGGCGACATGGGCTCCGAGATAGCCGGTGGCGCCCAGGACGAGGATGCGCATGAGGGCTCAGGCTCCCTTGAGCAGCAGGGACTTGCGGCTGGTGAACTCGGCGTTGGCCCGGTCGTAGTCGTCGGGGCGTCCGATGTCGAGCCAGTAGCCGTCGAAGTCGTAGGCGTGCGGCGGGTTCTGGGCCTGGAGCAGGTCGAGGACGAGCTCGTCGAAGCCGAGCGGCAGGCCGGGGGTGTAGCCGTCGAGGGTGCCGCGGGTCAGACCGTACACGCCCATGGACACGCGGTAGTCCATGCTGGGCTTCTCGGTGAACCCGACGACGCGGCTGGCGTCGGTGGTCAGCACGCCGAAGTCGATGTGCACCTTGCGCGCGTACGTGGCGATCGTCAGCGGGGCGCGCGAGGCCTCGTGGCGGCGCAGCACGTCGGCGTAGTCGAGGTCCGTCAGGACGTCGCCGTTCATCACGAGGAATCTTTCCGGGAGCCGGTCGCGGAGGTTCAGCAGCGGGCCCATGGTGCCCAGGGGGCTCTCCTCGGTGGCGTAGTCGATGCTCATCCCCCATTGGGAGCCGTCGCCGACGTAGGCGCGGATGATCTCACCCAGGTGGCCGATGGCTATGGTGCAGCGGGTGAATCCGGCGGCCGACAGCTGGCGCAGCACGATCTCGAGGATGGCGTGCTGGTCGCCGATGGGGACGAGGGGCTTGGGCAGGGCGGTCGTGTAAGGGCGTAACCGGACGCCCTTGCCGCCCGCCAGGATCACTGCGTACACGGGGAGTTCCTCCATCTGTCGGGTGATGAACCGTGGTGGGGGGAGGTGCCGCGGTCAGACGTTGTAGATGCCGGTCTTGTAGCGGGCCAGGTTGGCGGGGTCGCGGAAGAAGTCCACGGTGTGCGCGAGGCCCTGTTCCAGGGTGTGCCGGGGTGTCCAGCCGGTGGCGGCGGTGAGCCTGCGGGCGTCCGCGACGAGCCGCATCACCTCGGAGGCGGCCGGCCGCAGCCGCTGCGCGTCCTCGCGCACGTCGACGGGTGCCTCCATGACCTTGCCGATCAGCGCGACCAGATCGCCGACGGAGATCTCGGTGCCGGTACCGGAGTTGAAGGTGTGGCCGACCACCCGCGCGGCGGGTGCGGTGCCGACCGCGAGGAAGGCGGCGGCGGTGTCCTCGACGTAGCTGAAGTCCCGGGTGGGGCGCAGGTCGCCGAGGGTGATGACGCGCTCCCCCGCCGCCACCTGGCCGATGACGGTGGGGATCACGGCGCGCATCGACTGGCGCGGTCCGAAGGTGTTGAAGGGGCGCAGGGTCACCACGGGGGTTCCGAAGCTCGCGTGGTAGCTGTCGGCGAGCCGGTCGCCGCCGGCCTTCGAGGCCGCGTACGGGGACTGCGTGTTGATGGGGTGGTCCTCGGTGATGGGGACGGTCCGGGCGGTGCCGTACGTCTCGCTCGTGGAGGTGTGCACGAGCCTGGGCGTGCCGAGGGCGCGGACCGCTTCGAGCACGTTGAGGGTGCCGGTGACGTTGGTGTCCACGTAGCTGTGCGGGGCCCGGTAGGAGTACGGGATCGCGATGAGGGCGGCGAGGTGGTAGGCGCAGTCGGCGCCGTCGAGCAGTCCCCGGACCGACCCGGGGTCGCGGACGTCGCCGAGGACGATCTCCACCTGGTCGAGGACGTCGGGGGCCAGGGTCTCCAGCCAGCCGTACGAGGAGAAGGAGTTGTACTGGGCCATGGCCCTGACCCGGTACCCCCGGGCGACCAGTGCCTCGGTGAGGTGGGAGCCGATGAAGCCTTCGGCGCCGGTGACGGCTGCGAGCGGTGCGGAGGTCAACCGACCTCTCCTTTCGGTGGGTGGTGCGGTGCGTGCGGATGCGGAGGTGGGGCCGGGGCGCGGCCCGGCCGGGGCCGCCCGGCCGGGCCGGCCCGTCGGCCGCGGGCCCGGGCGGGGTCGTCAGGCATGGGCGGCGGGCCGGCCGAGGAGCCGCAGCGCGCACCCGGTGAGGCACAGCGCGGCGGCGGCGCAGCAGAGCGGCAGCACGGACGGCCCCGGCGGCAGGCCGAACCGGGTCACCGCGCCGGCGGTACCCGCGGCCCCGAGGCAGATCAGGGCCGGGGGCCAGGCCACTCCGAAGGCCTGGAGCAGGAGCGCGGTCCACAGGGTGGCCGCGAGCAGCGGGAGGGTGGCGGGGCCGGCTCCGGCGAGCAGTGCGGCGGGCAGCAGCGGCAGGGCGTGGCCGAGCATGCAGAGGGCGAGGACTCCGGCCGACCGCAGCCGGAAGCCGCCGGGGGTCGCGGACGCCGCGAGGGCGGCGGCCGACAGGCCCCGGTAGCGGTAGAGCAGCCATTCGGCCGGTCCCATGCTGACGGTGAGCACGATCACGGCGTACGGCTCCCGGCGCCCGGCCAGCAGCACCAGCAGGGCCGCGGCCAGGCCGAACAGGCCGTACGGCAGGGAGTGCCGCAGCGGGGGCCCGGCGCCCTCGCCGGGCGCGGGCGGGGCGGTGTACTCGGCGCGCAGGGTCAGGCCGGCGGCGACGGCCGTGGCGGCCAGCGCCAGGAGGACCGCTCCGGCGCGCAGCGGTGCTCCCGGATCCCACCAGGGCAGTACGGCGGTGCCCGCGACGAGCGGGGCGAGGGCGGCCAGCAGCCGCAGTTCTCCGCCCAGGACGAGCAGGACGCCGGCGGCGGCCAGGTAGAGCGACTGGGCGGCCGCCACCCAGAGCACCGGGGAGCCGTGGGCGGTGAGCGCGGCGGCGGCCGTGGCGAGCGCGGCGCCGAGCGGGGCGCCGCGCAGCAGGACGCGGGCGGCCTCGCGGCGGCCAGCCACCATCCGCAGGTAGGCGCGGTGGCCGAGGGCCTGGCCCCAGGCCCAGGAGAGGACGCCCGCGGTGACGAGGGCGCCGACGTGCTGTCCGGGCCGCCACAGGGGTGCGGTGAGCAGGTAGGCCAGGGCCGGCAGGGCGAACAGCGCCCCGCGCAGCAGGCAGCGCAGGTGGTCCGGGCGCCACGGGTCGGCTCCCCGGGGCGGCTCCGGGAAGGCGCGCGGTACCCGCTCGTACAGCGCGGTGGCGAGGGAGAAGATGTCGGGGTGGCCGTAGCGCTGCCGGATCGTGTCGGCGGACAGGCCGTCGGCTTCGAGCAGGGCGGCCACTTCGTACGGGTGCACGGCGGGGCCGACGCGGTCCGCGAGCTCGGCGGCGAGCCGGTTCACGGCTTCCGCCGGGGTCACGGGGCCGGGCGCCACGGGGCCGGCCCGGCTCCCGCCCCGCGTCCCGGCCGGCCGCTCGGGCGCGGTCAGCCGCAGGGTGAGGGTGTCGTCCTGACCGCCGCGCGGTTCGAGGTCCAGGGGCCCGCTCATCCGGCGAGGCTCCCCGTGCCGGAGACCGCCGGGGTGCCGGGGTCCTGGGGTTCCGGGGCGTCGTCCCGGGCCCAGGAGGGTACGGGGCGGGGCGGGCGGGAGCGGGCGGGGCCGGCCGACGCGGTGTTCGCGGGCGCGGCGGGCGCCGCCGTCACGGGGCGGGGCGGGATCGCGGAGGGCCGGGTGAGGGAGGGCAGTTCCAGGTAGATGGAGCGGAAGGTGTCGATGGTCTGGCGCAGCGTGAACTGCTCGATGACCCGCAGCCTGGCCGCGCGGCCCATCTCCGCCCGGCGCGGGGCGTCGGAGAGCAGTTCCAGGGCCGCGGCGGCCATGGCCTCCGGGTCGCGCGGGGGGACGACCAGTCCCGTGTCGCCGACGGCCTCCCGTACGCCGCCCACATCGGTGGAGACCGTCGCCCGGCCGCAGGACATGGCCTCGATCAGGGTGAAGGGGAAGCCTTCGCTGATGCTGGAGAGCATCACGACGTTCCCCGCCGCGTAGGCGTCCTTGATGTCGTCGACCCGGCCCTCGAAGACGACGGCCGCGCCGTGCCCGAGCTCCGCGGCCAGGGCCTCGCAGCGCTCCCGGTACGCCTCTCCGCCGCGCGGGGTGCCGCCGAACAGACGCAGCCGGGCTTCGGGGAGTTCGCGCCGGACCGGGCCGAAGGCGCGGATCAGGGTCTCCAGGTCCTTGATGGGGTCGACCCGGCCGGCCCAGCTGAGCGTGGGGACGTCCGGCTCGGGCCCGGCCGCCGGGAAGGCGGCGGGGTCGACGCCGTTGTAGACGGTGCGTATGGACTCGGGACGGGCGCCGCCCTCCTCCTCCCACAGCCGGTTGTAGCGGTTGCCCGGGGTGATCAGGGCGGCCCTGCGGTAGCTCTCCTCGGCGAGCAGCCGGAAGAAGCCCAGGACGACGGCCTTGACGGGCCAGCGGTAGGGCGCGGTCCGGTAGCCGAGGTAGCGCTCGCGCAGGTAGACGCCGTGTTCGGTGAGCAGCAGCGGCACGCCGTGCCGTTCAAGGGCGGCCAGCCCCGGCAGGACGGCGACGCCGCCGCTGACGGCGTGGGCGACGCCGTGCTCCGGGGGTGGTGCGGCGAGCGGGCGCAGGGCGTGCTCCAGCAGGGTGGTCGTGGTGAGGGCGTCGCGCAGGGTCGGCCGGGACTCGCGGACGGCGAGTCCCGGACGGTTCCACGCGGAGGCGAGGATCCTGATCGCGCGGTCGCCCCGCAGGAACGGGCTCAGGTGTCCGTCCGCCGCGGCGCTCGCCATCGTGTACAGCGCCGGGGCGAAGCCGGCTTCGGCGTGCGGGTCGACCAGGGCCGTGAGGAACCGCTCGTAGGCGGCGGCCAGTCGGCGCTCGGCGCGCCCACGGGGCCGGCGGCCTTCGGGCGGCGCGCCCCAGAGGGGGACCGACCGGACGTCCAGCACGTGGCCGGGCAGGTCCCAGGCGGGGGATTCGCGGCCGGTGCCGGTGACCGCGATGACGTCGAAGTCGAAGTCGGGCATGCCCTGGACGAGTTGGTCGCACCACACGCTGACTCCGCCGTGACTGTGCGGGTAGGTGCCTTCGGTGAGCAGGGTGACACGCGTCGCGACGGAACGCCGCGCGCCGTGGTGAACGTGCATGGGTGGGCTCCACGGCCGGAGTGTGGGGTGGCGGGGGCGGGCGGCCTGGCGGTCCGGGCCGCGCGGCGGCGGCCGGGACCCGCTGTACGCCGGTCAGCCCCGGTGGGCGGCGGAGCCGGGCTCGCGCACGGCGTCGGGGACGTACGTGCGCGGGGCGGGGAGGGTCCCCGGGCCGGGGCGCGGGGCGGTGGCCGCACCGGTCCGTTCGCCGGCGCCGGCGGTGGCGGTGGCGGTGGCGGACGGCGGGAGGTGGAAGGCGGACGGCGGGCCGGCCGGGGCCGTCCAGCCGGAGACCCGGCCCGCGTACGCGGTGCCGAAGGCGGCGGTGCCCCGGCGGGTTCCGGCCGGGAGCGTCGCGGGCAGCGCGAGGCCGTCCGGGGCCTCGACCGTGACGGTGTCGCCGATGCGGTACGCGGTGACCCGGCCGGCCCGGACGGCGTCCTGCCAGGCCGCGCGGCGCTGGAGTTCGGCGCCGATGTCCTTCATCCGGAGGTTCTCCACGGGCGCGTTGTCCGCGAAGAGGGCGCCGTACCCGTCGAGCACGCCGTCCAGGACGGGGTAGGCGATGCGCTCCTCGGCGAGGTTGGACTGGTGGATGAAGTGCGGCTTGGGGTCGTTGGACAGGACGTGGCCGAGGGTGGTGCGGACCTCCTGCGGGACGATGTGGCCCGCGTAGCCGGTGGACGTGTCCAGCGGTGCGGGCAGGCAGGTGGTGGTGTCGGCGTGGTCCTCGCAGATCCCGCTGCCGCCCTGGGAGCGGCGGGTGTAGATCCAGTTGTACTCGTCGGTCTGCTCGGCGGCCCTGCCCGCGTTGTAGTAGACGTTGATCGGGTGGCGGGCGACGGTGGCGGCCGGGCCGACGAGCCTCTGACGGGGGTCGCGGGAGTTGTCCGAGGCCAGCCACCGCACTCCGTTGTCGGCGAGGGCGGGGCCCAGGTTGGGGTTGTCCTGGGGCTGCTGCGGGAGCAGTTTCGTCCCCGAGTGCTCGCCGGTGACCAGCTCGTCGTTGTGGAGGGGCAGTCCGGCGGTCTGGCCCCAGACGCGGTTGAGCGCGATCTCGTCGCTGATGGCGGTGCGGCTGACCCACTGGGTGGATCCGTCCGGCTCGGTGGCGCACTTCCAGGGCACGGTGCTGACGTCCTGCCGGCAGCCGAGGTAGGCGTGCGTGTAGGTGTGGTTGACCCAGCGGAAGCGGTCGCGCTGGGCGAGGAGGACGTCGGCGAGGGCGTCGGCGCCGTTGTCGTCCTCGCGCTGGTCCAGGCTGCCGGCCCCGTTGTAGACCATGTCCAGGGTGAAGCCGCGGGCGGTCTGCCAGTCGGCGGCGTGGGTGGCGTCGGCGCCGGTCATGCGGATCGGGTTCGGGGTGCCGGCGCCGTTCGCGCAGTCCACGTCCCCGGGCGTGCAGTCGAGCACGCTGTCCCAGCGGTCGTCCGCGGCGAACACGTCGTCGACGTGGACGGCGAAGTAGTTGCGGGAGGCGCCGAGGTGGACGCCGCCGGTCATCCACTCGACGATGCCGCGGGCCAGCAGGCGGAACTGCTGCTGGTACTGGTTGTAGACGAAGGTGACGACGAGTTCGCGCCGGCCGTCGTGCCGGTACTCGCCGACGAGCGAGCCGCGCCGGGTCGTGCCGGGGACCGGGGCGTCCACGTACGTGGTGAAGTCGGCGCCCGGCGCGGGCTGGGCGAGGTAGGCGTAGCTCTCGCCGACGGAAGGCGAGTTGTCCTCGAAGGGCACGGCGCCGTCGAGGTAGCCGAAGGGGCCGCCGAGGCCGGCCGTGGTGACCCCGGCGCGGACGCCGTCGAGGCTGCCCGCGTAGCCGCCGGGGGTGAAGTACTGGAGGCCGACCTGGGGCCGGGAGTACGTGTACGCGTCGACCTGCGGGATGCCGTACGTGCGCTCGTAGCCGGTCAGGGCGGCCATCTCGGCCGAGCCGGCCGGGAAGGGGTTGTCGTTGGGCAGGACGACGGCCTGGTACTTGGCGCGGGGCCGGCCGTCGACGCTGTCGGCGAGGAAGGCGGCGTCGATGGCGGGCCGGTCGCTCCGGGTGAGGTCGACCCGGGTGTACGGAGTGCCCGCCGACTCCAGTTCGGCGGCGATGGCGGCGGTGGTGGGCCCGCCGTCGGTCACGACGAGCACCCGTAAGTCGGTGCGCTGCGCGGGGGCGTCGGCGTGTGCCGCCCCCGCGGGCAGGCCGAGTGCGGCGATGAGCGCGCCCACCGTGAACACGGCCGTGCGTATGGTCCGCTCCATGCGGTGAAGTCCCCTCCCGGGCAGGGGTGAGCACGGCTCGCACGGAGCGGACGCACCCCCTCGCGTGACGCCGGCGCCCCCTCAGAAGCCAGTCGTCGACGCATCCGTCGCGTCACATGGTGATGTCTCTGTGTAGCGTTTGTGAGGGTGTCGCGAAAACCGGCGGGAAAGTGCGGGCGCACGAGGGGGGCGCACGGCGGAGGTGGTCGGCGGGCCCGGCCCGCCGGGCGCACTCCCGCCGACGGGGGCCCGGAGACGCGCGGAGGGTCGCGCGCTGGTCCGGACCCGGCGTGGTGCGCCGGGGCGGACCCGGGCTGTCCGCGGACCGGGCTCCGGCGGCCGGGACCACCGGAAACCCGGGCTGGGTTCATTTCCGGCCACGCACCCCGACGGTGGCGGCCGGACGGCCCGTCAGGCGCAGAGGACGCGCGTCTCGGGCGTGTAGACCGGGCCGCCGGTGGTGTTGCTGCTGTCGCTGAACTCGGCGTAGTAGTAGCTGTAGAAGCCGATGTTGCCGTTGCAGCCGGAGTCGGCGGCGACTTGGAGGGTCAGCGTGACGGTGCGGCTCTGGCCGGGCGGGATGGTGGCTCCGTAGTTGCCGCCGAGGTTCGCCGGACCGGTCCCGGAACAGGCGGTGCTGCCGGAGGCGGTGGCCAGGGAACAGCCGGTGAAGGCGTACTTCAGATCGGGCCGCTGGGTGGTCAGCCAGGTCGGGTCGATCGTCTGGTAGACGAACCAGACGTCGTGGCTCTTGTTGTTGGTGAGCGTCATCGACAGCTGCACCGTGCCACCCGGGGTGGTCGTGGCGCTGCTGGTGCTGAAGGTCAGTGCGGCCGGCGCCGGGTCGGCGCTCGCGGCCGGGGCGAGGCCGAACACGGCGAGGACGCAGGCGAGGACGGCGGCGAGGCTCAGGCGGCCCGTCAGAGGTGATCTCATGGCCCGGGAGGCTAGGCAGAACACCCGTACGCCGTCTGCCCCTTGGGGACGGACCGGACGGTGATCGGCCGGAAGTGTCCCTCGTGCGCGGGCCCTGCGGGGAAGACGTGAAGGAAGATCACATACCGTATACCGCCAGCACACGGACCGTACCGGAGCGAAAACCCCGTGCACCGCCCTCGGCGGGGTACGGACCTCCTCTTTGGCGCGCACCTGACGCACCGGCCGGCGGGCCTGCCCCGCACGGCACCCCGGGCCGGCGCGGTTTCCGGCCGGACGGGAGCGTTCCGGCCCTGCGCGGGCCGTGGAGCCGACGCCGCGGGACGGGCGGGACGGCTGCGGGCAGCCGCCCGGACGGGACGTTGCGGACATGCCGTTGCCCTCCGCTACCGTGACCGCATGGACGAACGCAGCAGGTGGGAGGCGCACCGCCGGGCCCGGCGGATGGTTTCGGCGACGGCCCGGCGGGCCGCCGTCGCCGTCGTCGCCGCTGCGACGGCCGGCGCGCTGACGGCCTGTTCGGAGCTGCCGGACGAGCGGGACGTCCGCTACGCCGGGGACTACGGCAGCCACGAGCCGCTGGCGGTGGTCGGGTACCCGTCGGCGGGCACGCTGCGGATCGCCCAGGAGGTGGTCTGGCGGACGGCCGACGGGGACGCGGAGGAACTGGCCGCCCTCGCGGCGCCGGGCACCGTCCACAGTGCCCCCGCGCCGACGGCGCGGAACTGGATCTCCGCCTTCGGCGAGGGCGCCCGCGGGAAGGTCACCGCGGAGTTCTACGACGAGGGCTCCAAGCGGCAGGGCATCGTCCTCTACTTCCACACGACGGGCCAGATCAAGCAGATCAGCGCCCGAGCGGGCATGGGCGGCGAGGACCGCGACTGGTACGTGTACATGGACGAGGCGGACCTCGCGGACGCCACGGCCGTGCCGTCGTGGATCCCGAAGACGCCCGGCGCCCTCGGCTCCCGGTCGGCGGTTTAGGCGGGACCGCGGGCGCGGCAGGTCCCCGTCCGCGAACGCGCTCCCGCCCCGTCCCGGATGGCGCGGCCGTGAGGCGCGCGCCCTCCTACACCCGCGGACTCCCTCCGGAGGCCGGGTCCGGGGTGCGCCCGGCCATCTTGGAGTGGCGGTAGGAGTAGGCGAAGTAGACGACCAGTCCGATGAGGAACCAGAGCCCGAAACGGATCCACGTCTCCACGCGCAGGTAGGTGATGAGCCAGACCGAGGCGATGACCCCGATCGCGGGGGTGAAGGGCATGAGCGGCGTGCGGAACGTGCGGGGCAGGTCGGGGCGCCGGTAGCGGAGCACGATGACCGAGGTGCACACGACGGCGAAGGCGAGCAGGATCCCGATGTTGGTGAGCTCCGCCGCCTCCCCGATCGGCACGAATCCCGCGATGGCCGCCGATGCCACGCCGACGATCCAGGTGACGCGGGTCGGGACGTGCCGGGTCGGGTGCGTCTTGGCGAACCAGTGCGGCAGCAGTCCGTCACGGCTCATGGAGAACCACACGCGGGTCACGCCGAGCATGAAGGTGAACATCACCGTGAGGATGCCGATGATCGCCCCGACCGCGATGATGTCGGCCACCACGGGCAGCCCGGCCGCCTTGAAGGCGCTGGAGAACCCGCTCTCCGGGTCGACCTCGGTGTACTTCTGCATGCCCGTCAGGACCAGGCAGGCGAGGACGTACAGCACCATGGCGATGGCGAGGGAGTAGATGATCGCCCGGGGCATGTGCCGCTGCGCGTCCTTGGACTCCTCCGCCGCCGTGCTCATGGCGTCGTAGCCGAAGACCGCGAAGAAGACTGTCGCCGCGCCGGTGAAGGCGCCGCCCACGCCGTACGGGAAGAAGGGCGTGTAGTTCTCGGATCTGATGTGGAAGAAGCCGACCACGACGACCAGCAGGACGACCAGCACCTTGAGGACGACCACGACGGTCTCGAAGCGTGCCGCGTTCTTGATGCCCAGGGTGAGCAGGTAGGCCGTGAACAGGCACAGGACGGCCGCGATGAGGTCGAAGCGGTGTCCTTCGCCGGTGCCCGGGGCGCCGAGCATCCATGTCGGGAGGGAGGCGCCCGTTTCCTCCAGGAGGAAGTTGAAGTAGCCGGAGATGCCGATGGCGACGACCGCGACGATGGCCGTGTACTCCAGCAGCAGGTCCCAGCCGATGAACCAGCCGGCCAGTTCGCCGAGGACGGCGTACCCGTAGGTGTACGCGGAACCGGCCTTCGGGATCAGGCCGGCGAACTCCGCGTAGGAGAACGCCGCCGCGGCGCTGGCCACGCCGGCGATGAGGAAGGAGACCAGCACCGCCGGACCCGCGACGCCGTTGGCGACCGTCCCGGCGAGCGTGAAGATGCCGGCGCCGATGATGCCGCCGACGCCGATCGCGGTGAGCTGCCACAGGCCGAGGGTGCGGGCGAGCTGCTCACTGGGTGCGCCTTCGGGCTCTTCGATGTGTTCGATCGGTTTGCGGCGGAGTACGCCCTGCCCTGACCACCACGTGGCCATGCTCCGTTCCTTTCGGCCGGGAGTGACGAGCGCACATCATCTCGGAAGCACCCACCGTGCGGAACTAGGCGCTCCGCCCGGTGGCGATTCCGGTCCGCGCCCCGGCGGAGTGTCCGGCCGCCCCGGGGCCGCGCGCCGACGTTCGACACGGCGTTCGACACGGCGTACCCCGAGCGGGACGATGGGGGGAGCGACGCGCTTCGGCGTCCCTCCACCGGTCGCCGGCACGCGGCGCGAAGGCGGCGGACCTCCCCCGTCCGCTCCCTTCGTCCGAATCCCCGCCCCGGGCCTTCGGGCGTACGGTCCGGGCTGCCCGGAGGAGCATCATGAAACGTCTCATCGCGTTCGGCGCGGCACCGCTCATCGCCCTGCTCGCGTCCGCCCCGGCGGCCACGGCGGCTCCGGCCGCTCCCCCGCTCCCCCGCGTCTGCCACCTCCTGAGCCAGCCCGCGGACCCGTACCACCTCGGCTGCCGCGAGGGCTTCAGGCAGGGGACGGCGGCCGGCCACCAGAACGGCCTGGAGTGCCGCAAGCTCCCGCCCCCGCTGTCGCCGGTGAACCCCAACCCGTACGAGCAGGGCAAGCGGCAGGGCTACGTGGAGGGGTACGACCGGGCGTTCGCGCACACCTACGAGAGGAACTGCGACCTGCCGCAGCTCCCCCCGGCGCAGACGACGCCGCCGCAGACGCAGACACCGCAGAGCATGGCCGCCGCCGGCCAGGCGGCGGGTGCCAACTGGGGCAAGGAGGACGCCCGGCTGACCTGCACCCGCGAGCACGCGGAGCTGGTCCCGCCGACGAAGCCCGACGTGCTGATCACCGCGTACCAGAACGGCTACCGGGTCGGCTACGACGTCGCCTACGACGAGGCGTACCGCCGGCTCTGCCTGAAGAAGTGACCGCCGCCGGGCCGTGGTGCGGCCGGAGCACCGGCCCCGCCCCGGCGGGACCGTTCAGTTCCACGTCCGCAGCTTCTCCGGGTTGCGCACCGCCCAGATGTGGGTGATCCGGTCGTCCGTGAACCCGAACGCGGCCACCGTGACGGTGGTGCCGGCGTGCTGGGCCACCAGCCCGGGGCGGCCGTTGACCGACCGTTCCAGGAGGGTCGGGCCGGGCGCCGCCCTGCCGCCGATCCCGGTGATGAGGCGGGCGATCGCCTCCGCGCCCTGGACGGGGCGGAGTACCGCGCCGACCAGGCCGCCACCGTCGGCGATCATGGTGGCGTCGGGGTCGAGGAGGCCGACGAGGGCGGCGACGTCCTTGGCCTCCCAGGCCTGCTTGAAGTCCCTGATGGCGCCGGCCCGTCGAGCGGCCGTGCCCGCGTGGGGGCGCGCCGTACCGATGCGGCGGCGTGCCGATGAGGCCAGTTGGCGGCAGGCCGCCGGGGTACGGCCGAGGATCGCGGCGACCTCCGCGAAGGGGTAGCGGAAGACGTCGTGGAGGATGAACGCGACCCTCTCGGCCGGGGTCATGGATTCGAGCACGACGAGGAAGGCCATGTCGACCGACTCGTCCAGGGTGACCCGGTCGGCCGGATCGCAGCCGGCACCGGCGGGCCGGGCGTTCCTCCACTCCGTACGGTCGGGCAGCGGCTCCGGAACCCACTGGCCCACGTAGCTCTCGCGGCGGGCCCGGGCCGAGCCGAGTACGTCGAGACAGACGCGGCTCGCCACCTTCGTCAGCCAGGCACCGGGCGACTCGATGGCCTCCTGCTGGTGCCGGGGCATGGCGTACCAGCGGGCGTACGTCTCCTGCACGGCGTCCTCGGCCTCGGCCAGGGAGCCGAGGAACCGGTAGGCCAGATTGATCAGGCCGGTACGTTCGCCCGTGATCACGCTCAGGCTCGGGTCGGTGGTCATGGCCGCGGGGGCTCCCTCGTTCGCGTCTCTTCCCGTCGACATCCTCGACGACGGGCCGGTGCGGGAGGTGAGGCGGTGAGCCACTTCACACGGGCCGGCCGGTGGCCGCCGCCTCCGCGGCCGGGCGGACGGCGCCGGCCGGGGAGGCGGGGGCGGGGTCCGTCAGGGGGCGGACGGGTGGTCCGGCGCGGTGTTCGCCCCGTCGCACATCGCTTCGCCGTAGAGCGTGGAAAGGGCGTCGTCGATGGGGTGCGGCAGCGGGTTCCCCGAGGCGTCCCGTGCGTTCCAGCGCTGGAGGTTGAAGGCGACGGACATCTGACGCCTGCCGTCGTCGCGGGTCAGGGACATGGTTCCGGCACCCCAGGCCGAGCCGTCGTGGCCCCAGAAGGTGCCGCAGTCCCGGACCGTGACCCTGTGGAGGCCGAGGCCGTACTGGACCGTCGTGCCGTCCAGAGCACGGACCGGGACGGTGCGCTGCATCTGGGCCAGCGAGGCACGGCTGACGATCCTGCCGTCGAGGAGCTTGGCGTAGAAGCGGTTGAGGTCGTCCATCGTCGACACCAGGGCCGCGCCCGTCCCGACCCAGGACGGGTCGTAGACGCTGTAGTCGCGCGGCGGGTCGAGGAGGCCGTGTGCCGCCTCGTACATGCGCGCGTGCGGGCCGTCGAGGTGCGGGCCCGTCGGGAACCCGGTGTGCCGCAGGCCCGCGCGCCGGATGACGTGGCGGGTGATGTACTCCTCGGCCGGGGTGCCGGTGACCCGTTCCAGGAGCTGGCCGAGCAGGAGGTAGTTGGTGTTGGAGTACACCCCGGTCGGGCCGCCTGGTTCGCCGGTGGGGGGTGCCGCGAGCCCCAGTTCGATCAGTTCGGCCGGGCGGAACCGCCGGAACTGGTTGTCGTCGAGGCTCTGGGGCGAATTCACCGCCAGGGAGGGGAAGGCGTAACGGACGTAGTCGGGGAGGCCGCTGGTGTGGTTGAGCAGCATCCGCACCGTGATCTTCCTGCCGCGCTCTCCCGGCACGAGGTCGGGGAGGTGGTCTCCGATCGGCGCGTCGAGCCGGATCCTGCCCCGCTCGACCTGCTGCATGACCGCCGCGGCGGTGAAGGTCTTGGTGACGCTGCCGACGCGGTGGCGCATGTCCGGGCTGACGGGGCGTCCGGTGGTCACGTCGGCGACTCCGGAGGCGCCGCGCCAGGTCCGGCCGTCGGCGCGTACCTCCGCGTACACCCCCGGGATTCCCGCCCGGTGGACGGCGTCCATCGCCGTCTTCAGCTCCGCGGGCGTCGTGCCGTGGGGAGGCGGTGCCGCCACCGCGGGGGCCGCGGCGGCGGTCGTGAGCAGGGCCACGCCGACGCACAGGGCGAGGCGGGTGCGGGTCTTCGGTCGGATCGTCAAGGTCCGGGTCCTTTCGGGGTTGTCGGGTGGTGGGGCGGGTGCTTCAGCCGGCGAGGGCACGGCCCAGGACGGCGCCGAGTTCGGCGTTCTGGCGCTGGGAGACCTCGGCGGACAGGAGGGCCTGCGAGCCGTGGAAGGTGCCGGGCCACTGGTGGATCTCGACCGGTACGCCCGCCCGGAGCAGGCGCAGCCCGTACTCGAGGCCCTCGTCGCGGTTCGGGTCGAACTCCGCGGTGGAGAGGTAGGCCGGGGGCAGGCCGGACAGGTCGGCGGCCCGGGCCGGCGCGGCGTACGGGGTGGCGGGCCGCGCGCCCAGGTAGTGCCGCCAGCCCGCGACGGCCTTGTCCCGGTAGAACCAGGGCGTGTCGGTGAAGTTCCGCGCCGACCAGCTGTCCTGGCGGTCGTCGAGCCCCGGCTGGTTGAGCAGTTGGAACCGGATCTCCGGTCCCCCCTGGTCGCGGGCCCGCAGCGTCACCGCGGCGGCGAGGTTCGCGCCGGCGCTGTGTCCGCCGACGGCGATGCGGGCCGGATCGATGCCGAGGTCGGCGGCGTGTGCGGCCGTCCAGGCCAGTACGGCACAGGCGTCGTCCAGGGCGGCGGGGAAGGGGTGTTCGGGGGCGAGGCGGTAGTCCACCGAGATCACCACCGCGCCGGAGCCCGCGGCGATGCGGCTGGCCCACGGGTGCTCCGTGTCCAGGTTGCCCATGACGAAACCGCCGCCGTGCATCCACACGATGGCGCCCCGGGCTCCGTGCGGGTGGTAGATCCGTACGGGCACGTCGGGGTCGGCGGGGACGGTGCGGTCCTCCACCCGCATGTGCGCGGCGTCCGGTGCCGGCACCGCGGTGGCCAGTCGGGCGAAGGCCTCGCGGGCCGCGACCGGGTCGTCCAGGTCGGTCCGGGGGAAGAACGGTATGAAGGCTTCGAGTTCGGGGTCCATGGCGAACATCCTCACGGGCCCGGCGGGTCCGGGTCGCCCGCCGCCCGTCGGGCATCCCGGCCCGATCGCGCGCCGATCGGCGGGCCGCGTCCGCCGGCCGGCCTTCTATGCTGCCGGTATGGAGGCACTGGCCGTACGGCTCTCGGGACTCGATCCGTACGTCGACGGGGCGCTCCGCATCGTCGCGTTCTACGACACGCTGATGCGCCGGCGGGTGGACCTGCCGGCGCTCGCCCGGGCCTCCGCGGGCCTCGCGGAGTGCGTCGCCGGGATCCGGCTCCACGGCACGGGGCGGACGATCCGTGTGGCGTCCGACGGCCGCGAGGTCCCGCGGGCGCCGGGATCCGTGTCCGCGTCCGGCGGGGTGGCCGTCGTCCTCGACGAGGAGGAGATCGGCTCCGTGTGGCTGGAGCGGCCGGGGCCGGCCGGACCGCTCGACCAGGTCCTGCTGGAGCGGCTCGCCATCGCCGTGGCGGCCGCCGTCGAACGGTACGGGCCGGCCCGTACCACCATGGCGGACCCGGCCCTCGTCGAGCTGGTCATCAGCGCCGGCACGGACGAGGCGGCCAGGGCCCGGGCGCTGCGGCTCCTGGGTTTCGCCGCCGGTCCGCCGGTCCGTGTCGCCGCCGTTCGGTCGCAGCTGCTGCCGCTGGACCGGGTGGGCGGGCTCGTCTGCCCGGGCCGGCCGGTGAAGGGGGCGGTACTCGCCGGGGTGGGCGTCATCCTGGCCGCCGCCTTGGATCCGGACCGGTTCCCGGAGGGCGTGTGCGCGGGCGTCGGCGCTGCCGAGAGGCCCGACCGGGCGTGGCAGGAGGCCCGTACCGCCCTGCGGTTCGCCACGCCGCGCGAACCCGTCGTCCGCTACGCCGGTCTGGGCGCGCTGGCGCTCCTGGCGGAGGTGCCGCCGGAGACGCTGCGCGGCAATCCCGATGTCGTGGCGCTGGCCGCCGTGGCCGGCAGCCCGGAGGACCTGGAGACGCTGGACGCCTACTGCGCCACCGGGTCCCTGCGCCGGGCGGCCGACCTGCTCCACCTGCACCACAGCAGCGTGGCCCGCAGGATCGAGCAGATCGGCAGGGTCCTCGGCCTCGACCTGAGCGCCCCGGCGGGACTGATGCGGGCCAGGCTCGCCCTCGCCGCGTGGCGGCTGGCCGGCGGCTGAGGGGCCGCGGGCGTGTCGCCACACCGGCGCCCCGCCCGCGAGGGGGGTACTCCCGGAACCGGTTCCTGTCGGAGTCATGGGCAGCCGGCGCCCGTGGCGGGCCGGCGCACCGGCCCTCCCCGGAGTGCACCCCCTCGGAGCCATGACGGTCTCGCCGGGCCGGTGACCCGCCGGGTTCCTATGCTCGAAGGGACGGCCATCGGCCGTACGACGAGGAGGCGGGTGGCATGACCGAAACGGCGGACGCGCGCGAGGCCGACCGTGCGCTCAAGGCGAAGCACCGGGCGATGTGGGCACTGGGCGACTATCCCGCGGTCGCGACACGGCTCGTGGCGGCTCTCGGGCCCGCGCTGGTGGAGGCCTGCGGGGTGAAGGAGGGGGACCGGGTGCTGGACGTCGCCGCGGGGTCGGGGAACGCCTCGATCCCGGCCGCGCTGGCCGGTGGCGAGGTGGTGGCCTCCGACCTCACGCCCGAGCTGCTGGCCGTGGGGCGGCAGGAGGCCGCCGCGCGCGGCGCCCGGCTGAGCTGGCGGGAGGCGGACGCGGAGGCGCTGCCGTTCGAGGACGGGGCCTTCGACACGGTGATGTCCTGCGTCGGGGTCATGTTCGCCCCGCACCACCAGGCCGCCGCCGACGAGCTGGTGCGCGTCTGCCGGCCCGGCGGCACGATCGGTCTCGTCAGCTGGACCCCGGAGGGGTTCATCGGGCAGATGTTCGCCACCATGAAGCCGTACGCGCCGCCGCCCCCGCCGGGAGCGCAGCCGCCGCCGCTGTGGGGGCGGGAGGAGCACGTACGGACGCTCCTGGGCGACCGCGTCACCGATGTCGACGCACGCCGGCGGACGCTCCGCGTGGAGGCGTTCGGGGAACCGGAGGAGTTCCGCGAGTTCTTCAAGGCCTCCTACGGGCCGACGATCACGGTCTACCGGAACATCGCCGACGATCCCGAGCGGACCGCCGCCCTCGACGGGGCCCTCACGGACCTGGCGGCCGGGGCCCTGCGGGACGGGGCCATGGAGTGGGAGTACCTGCTGCTCACCGCGCGGCGGAGCCCCGCGGGGGCGGGGTGACGGACGGCTCCCGGGGCCCGGGACCAGGTCCCCGCCGGCAGGAACGCGGACGGACGGCGCCGGGCGGGGACGCGCCGTGCCCCGGGGCGCGCCGCCGACCGGCCCAATGCCGTCGTCCCGGCGGGCCGGCGGGCGATCGTGGGGCGGGCCGGTACGGGCCTCCCGGTCGAAGGAGTCACACGGTGGCAGCAACATCACCCGAGGAGCGCCCGGAGCCGGCGGGCCGGTACGGCGAGGCCCTCTTCCCGCCCGGGCGGCCCGGCGAGGGCGAGCGCATCGACCACGCGGCGCTCGTCTACGACCCGCTCACCCGGCAGCGGCTGCGCGCGCTCGGCGTCGGCCCCGGCTGGCGCTGCCTGGAGGCCGGCGCCGGTACGGGCACCGTCGCACGCTGGCTCGCCGAGGAGGCCGGTGCCGAGGTCGTCGCCCTGGACCGCGACACCAGCCGGCTGACCCCGCTCGCCGGACCTCGGCTGCGGGTGCTCGCCGGCGATCTGACCCGGCTCGACGACACGGCGGAGCCCGGCTCGTTCGACCTGGTCCACGCCCGGTTCGTCCTCATGCACCTCCCCGAGCGCCGGGCCCTCGTCGACCGCCTCGCGAAGCGCCTCAAGCCCGGCGGGTACCTCGTCCTCAGCGATGCGGCGGACGTGCCCGACCCCGCCGACGCGCGCTCCGCGTACCGCCGCACCCTGGACGCCATGTGGCGGACGCTGGCGGAGACCATCGGCACCGACGTCGCCGCCGTGCGCTCCTACCCGCACGCCCTGCGCGCGGCCGGTCTGGCCGACGTCGCGGCGGAGCTGGTCTGCCCGCCCCTGACTCCGGGCGCCCCGCTCGCCGCCTTCTGGCGCGAGACCTGGCAGCGGATGTGGACGGACCTCCTCGCCCCGGGCCGGCTCGAACCGGCCGTCTTCGACGAGGCGCTCGCCTACCTCGACTCCCCCGGCCTGGCCGAGCTCGGCCCCGGCATGCTCACGGCGTGGGGCCGCCGTCCGGTGCCCCAGGGCTGACCCGACCGCGCCCCACCGGCCGCTCGGCGGTGCTTTCCGGCCGTTCCCGGCCGCCGGGCGGGCACGGGCCTGCATCGGGGGCACCCGCGGAAGCGGCGGCAGCACGCCGCCGCGCGCGGACCGCGCGCCGGCCCACAGCACCCGGAGGAACGATCATGCTGATCACGGTCACCCGTACCGGCGGCTTCACCGGAGCCGAGAAGCTCCGCTCGCTCGACACCACCGGCCGACGGGACGCGGCACGGCTCGAAGAACTCGCCCACCGGGCCGTCTCCTCGGTGGCGGACGGCTTCCACTACCGCATCACCGTCGACGGCGAGGTCCTCGACGTCCAGGACCCGTGCCTGTCCGACGACCAGCGGGCGCTGATCCGCACCGTCCTCGGCGAAGGCGCCTGACGCCGGAAGCCGTAAGCCGGTCGCGTGCGCCCGGGACGGCCCACCGGGCGCGCGCCGGTGCAGGACCGCGGCAGGCCGGCAGAGCGGGCGGTGCGGCAGGCCGGCGGGCTATCCTGCGCGCCGTGATCAACTGGACCGAGATCGAAACCGCCGACTGCGCGGTGCCCGCCGGCCGCTCCATGGAAGAGATGGTGCGGCTGCTGTCGGCTGCCCTCGCGGATCCGGATCCGCTGGTCCGGGACGGGCCCCCGCACTCCGTCCTCGCGGCCTGGATAGCCCGCGGGGTGATACCCGCGCCCCGGCGGCTGGCGCTGGGTGACGAGATGGCCGCCCGTTTCACCGATCCCGCGGTCCAGGCCCGTGCCTTCGCCCCTCTGGTGCTCGACATGCTCGTGGCCAGGGGCGACTTCAAGGCCGCCTGGGTCGACGCCTTCGAGCGCTGGTACCCGGCGGAGAAGGACCTGAGGGGCCACGACGAGGAGCTGGGCTGGCTGCACGCGGTGGCGCACGGTGCGGACCTGCTGAACCGGTTCGGATGCCGTCCCGAGGTGGACCCGGCACGGATGCTGGACCTCGCCGCCGCGCGGCTCACGGCGCCCACCGCCCACGTGTTCGACCAGCTGGAGGAGGACCGGCTGGCGAGGGCGCTCGCCCGGGTGCTCACCCGGCCCGACATGAGCGAGCGCGACGCGACCTCGTGGCTCGAACCGGTCGCCGCCCGCTTCGGCTCGGACCGCATCCCCTCGCCGGTACCCGCACACCTGACCAACTGCCTGCGCACGCTCCGGATGCTCTACGTCTTCGCGGACCGTGGGGTGCGGCCGGACCCCGCGTCGGCGCCGGTGGCCCTGCACCACCGCGCGGCGGTCAAGGCCGCGCTGGCGCAGACCCTCGACGGGATCATCAGGCGCTGAGGAGGACGACACCGGCCCGGCGGGAACGGGCGGGGCCGTCCGCCCGGGCCCCTCAGTGCAGGGTCCAGTGGAACTTCCCGCCGCCGACCCACCGGACCTCGTCCAGGTCGTCGAGGTCATGGATGGTGATCCCCGCCTCGGCGGCGACCAGCAGCACGTCCGTCATCGACTCCGCCCGGCCGACGAACTCTCCGTCGAGCTCGACGATCCGGAAGGGCGGGGTACCGGGTTGGAGGCCCAGGACGGTGATGCGTGCCGGGGAGAGGTGAGGTGTCAAGCCTTCGGTCATGGGGAGACGGTTGCACGCCGTCACCGGCGACGGGCGCGGCGACACGTCCCGGGGAGCCGATCGGCGGCGTACGGGCGACCTCGCACCAGCCGGCGCGGCCGGGCGGACGGGCGGCCGGGTTCGCTGCGCCGGCGGCACCGCGGTTCCGGTGGGGGCGCCGGAGGGCCGGGCGCGTGGAACCGCGGGGCATCCGCCGCGGCGGGTCCGGGCGCCTCGGCACGGCGCGCCGGTCAGACCCGCCGCCAGGCGGCCATCGCCCACGAGAACAGGCCGAACAGCACCAGGCCCGCCGCCACCACGACCAGCAGCCACGGCCCCGCCGGGGTGTCGGCGAAGGCGCGCAGGGTGTCGTCGATGCCCTTGGCCTTGCCGGGGTCGTACTCCACCGCCGCGTAGACCGCGCACCCGCCCACCCCCGCGAACAGGGCGCCCCGGGCGAGGCCGCCCGCCACGCCGAGCGCCTCGACGACACCGCTCAGCCAGCCCGGCCGCGAGGGCAGCGCCAGTTCGTCGCGGAACGTACGCCGCACCGCCGACACGGCGATCACGACTCCGCCCACGACCACGGCGAGTCCCGCCAGACCGACCAGCCAACGGCCGCCGGGCCATTCGAGGACGCTCGCGGTGGCGTCGCGCGACTGCTCGTCGCTGGACTTCCCGCCGCCCTGCCCGGCCGCGAAGGCGAACACGGACGCCGCGACCACGGCGTAGAAGACCGCCCGGAAGGCCGCCGCCAGCCGTTTGCCGGCCTTGCGCCCGTCGGGCCCGGCACCGCCGAAGGCGGCTTCCGACAGGCGCCACAGGGTCATCCCGACCAGGCCGATGCCGACGGCCCAGATCAGGACCCGCCCCAGGGGTCCGACCGCCAGTCCGGCGAGCGCTCCCTGCCGGTCCGCCTGCCGCCCCGGGTCCTGGCCGAACGCGATGCGCAGGGCGATCGCGCCGACCAGGACGTACAGGACCCCGCGCGTGGCCAGTCCCGCCCGGGCAGCGGCGACGAGGCCGGTCCGGGAGGCGCCGTTCCGGACCCCGCTCCCACCAGCAGTCGATTGCATGATCAGCCCTCCGGTCCGGGAGCGCGTCCGCGCTCCCCTCCCGGGCGTCTGCCCCGTACGGCGCCGTTGTCCCAGACGCGTCCGGAGTGGTCACGCCGCGTGGACCGGCCGTCCACGGCGCGGGGTCAGCGGCCCAGGGCCCGGCGCAGGGTGATCCCGTACCGGCTGCGCAGGCGGCGCACCTCCCAGACCGAGAGCGCGGTCACCGACAGGGGGCCGCCGAGGAGGAACATGTACAGCACCTCCGGGGGTGCGGCGACGTCCGGGCCGTTGAAGACCTGGAAGGCGAAGAGCGACCACACCAGCAGCGGCGAGAGCAGGGCCGGGAGCATCTGGTGGACGTCGGAGGCGCGGAAGCAGGTGGTGACGCAGACGTAGGCCGTGAGGATCGTGTACGGGACCGAGGCGATCAGCAGGGCGATGGCGATCAGCCAGCCGATGACGAGTACGAGGAAACTGAGCACCGAGCACAGGATCCCGCGGCCGACGATCGCGGAGAAGAAGCCCATCAGGTCGTCCCCGCCGACGAGTTCGCCCTTGATGGTCCTGAGGGACAGCCAGGTGGCGGCGGGGCCCAGGGCGAGCGCCAGCATGGAGACGACCGGTCCCAGCAGCCGCCGGGCGAAAGCGCGGCGCCGGTCCGGGGTGCCCGCGACGAGGAAGGCGGTGATGCCGATGACGCTCCCCGCGAGCAGGATGGCGCAGGCGATGCCGAGTTCGACGAGCTTGCCGAGGACGAACTCCTCCCGGCCCGAACTCAGCGGGTAGGCCACGACGAGCCACACCGCGGCGACCATGCCGAGGAGCGTCCGTCCGAGCTGCATCCCGCTGATGAGCCGGTCGTGCGGGCGTTCGTCCGGCCCGGGGGCGTGGTCGCCCATGCAGGTGTGGAAGAACTCGTTCACCGTGGCGAGGAGTCCGCCCTCGTCACCGCCCACCTGCGGCCTGGCCGTGCTCACTCGCTGCTCCCCCGGTCCTGCGCGTGCTCCGCGCGGCGCGTGCAGCGCACCGCGAATGCCGAACACCCTAACGGATCTTGAACGGTTGGCCGGTCCGGGGACGGGTGTTCTCATCGCGGAAGGAAGCGGACGGCGGGATACCGGGCTCGGCGAAACGGCCGGTGCCGTGGAAGCGAAGGGGCACGTCCACACGCCGCGAAGCGGTCCCTGCCACCGGGGGTGTCAGTGCCCTTTGGCAGCATGACCCCCATGAGCAAGGTAGTGAACTACAGCATGGCGAACCGCGGCGAGGTCATGCGCTTCGTGCCCGCCCTGGACCTGACCGCCGACGAATCGCGACGCCTCGAGAACATGCGGGCCAGGGCACGGGCGCGTCAGGCCGATCTCGACTACCAGGGCGTGGACTGGGGTCTGTCGGTCCCCGACGCACTGGAGGAACTGGTCGCCGGCCGGGCCGAATCCTCCGCCGACTACGCCGGGAGCGCCTACTACGCGGCCCTCCAGATCATCATCGACCACAACGCGAGCGACAGCGCCACCCTGGCGAGTTACCGCAGTCCGGTCACGTACTTCTCGGCTCTGGACGCCGCGCTGAGCGCGGAAGGCGTCCCGGCGGACCTGCTGCCGTACCAGTACGTCTTCAGCGGCCCGCCCTCGGAGATCCCGTTCCACATCCCTCATCCCCTGGACGGCTCACCGGAGATCGGATGCTGGCCTCTGGCGAAGGCCGGGCCCGCGGTGGAGGCCTACCGCGCGGTGCTGGACCGGATCGACACCGATCTCCGGTACGACCTGGAGGAGCTCGTCAAGGCCCTCGACGGCTGGGCCTCGGAGTGGAACGAGGGTCAGGGCGCCTGGTGGTGGGCCGAGGACGGCTCGATCTTCTTCTCGATCACCGGCTGACCGGCCGCGGCGGAGCCGAGGGCCGGCCGCGCCGGCCGCGACCCGCCCTCGAATGTCTCGCGCGGACGTGCGCACGCCGACCGGCGGCCCGGGCCGGATCACCGTGGCGTGCGCGACGGGAGCTCTAAGAGGGGCGGTTGAGGCCCCACGTCTGCAGGACGAACGGCCGCCCCTTCTCCTCACCCTTGATCAGCGGTACGTCCAGCAGGCCGAAGCCGGCCTTCCGCGCCACGGCGACGCTGGCGGCGTTCTCCGCCTCCAGTTCGAGGATGACCTGCTCCGCGTCCAACTGCTCGAACGCGTACGCGGCCATCACCCGTACCGCCCGTGCCGCCAGTCCCCGGCCCCGGTGCGCGGGGCCGACCGCGTAGCCGATCTCCATGCCCTCAGGGGCGCGCCGCAGCATGATCTCCCCGAGCGCCGCGCCGCCGTCGACGGTGATGGCGAGCAGGACGGTCGTGCCTTCCTGCCGCAGCTGCCGGGCCCGGGCCAGCCGTGTCCGCGCGGCCGCCTCGCCGAAGGGCGAAACGATCGGCGTCCAGTACGCGATGTCCGGGTGGTCGAACAGCTCCGGCATCGCGGCCAGGTCCGCCTCCGTCCAGTCGCGCAGGACGAGCCCCTCGCCCGAGAGCTCGATCCGCTCGGGCAAGGACGACGATGGGGCACTGCTCATGTGTGGGACCTCCCTGGCCTGTTCAGGACGAGGCAAGATAACCGAGACGGGCCCAGGAGCAGGCGTATTTTCTCACGGGGTGCCTGTGTCGGACGGGGTGGCGACCCTGGAGAGGGTCAGTACCCCCACGCAGATCACGGCCAGGCCCAGGAACTGCGGGACCAGCCACCAGTGGGCCCGCAGGTGCTCCTCGTACAGCAGGACCCCCAGTGCGATGCCGACGCCGGCGTCGCCGAGGGTGAGCGCGGGCTGCGAGGCGACCAGGGGGCCGCCCTGCATGGCGTGTCCGAGGAGCAGCAGGGCGCAGCTGCCGGTCAGGGCGAAGGCGTACGTCTCCCAGGCCGTCAGGAACGCACCCGTGCCGCCGTCGTCGAGTGCGTGCACGGCCGACTTCATCAGGGCCGCCGTGACGGCGTAGCAGACCGCGGTGGCCGCGCCGAGGCAGCCGGCCCGCATCCGGCCGGGCGGCCGCCGCAGCCCGGCCGCGGCCAGGGCGGCCACCGCCGCGGCGCACACCGCCAGCGCCAGGACCCAGCGGCCGAACGGAACCTGCGTACGGTTCCCGGTCGGAGCGGCGGCCACCAGGACGATGCCGAGCCCGGCCACGACTCCCCCCACGGCGAGCCACAGGGTGCGCGGCAGCCGGCTCCGGGCGAGCACCGAGGAGATCAGCAGGGCGAGCGGCAGTTCCAGCACGAAGAGGGGCTGTACGAGGGCCAGGGGCCCCGTGGCCAGTGCCGCGCCCTGTCCGGCGCCGGCCGCGATGACCGCCAGGATCCCGCCGATCCAGACGGGCCGCCGCAGCAGGTCGAGGACGAGCCCGAAGCGGAATCCCTGGCTCTGCGGGACGGTGAGGGACGCCCGCCGCTGGAGGACGGTCCCGAGCGCGTTGCTGGACGCCGCGAACAGTGCGAAGAGGACCGGCAGGAGGAAGCCCATGCCCCGATCCTCACCGCACCGGCGGCCGGTCGCCGCCGCGACACCGCGTGCGGTCCCTCCGGGGCCGCGCCGCTCACCCCTCCGGCGTCCCCTCGTGCGCGGCGAGTACGAACGGGTGGCCCGCCGGGTCGGCGTAGCGGCGCAGCGTGGTCCGGCTGCCCGGCCGGGTCTCGCCGCCCTCGGCGGCCAGCGGGCGGGCCCCCAGGTTCACCGCCTCGCGCTCGGCTTCGTCGAGGGACCGCGCCGCCACGAGGATGCGCAGCTCGGCCCCCTGAGCCTCTCCCGGGGGCGGCCAGCTCGGCGGGGCGTGGTCCGGGTCGCGGCGGACGCCGAGGACGACGCCGGTGCGGCCGGTGACGAGGATGAGGTCTCCGTCTCCCTCGGCGGGGCCGGCCGTGGCACCGGTCAGTTCGGCGTAGAAGCGGGCCAGGACTTCGGGCTCGGCGCTGTCCAGGACGAGGACGGCTGTCTTGGGTACGGTCATGAGCCGCGTGTGCCCCTCGGCCGTTCCCCTATGCGGGCAGCGCCCCAACCCGCCGATGGGAGCGGTCGGTTGACGGGCCGCTCACCCGCCGGGCTCCGCCGCGCGGAACCCGGGCGCCCCCGGCGACGGCGCGAGGAGGACGCGGGGCAGGGCCTCCGGATGCTTCTCCGACAGCCAGGCGATCAGCTGTTCCCGTACGGCACAGCGCACCGTCCACAGGTCGTCGGCATCCTTGGCCGTGACGATCACGCGCACCACCATGGTGGAGGGAGTGGTCTCGGTGACGGCCACGTCCCAGCCGCGCCCGTCCCACTCCCGGCACTGGTCGAGTATCTCGCGCGCCTTGTCCCGTATGAGGTCCACGGGGGCGCCGTGGTCGCAGTGGAGGAAGACGGTGCCGGTCATCTGGACGCCGCCGCGCGACCAGTTCTCGAAGGGGCGGGTGGTGAAGTACGAGACGGGCATCGTGATCCGCCGCTCGTCCCAGGTGCGTACGGCGAGGAAGGTCAGCGTGATGTCCTCCACCACGCCCCATTCGCCCGCGACCACGACCGTGTCCCCGATGCGCACCATGTCGCCGAAGGCGATCTGGAACCCGGCGAAGAGGTTGCCGAGCGTGGACTGGGCGGCGACGCCCGCGACGATGCCGATGATTCCGGCGGACGCGAGCACGGAGGTGCCCAGTGCGCGGAAGCTCGGGAAGGTCAGCAGCATCGCCGCGGCCGCGACGACCACGACGACGGCGGTCACGACCCGCATGATCAGGGTCACCTGCGTGCGCACCCGGCGGACCCTGGCCGGATCGCGGGTGCCGGTGGCGTACCGGGCGTACGCGGATTCGACGACGGCCGAGGCCACGCCCACGACGAGCCAGGCACCGGCACCGATCAGGGCGAGCGAGAGGACCCGGCCCACGACGGCCTCGTGTTCCTGGAGCGGCCGCCACGCGGTCTGCTGAAGGGCCCCTCTGAGCAGCGCGGCCAGGAGCACGATCTGCAACGCCGGACGGCAGCGGCGCAGCGAGTGCCACAGGGGTGTTTCGGGGTGACGCGCGTCGGCCCGGCGCAGCAGCAGGTCGACGGCCCAGCCGGCCGCGCCCGTCAGCAGGATCGCGGCTGCCAGGACGGCAAGCGGGCGGAGAGCGGCGTTCATTCATCTCCTCGGCGGATGTGGACGGCGACGGCACGGACCTCCACGCCCCTGCCCCGACGGCGGGAGCCGACACCCTCACGGTGCCGACGGGGCCGGCGCATGGGCCTGGCGAGGGCGGGTACCCGGGGCCGTGGACGTCCTGACGGAGCGACCGGCACCGAGGGGTGCGGGGCTGCCGGGGACAGGGAAGGGGTGCACATGTCGCATGTCGAGGAGTACGTCGAGGTCAACGTTCCGGTACGTACGGCCTACAACCAGTGGACGCAGTTCGAGGACTTCCCCGCCTTCATGGAGGGCGTCGAACGCGTCGAGCAGCGGAGCGACACGCTCACCCACTGGGTGACGAACGTGAACGGTGTACAGCGCGAGTTCGACGCGCGGATCACCGAGCAGCTCCCGGACCAGCGTGTCGCGTGGATGACGGTGGACGGGGAGACCCGACAGGCCGGCCTGGTCGTCTTCCAGCCGATCGACGCGAGCACCACCAAGGTCGTCCTGCACATGAACTGGGTGCCCGAGGGACTGGCCGAGAGCGCGGCCGACAAGCTCGGCTTCGTCAAGCGCCAAGTGGCCGGGGACCTGAAGCGGTTCAAGCTGTTCATCGAGTCGCGCGGGGTCGAGACGGGCGCCTGGCGGGGCGAGGTCTGACCACGGCCGGGGCGATCCGCCCGGTGCCCCGCACGTACGCGAAGGCCCCGGTCTCCGTGAGGAGGCCGGGGCCTTGATCGAGCGCTGGGCAGGCCTTGCACCTGCATCCCCCCACGGGAAGTGGGGTGTCTTTCCTTGGACCACCAACGCCGGTCCCCCCACCGTGTTCCACGGCGGCGAGCTCGAGATCAACTATACGGCACACGGACGGGCGGTACGAACCGCCGCGCCGGCCGGCCCCGGTCGCCCTTGGTGACGTAACACGCCGTTGGTCAGGTGAATGCCGGGCTCAAGGGCCCCGCAAGCGGTGTGATCCTGCTTCGACGTTCCGTCATCTACCTTGGAGTGACATGCGTATTCGAACTGCGATCGCCGCCACCGTCCTGGCCGCGGCCGGCATTCTGGGCGCCGGCGGTACCGCCGTCGCCGACGCCAACGCCAACGGCCTCGCCGTCGGCTCCCCGGGCGTGCTGTCCGGCAACGTCGTCCAGGTGCCGATCCACATCCCGGTCAACGCGTGCGGCAACAGCGTCAACATCATCGGCCTGGTCAACCCGGCGGCCGGCAACGTCTGCGTCAACACCTGACGGCGACGCGGCCCCTGGCCGCGTCGCCGACGGTCCCGCCCGGTGGGGAAGCCCGCCCGGGCGGGACCGTCGTCCCGCCCGGCGGACACCCCGCTCCCGTGCGGGGGTACGCCGGGATACCTTGTTCCTCCAGGTCAAATAGGGGGAACGTGATGTCGTACAACGCCGGGTGGGGTCCGCATCCCGGGCAGTCCGCGCCGCAGTGGGCAGGGGGCTGGATCCCGCCGGCTCCGCAGCCGGGGGTCATACCCCTGCGTCCGCTCGACGTGGGCGAGATGATCGGCGGCGCCTTCACGGCCTTCCGCCGGTACTGGAAGCCGCTGGTCGGCGTCATGCTCGCGGTACAGGGCACCGGATTCCTGCTGGCGGTCGCGGCGGTGGTGATCGCCGTCGTGGCCTTGCCCGACAGCTTCTCCGCGGTCTTCGACCCCGCGCCGGGACAGCGGCCCGACAGCGCGGAGGTGACGGACGTGGTCCTGGCCCTCCTGCCCGGGGGTCTGCTGCTGATGTTCGTGATGCTGGCCGGCACGGCGGTGATCGGCGCCCTGTGCCCGGCGGTGGTGCAGGAGGCCGTGCTCGGCCGCACCGCCACCTTCCGCTCCATGTGGCGCCGCAGCTGGTCCCGGATGCCTTCGGTGCTCGGCGCCGTAGTGCTGATCGGACTGATCGCGGGCGGGCCGGTTCTCCTGATCTACGCGATCGGTTTCCCGCTCGCCCTCACGACCTGGGACGGATCCGGCCCGCCGGCCGCCCTCCTGCTGGTCATCGCGGGCGTCCTGGCGTGGATGCCCGTGGCGGTCTGGCTCATGACGCGGTTCAGCCTCGCGCCCGCCGCGGCGGTGTTCGAGGGAGTCGGCCCCGTCGACGCACTGCGGCGCTCGGCCCGGCTGGTCGGCAACAGCTGGTGGCGCGTGTTCGGCATCACCCTTCTCGCGTACGCCATCGGGATGATCGGGGGTTACGCCATCCAGATGCCGTTCGGCCTGGTGGGCGTCCTCGCGCTCTTCCCCGCCCTGCTGGACGCCGGCACGGGCGGCGAGGACGTCGCACCGCTGTTCTTCGGAATCGCCGTGTACTCGGTCTGCCTGCTGGCCGGCGTCGTGATCAGCGCGCTGTTCCAGCTGGTTTACCCCCAGCTCGCGGTCTCGCTGCTGTACGTCGACCAGCGGATGCGCAAGGAGAACCTGGCGGCGGCCCTGGTCATGGCCGCGCAGCCCGCGCCGGCGCCGGGCCCGGTCCCGGGCCCGGGTCCGGCGTCACTCTGACGGGCGTTCCGGCCGCCCGGGCGCAGCGGCGCCCGGGGTCATCGGGGTGCCTGCGGGATCAGCGTGCCGCGCCGAAGTCCTGCGTCCAGTACTGGCCGGGCTGGGCGAGGCCGATGCCGATCTCCTTGTAGGAGCAGTCGAGGATGTTCCGCTTGTGCCCGGGGCTGTTCATCCAGCCCTCCATGACCTGCTCGGGGGTGCTGTACCCGTAGGCGACGTTCTCGCCGTACGTGCGCCACTCGTACCCCGCGCGGGTGATGCGCCGGCCGGCGTCGGAACCGTCGGAGCCGGTGTGGGACATGTTGCGGTGGGCGGCCATGTCCGCGCTGTGGTCCTGCGCGGCCTTCGTCAGCTTCTCGTTGACGGTGACCGCCGGGCAGCCGGCGGCGGCGCGCGCCTGGTTGACGAGTTCCAGCACCTTGGTCCGGGCGTCGGACGGCGCACCGGGGGCCTGCGGGGCGGCGGGCTCGGCCGAGGCGTCCGCCGGCTGGGGCTGCGGCTGGGACCGCTGGGGCTGCCGCGGCTGCGGGCGCGCGGGCGGCGCGGCCTCGACGACCGGCTCGGCGGGCTGTTCGGCGACGGGCCGGACCGGTTCCGCCGCGTCGGCGCCGGGGAGTGCGGGCGGGCCGGCCTCGACCGGAGCCTGCGCCGGGAGCGGGGCCCCGGTGTCGCCGAAGGGCACGTCCAGCTGCGCCGCGGCGGGCCGGGCGCGGCCGGTGTCCTCGGTGTCCAGGCACGCCATGGCGGCGGTGGGCACGCCCACGACGGCCAGCGCCCCGACGGCGACGGCTATTTTCCTGTAGTGCGTCTTCTTACGGTGCTTCTTCATGCGGGACCTCACTCGGTGATCGCGAAGCTCCCGGCGCCGGACCGCGAGAGCGCCGGAGGATGCGCCATTCTTAGAAGCCCCGCAGAGGCATGGCAAGCCGGCACCGAGGGACCGGCCGGGTGGTCCCGGCTCCGGCTTGAAAGGGCGCGAAGATCGTGCATCGGCCCCGTCACGGCCCGTCGCGCGCAGCTGACGCGCCAGTAGAACCACCTCCCGCCAGGAACGTTGGGCGAGGTGAAATGAGAGCCCCTTATTCCGTTTCTGGCGGAGTGCGGCATGTCAACGCCAAACAGGGACAAATGGCGAAATGATCGGCGTTGGCGATCTTCGTGAGCCCCTGCGGACCGCCGAAAGCGCTGTGTCGCATGTCACGCATACGGAAAGCCCCGTACCCCCGTCGGCTGACGGGCGTACGGGGCTCACGAGCGGACCCCGGCGGCGGGGGCGGGTACGGCGCCCCCACTGCCGGACACGTCTCGCCCTGTGTCAGAGGGAGCTCTTCGACGCGCTGGCGACGACGCACTCCTTGTACTCGCTGCCGTTCCCCTTCCCCAGGTACGGGGTCGTGGCCTCGGTCTGCTGGGACGCTCCCGCCTTGACCTTCAGGCCGCTCACCCGGGCCTGGGCGGGGATCGCGGCGGGGGTCGCGGTGGAGGTCGAGCTGCCGCGGAACTTCATCGTGATGTTGTACGTGTAGTCCAGCGAGCCGCTGTTGGTGACGGTGAGCTTGGCGACCAGGTTCTTGCCGGTGCTGTCCAGCTTGCACCCGTCGATCCGGATGTCGCGCTCGGCCTTGTCCCTGGAACCGCCCGTGACCGAGCCGCTGGTGGAGCTGGAGCTGGTACCGCTGCTGGTGCCGGTGGTGCTGCTGTCACCGCTGGTGCCGGTGGTGCCACCGCTGATGCTGGTGCTGCTGCTGTCGCTGCCGCCACCGGTGGTGCTACCACCGCTGGAGCCGCTGGAGCTGCTTGAGCTGGAGCTGCTGCCGCCGCCACAGCTGGCACCGTGCGAACCACGGGCTCCGGTCAAGGCGACGACGGCGATACCGAATACGGCGACCGCGCGGACATGGCGAAGCTTCACGTTCAAACCCCGTTGAAATATCAGTGAGCAGGAGGGCCCGCCTTGACGGGCGCACGTCACCCTACCGTCGATGGGCGGGTGCTCCGGACACCCTTCGGGCGGCGCGGCGCGCCAACGGGGGGGTGCGGGGCCGGGAGTCGGATGCGGGCCCGCCCGGCGTCCTCGGGCGTCCTTGCGGCTCGCGGGGCGGACGGGTCCGCACCGGACCCGCACACCTCCGTGAAGTATCCGCACCGCAGGCGCACACCACCCTCACGCGCCGGTCCGTGCGCGACGGGGCGCGGCCCGGGGCGATGCGTGTCAGGGTGAACGGAGGAATCCCACCCCGGCGCCGAGGAGTCACCCGTCATGGGCGGTACGAAGGACACGCGGCAGGAGCCCGGCGAACAGGGCGAGGAACGCGAGCGCCCGCAGCCGCCCAGCCAGGACCCCGTCCACCCCGAGCCCGTCACCGCGTCCCGCAGCAGGCGGGCGGAGGAGAAGGGGCGCCGCCGGGAGGAAGAGCGCCGACGCGAGGGCTCCTGAGCGCCGCGGCCGGCCCGGAACCCTCCGCACCCGGCCCTCCCGTACGCGGCGACGGTCAGCGCCGCCGCCGCACTTCCGGCGGATCGTCCTCGGGCCACAGACCGATCATGTCCAGCAGGGTTTCGAGGTCCTCCGCACCGAGGGCGCGGGAGGCGACCGCGCGCCGGGCGGCGGCCCGGTCCATGCTGTCGGCCCGGGCCAGGAAGGCCGGCTCGTCACATCCGAAGGGATCCTTCATACGACCGATGCCACCACGCCCCCGGCACTTCCGCAGCCGCCACTGCTCCCATCAGCCCCCCGTCCGGGGGCGTGCCATAGGATGCCGGGCGGGCGGGGCCGTAGCGCAGGGGTCGACGCGCGCGGTCTCCAAAACCGTGAGGACGCCGGTTCGAATCCGGCCGGCTCCGCCTCCTTCCCGGCAGTCACCGCAACGGGTGCTCAGGCCGTCTGTCCGGCGGTGACGGGGGACGCGTCCTGCCCGGCCCGCGCCTGGAGCTTCTTCTGGCGTGCGGGGCCGCCGGAGATGCGGTGGAGGCGGTAGCCGCCGGGCTTGCGGGCCTCGTCGGCGAGGTGCTTGACGACGCCCTTGCAGACGGCTTCCTTCATCGTGGCGCCGGGCCGTCCGTCGACGTGGAGCCAGATCGCGGTGTCGCCCCGGTCGGCGAACTGGAAGATGCCGTCGTGGCGGCCCAGGCTGATGCACTGGGCGCCGAAGGCCTGGTTGAGGGTGGCGGGCCGGTCGCCCGCCAGCCGGCTCAGGAGGGTGTCGGCGGCCCGTGCGCCCAGGGGCATCGCGGCCTGGCAGCTCATCCGCAGCGGCACGCCCGAAGGCGCGGCCGAGTCGCCGGCCGCCACGATCCGTACGTCGTCCACGCTGGTCAGCGTTTCGTCGGTGAGCAGGCGGCCCGCGTCGTCGGTGGTCAGCCCGCTGCGGGCGGCCAGGTCGGGGACGGCGAAGCCGGCGGTCCAGACGGTGACGTGGCTGGGCAGTTCGCGGCCGTCGGCGAGGCGGACGGCGCGGTCGGTGACGGCGGTGACCTTGGTGGCGGGGCCGTCCAGGACGGTGACGCCCAGGCGGGCGAGGCGGCGGGCGACCGAGCGGCGGCCGCGGGGGTGGAGGTAGGGGCCCAGGGCGCCGCCGCAGACCAGGGTGACGGTGCGGCCGGCGCCGGCGAGTTCGGCGGCGGTCTCGATGCCGGTGGGGCCGGCGCCGATGACGGTGAGGGGGGCGGTGGCGGGTGCGGTGTCCAGGACGGGGCGCAGCCGCTGGGCGTCCTCGAGGGTGGCGACGGGGTAGGCGTGCTCGGCGGCTCCGGGCACGTGCGGGTGTGCGCCGGTGCTGCCGACGGCGTAGACGAGGTAGTCGTAGCCGAGGGTGGCGCCGGAGGCGCGGTGCAGGGTGCGGGCGGGGGCGTCGATGCGGTCGACGGTGTCGACGGCCAGGCGTACGTCCTCGGCGAGGACGTCGACCCGACGGCCGTGTCGGTGCCGCCGACCAGCTGGTGCAGGCGGATGCGGTGGACGAAGGAGGCACGCGGGTTGACCAGCGTCACCGTCACATCACCGAGCAGCGTCTCGCCGCCATCACGCCCGCGTAACCTCCGCCGACCACGACCACCGGTCTTCTCGCTCATGACTTCTCCTTCGCTCAGGGGCTCGGACACAAGACACCGCCGCCCCGGCTCCTGTGACAGGCAGGCCTGTGTGACCTCCGAGCGGAAACGACCCGCCGAGAGCGTTCTCACGGCGGGCCTCCACACATGCGAAGCGGCCAGGACGGGCGGGATCCGGCCTCGGGTCAGAGCCGGTCCGCCGCGTCCTGGCCGCGGGGGTGAAGCGCCAGCGGGCGTTCCCGTCAGCGGGCGTTCCCGTCGCCGCCCTCCCTGCGCCGGCGGCCGCGCCGGCCCAGGGCTCCGGCCAGTCCGATCAGGCCGCCTGTGAGCGCGCCGGCCACGAGGATGCGCAGCAGGTCTTCCATCGAGTACTCCCCCTCTGGTCAGTGCCAGGCGGAGGTGTCCGTCCGCCCGGGTGTCTGATCGACTACGAACGGGGACACTAGCGACGCGCGGGCCGCCCGGCTTGGACGAATCCGACCTCGCCCCTCACAGGGGAAGTGCCCCCTCCGACACCCGGGCGGCGGCCATCCGTCCGGGAGTGGTCCCGGCCAGGGCGCGGAACTCCCGGTTCAGGTGGGCCTGGTCGTAGAAGCCGCAGGCGGCGGTCACTTCGGTGAGCCGCGTGCCGCCCCGGGCGATCAGCCCAACGGCACGGTGGAAGCGGAGCACACGGGCGGACGCCTTGGGCGTCAGACCCACCTGTTCGGTGAACCGGCGGGCCAGGTAGCTCTGGCTCCAGCCGACTTCGGCGGCGATCCGGCCGATCGGGACCGCCCCACCGGTGCGGGACAGCAGGCGCCACGCGTGGCTCACTTCCGGGGAGGGAACGGGACCGTTCGCGAACCCTGCCGTCAGCGCGGCGTCCAGCAGGTCGAACCGGGTTCCCCAGTCGGCGGCGGCTGCCAGTCGTTCCACCAGCACGTCGGCCCCGGGGCCGAGGACGTCCCCGAGTGCGACCGCCCTGTTGGTCAACTCGCTCATCGGGACCGCGAAGAGACGGTAGGCGCCGAGCGGGGTCAGCTCGAGCCGTATCGCCTCCTGGCCGCCGGGATGCTCACACACTCTGGGACCGTCCTCCAGGCCCACGACCAGCGAACCGGGCACCGGCGCCCGCCCGTTCGGGACCGTCTCGTCCAGCCGCCGGACCTGGGCGAACGGCTCCCCCAGGCTGATCACCACGACGGCCCGCCCGTTGGGCACGATCCGTACCCGGTAGGCCGAGGCCGCCGTCTCCCAGTAGCCGGCGTAGCTGTGCACGTACGGGCGCAAAGGAGCGGGCCACGGCCGGGTCACCCGCCACCGCCCGGCACCCACGCGGGTCATCCCGACGCGCATGTCCCTCTCTCCCCTCACGTGCACCGGCGTCCCGGAGAACCGGAGTGCGGGCGGCGTGCCGTGGCCGGCAGGTGCGGGGCCGCGTCGCGCGATCCGTCCAAAGGGGTCGTCCAGCGAGGATGGCACGGCTGGCCGGGGATCCGCCACGACCCGCCCCGCCCGGTGCCTCCGGCCGGGGGTGCCCGGCGGATCAGGAGGCTCCGGCCCCGCCCGGTCTGCGGGAGACCTAGGGTGGAGGGATGAGCGAGATGGAGATCGTCGCCGAACACGGCGCGTGGCGGGGTGAGTTCGAGGAGCGGGTGCTGGCCGCGTACCGGGCCGCGGGGTGCTCGGAGCCGCTGGCCCGGGCCCTGCTGGAGAGAGCCGTGAAGGGGATCGACGGCTGGACGGTGGCCACGGACGGCACGGGGTGGATCGCGGTCGGGGTGACGGAGGACAACGGGGCGGTGGTGGGCCGGATCCACGACCTCACGGTGCCGCACGGCCGGGAGTGGGCCGAGCGGTGGTGCGCCGAGCACGGCGCCGAGCGGATCGAGGTCCGGCTCACCGGCGGAGCCGGACCCTTCGCCGGATATCCCGTACGGGGGCAGAACCGGATGCGCGCCGTCCCCGAACGGCCGGCTCTGCCGCCGGGGCTGACGGTCCGTCGGCTTATGGAGGACGAGTACCCCGCCTGGTACGCCGGCGAGGAGGCCGCCTACATCGCGGACATCGTCCGGGCCGGAGTCCTGACCCCCGAGCAGGCCAAGGAGAAGTCAGACCGGGACTTCGCCCGGCTCCTTCCGCTGGGCTACCTGACCCCCGGCCACGCCTTCTACGCCATGGAGACCGGCGGCGAGCTGATCGGCACCGGCTGGGTGAACCACGGCTTCCTGCCGGGGGTCACCTTCGGCTTCTCGCTGGAGGTGTACGAGGAGCACCGCGGCAAGGGCTACGGCCGGGCCGCGATGGCCGTCGGCGAGTGGGCGACCCGGCACGGCGGCGACGAGGCGCTGATGTTCAACGTCTTCGGTGGGAACGAGGTCGCGATGGGCCTGTACGACAGCACGGGCTTCGCGGTCCTGGACGAGTACCGCTCCATCGCCCTGCGGTGACGTGACCCGCGGCCGCCGAGGGCGGCCGGCCCGCGGGCTCAGCCGTTCAGCGACGCCATGAGCTCGGGTGCGTACCGGTCGCCCGAGACCACGCCGTGCGGCGCGACGGCGTCGATGGAGGCCAGGTCGGCGTCGGTCAGGGTGACCCCGGTCGCGGCGACGTTCTCCTCCAGGTAACGGCGGCGCTTGGTCCCGGGGATCGGGACGGCGCCCATGCGCAGGGTCCAGGCCAGCGCGAGCTGCGAGGGGGTGATCCCCTTCTCGGCGGCGAGGGCCCGGACGCGGTCGACGACGGCCAGGTTGCGGTCGAAGTTCTCGCCCTGGAAGCGGGGGTCCGTACGCCTGAAGTCGTCGGCGGCGAAGTCGTCCGGGCGGGTCACGGCTCCGGAGAGGAAGCCGCGGCCGAGCGGCGAGTAGGCGACGAGGCCGATGCCGAGCTCGCGCAGGGTGTCGCGTACGCCGTCGTGCTCGATCCCGCGCTCGAAGAGGCTGTACTCGGTCTGCACGGCCGCCAGCGGGTGCACGGCGTGGGCACGGGCGATGGTGGTCGCGGCGGCCTCGCAGATCCCGATGTGGCCGACCTTGCCGGCGGTGACCAGGTCGGCCATGGCGCCGATGCTCTCCTCGATGGGCACGGCCGGGTCGACGCGGTGGAGGTAGTACAGGTCGATGTGGTCGGTGCCGAGGTGGCGCAGGGAGCGGTCGGCGGAGCGGCGGATGTACTCGGGTGTGCCGTTGTGGCCCCGGAAGGCGCCCTCGTCGGTGAACTCGACGCCGGTCTTCGTGGCGATCACGGCGGCGTCGCGGCGGCCGCGGAGGGCCTTGCCGAGGAGCTGCTCGTTGAGGAAGGGGCCGTAGCCCTCGGCGGTGTCGAGCAGGGTCACGCCCAGTGCGAGGGCGCGGTCGATGGTGGCGAGGGACTCGGCCTCGTCGGTGGCTCCGTAGTGGGCGCTCATGCCCATGAGGCCGAGGCCTTCGGCGCCGACCTCCAGGCCGTGGCCGCCCAGTGCGCGGATCTCCATGGTGTCCTCCGGGGGTGAGGTGGTGGGGGTGCGGTCAGTCGTAAGTAACTAACTGGATAGTTTAAGTCTGCCCCGAAGGTGCGGCTGATGTCAATAACTGGATAGTTACTTGCTAGGCTGCCCGCCATGGCACGGGATTCCAGCGCGACCAAGGCCCGGCTGCTCGACGCCGCCTTCGCCGAGTTCGCCGCGTACGGCATCGCCGGGGCGCGGATCGACCGCATCGCGGCCAACGCCCAGGCGAACAAGCGGCTCATCTACGTCTACTACGGCAACAAGGAACAACTGTTCGATGCCGTGCTCCAGCGGGCCCTGGAGACGGGCTCGGAGTCCGTCCCCTTCGACGCGGAGGACCTGCCCGGGTACGCGGGGGCCGTCCTCGACCACTTCCTCGCGCACCCCGACCTGATGCGCCTGGTGCAGTGGAAGCAGCTGGAGCGGCCGGACACCACGGAGCTCGTCGCGGAGTCCTACCGGGGCAAGATCGCGGCCGTGGAGCGGGCCCAGGCGGCGGGCAGCATCGACCCGGACCTCGATCCGGAGGACGTCCTGACACTGGTCATGGGGCTGGCGCAGGCGTGGACGGGCGCGGTGGGCGGCCCCGCGGCGGGCGGCCCGGCCGGGCCCTGGCCCGCCGCGCGGCTGGCCCGCCACCGCGAGACGGTCGTGGAATCCGTCCGCCGCCTGATCAGGCCGCCGCACCCGCGGGGGTGACGGGGGCAGGGCCGGCCGCGGGTTCGGCCCGTAGCGGCGTCAGGGCCGGGAGCGCGCGGTGGCCTGGGCCAGGAGCTTGAGCGCCGTGTGGTGCTCGGAGCCCGCGGGGGCCGTGGCCACCAGGAGGGTCTGGTCGTCCGTGACGCGCAGGGCCTGCTGGGTGACGGTCAGGTTCCCCACCAGGGGATGCCACATCCGCTGCTCGGCGGCGGTGCAGGGGCGGGCCCGGTGGTCGGCCCACATGGTGGCGAACTCCTCGCTCTTCATGCTGAGTTCACCGACGAGCGCGCCGAGGAGCGCGTCGTCCGGGTGACGGCCCGCCGCGTACCTCAGGTTGGCGACGGCGGCCCTGGCCTTGGACTCCCAGGTGGCGTACAGCTCGCGCAGGTACGGGTCGAGGAAGATCAGCGCCGCCATGTTCGGCCGGCCCGCGGGCCGGTCGGGCGCGGCGGGGTCGAGGTGGCCGGCGAACAGGGCGTGCCCCAGCGGGTTCCAGGCCAGGACGTCGGCCCGGCGGCCGGTCAGGACGGCCGGGACGTCGGGCATGGAGTCCAGCAGTGTCCGAGTCGCCTCGTCGACCCGTTCCGCCGGCGGGCGACGGGCGGCGGGCCGCCTGACGGCCGGGCCGGCGAGGTCGTGGACGTGCCGCCGCTCGGACTCGTCCAGGTTCAGCGCGCGGGCCAGCGCGTCCAGCACCTCCGGCGAGGCGTTGTGCGCATGGCCCTGCTCCAGCCGTGCGTAGTAGGAGGCGCTGACCCCGGCGAGGAGGGCGAGTTCCTCGCGGCGCAGGCCGGGGACGCGGCGCCGTTCGCCGTACGTGTCGAGGCCGATGTCCGCCGGCGTCAGCCGGGACCGGCGGGCCTGCAGGAACGCGCCGAGGCCGCTCTGTCCTTCCATGTGCCCCAGTATCGCGGGCCCCGCGGGGGCTTGCCCCTCCCTGCCGGGGATAGGCAGCGAAGGGTGTGGCTGCCGCGCCGGGTCCTGCGCAGGGTGGGAGCCATGAACACCACAGACACCATCGAGTTGGGCGATGTCGGCGTGACCCGGGTCCGCGAGTTCTACGGACCGCTCGGGCTCACCCCGCACGCATTCATCCCCGGGAGCAGTGCGGACGTCTGGTCGGCGCACGCCGACTGGCTGCGGCCCGGCTTCGCGGACGGCGAGCCGCCCGTGTCCCAGGTGGCACTGCAGACGTGGGTGCTGCGCAGCGAGGGCCGCGTCGTCCTCGTCGACACCGGCGGCGGCAACCACAAGGCGCGCCCCGGCACGCCCTGGGACCAGCAGGAGACGGCCTTCCTCGACGAGCTGGCCCGGGCCGGGGTCAAGCCCGAGGACGTCGACCTCGTGGTCAACACCCACCTGCACGGGGACCACGTCGGGTGGAACACCCGCCTGGACGGGGACCGGTGGGTGCCCACCTTCCCGAACGCCCGCTATCTGATCAACCGGAACGACTTCGAGTTCTGGAACCCGGCGAACGGCCACCCCTCGGTCCTCGGCGACGGCAACGCCGGCGTCTTCGAGGACAGCGTCGCCCCCGTCCACGAGGCCGGCCAGGTGGTGCTGTGGGAGGACGGCCATCAGATCGACGGGAACCTGCGGCTGGACCTCGCCGCCGGGCACACACCCGGTTCCAGCGTGCTCACCCTCGCCTCCGGCAGTGACCGGGCGGTGTTCGTGGGCGATCTGCTGCACAGCCCGGTGCAGATCATGGAGCCGGACGCCAACAGCTGCTTCTGTGAGGACGCCGGACAGGCCCGGGCCACCCGGCGCCGACTGCTGGGCTGGGCCGCCGACCACAACGCGCTGCTGGTTCCGGCGCACTTCGGCTCCCACGGCGCCCTGGAGGTCGTGCGGGACGCGGGCGCCTTCGCGGTGAAGGGCTGGGCGCCGTTCGCCGCCTACGCACCGGACGGCGAGGGCGGCGAGGGCTGACCCCGGGCGGCGCGCCCCGGGACCGCCCGGTCGCGGGGCCGCCTCCGGACCGATACGAGTAGGGTCCGTCGTAGACAGGCCAACCCATACGAAACGGATCCGCTCCCCATGTACGCACCCGAGCGTCAGCACCGGATCGTCCAGCTGACCCAGGAGCGCGGACGCGTCGAAGTCCCCGCCCTGGCGGAGGAGTTCGGAGTCACCCAGGAAACGGTCAGGCGGGATCTGACCGCCCTGGAACGGGCCGGTCTGCTGCGCCGGGTGCACGGCGGCGCCCTGCCCGCCGGGGGGCTGCGCCTGGAGCCGGGGCTCGCCGAGCGCGACACCACCGCAGCGGCCGCCAAGGACCGGATCGCCAGGGCCGCGCTCGCCCTGCTGCCCGAGGAGGGCAGCCTGCTGCTGGACGCGGGCACCACCGTCTCCCGGCTGGCCGCCCTGCTCCCGCTGGACTCCACCCTCACGGTGGTCACCAACGCGCTCCCGGTGGCTTCCCGGCTCGCCGCGCACCCGGGGCTGCGCCTCCACATGGTCGGCGGCCGGCTGCGGCACCGTACACAGGCGGCCGTGGACGCCTGGGCCCTGCGCGACCTCGCCGAACTCCAGGCGGACACGGCGGTGATCGCGGCCAACGGCTTCTCGGCGGAGGCGGGGCTGACCACTCCCGACCTGGCCGAGGCGGCCGTCAAACGGGCCATGGTGGCCGGCGCCCGCCGGGTGGTCCTCGTCGCGGACTCCTCCAAGTACGGCGCCCGGCACTTCGCCCGGTTCGCCACGCTGGAGCAGGTGGACGTGCTGGTCACGGACACCGGACTGACCGATGAGCAGGCGGACGAGATCACCGGGCGCGGCCCCGAGGTGATCCGGGCCTGAGTGCCCGGCGCGCGGGGCCGCCGACCCGGTCCGCGTGTCCGGTGGCTCACGGCCGGTCGCAGTGCCCGCCGGGACGGTGCGTCAGACCACGGCGAGCCGGTCCACCAGCAGTTCCGTCCTCCGCTCGGCATCCTCCGGCGGCAGCCGTCCCGCCCGGGTCAGCGTCGCCAGCCCGTGCAGGGCCGCCCAGAACACCTCGGTGAACAGCCCCGGGTGGACGCCGTCCCCGGCGACCTCTCCGAGGCTTTCCAACAGGGCGGCGAAGGCGTCCTTCAGCGGTTCGGGGGTCTCCTCCGTCGCGAACGCCAGGCCGCCGTCGAGCCGGAACATGGCGTCGTAGACCGCCGGGTTGCGTGCGGCGAAGTCGAGGTAGGCGCGGGCGAGGGCGGCGACCCGGGCGCGCGGCTCGGCCGTGGCGGAGGCCGCGGCACGGAGCGACGCGGCCATCTCGGCGGCGCCTTCGAGGGCGACGGCGCCGATGATCTCGCGCTTGCCGCGGAAGTGGCTGTAGAGGACGGGCTGGCTGTATTCGATGCGCTCGGCGAGCCGGCGGGTGGTGACCGCGTCCCAGCCCTGCTGTTCGGCGAGTTCGCGGGCCGTCGCCACGATGAGGCGCTCGCGGTCCGCCCGTTCGCGTTCCTTGCGTTCCTGTACCGACATAAAGCGATCCTAGCAGCGCTAGACAACCAAGCGGCAGCAGTACTAGCATCGCCTCATCATCTAGCAGTGCTAGATCCTGGAGGGGTCATCATGCTCAACGCACTCGAGGTCTTCACCACCGTGGTCGTCGGCGTGATGGTGGGGGTGGAGTTCTCCGTCGCCTTCGTCATCAACCCGATCCTCAACGGCCTCCCCGAAGACAGCGGCCAGCTCGGCCGCGCCCATGGGGGCCGGATGCTCGGCGCCGTCATGCCGGTCTGGTACATCACCTCGCTCGTCCTCGTCGCGGCCTGGGCCGTCGCGGGATGGCACCACCAGGGCACGGGCCTGGTCGTCACCGCCGGCGCACTGCTGATCGTCAGCGTGATCATGTCGGTCCTGCTGCTCGTCCCGATCAACAACCGGGGCAAGACGTGGACCCCCGACAACCGGCCCGCCGACTGGAAGCAGCAGATGAACCGGTGGGACCGTTTCCACTACATCCGCGTCGCCGTCATCGTCGCCGCCTTCACCCTGCTGGTCGCCTCCCTCGCCTGAGTCCGCGGGCCGTCACCGCGCGGCCGCCCCGGCCGGGGCTCCGGCCCCGCGTGACACCGGGCGGGCGGAGCTGACGGGGCGGAAGGTGACCGGAGCGGCCGGGAGGCGGTACGAAGGCGTACGTGAAGGAACAGACCCAGGCCGCGACCGTCCGCGTGTTCATCGCCCTCGCCCCGCCCGACGACGCGAAGGAGGAGCTGGAGCGGGCCCTCGGCCCCGCTTACGAGGCGCACCCGCGCATGCGGTGGAACCGCGTGGAGGACTGGCACATCACCCTGGCGTTCCTGGGCGAGCTCCCGGTCGGCGCCGTTCCGCCGCTGCGGCCGGCGCTCGCGGACCTGGCGGCGGCGCGCCGGCCCGTACGGCTCTCCCTGCGCGGCGGCGGGCACTTCGACGAGCGGGTGCTGTGGAGCGGGGTGGGCGGGGAGCTCGAGGAGCTGCACGTGCTGGCCTCGGAGGTGCGCGCGGTGGTCAAGGAGTGCGGCGTCGCCTTCGCGGACCGGCCCCTGCGCCCCCATCTGACGCTGGCCCGGGCCCGCCGCGGCGATTCCTCCGCCGCGGTGGAGGCCGCCGCCGGACTGGCGTCCTTCGGCGGGCGGGAGTGGGAGGCGGGACGCCTGCACCTGGTGGGCAGCAACGTCGGCCGGGGCCCGGGGCCGATCCACTACCGGGACATCGAGTCCTGGCGTTTCGGGGGCACGGCCTGAGGCCGGGAGACCCCGACCGAGCCAGAATTGCATGACCATGCGGCAGCATGCATAATCTTCCTATGTCTAAGGTCCTCACCTCCCTTCCCGCCGGCGAGCGCGTCGGCATCGCCTTCTCGGGCGGTCTCGACACCTCCGTCGCGGTCGCCTGGATGCGCGACAAGGGTGCCGTCCCGTGCACCTACACCGCCGACATCGGCCAGTACGACGAGCCCGACATCGCCTCGGTGCCCGGCCGTGCGAAGACCTACGGCGCCGAGATCGCGCGCCTGGTCGACTGCCGGGCGGCGCTGGTGGAGGAGGGCCTGGCCGCGCTGACCTGCGGTGCGTTCCACATCCGCTCGGGCGGGCGGGCCTACTTCAACACCACCCCGCTCGGCCGTGCCGTCACCGGCACCCTGCTGGTCAGGGCGATGCTCGAGGACGACGTCCAGATCTGGGGCGACGGCTCGACCTTCAAGGGCAACGACATCGAGCGGTTCTACCGCTACGGTCTGCTCGCCAACCCGCACCTGCGGATCTACAAGCCCTGGCTCGACGCGGACTTCGTGACCGAACTGGGCGGCCGCAAGGAAATGTCGGAGTGGCTGCTGGCCCACGACCTGCCCTACCGCGACAGCACCGAGAAGGCGTACTCCACCGACGCCAACATCTGGGGCGCCACGCACGAGGCCAAGACCCTCGAGCACCTGGACACCGGCGTGGAGACGGTCGACCCCATCATGGGCGTGCGGTTCTGGGACCCGTCCGTCGAGATCGCCACCGAGGACGTGACGATCGGCTTCAACCAGGGCCGCCCGGTCTCGATCAACGGCAAGGAGTTCTCCTCCCCCGTCGACCTGGTCATGGAGGCCAACGCCATCGGCGGCCGTCACGGCATGGGCATGTCGGACCAGATCGAGAACCGGATCATCGAGGCCAAGAGCCGCGGCATCTACGAGGCGCCCGGCATGGCCCTGCTGCACGCCGCGTACGAGCGGCTGGTCAACGCCATCCACAACGAGGACACCCTCGCCCAGTACCACAACGAGGGCCGGCGCCTCGGTCGGCTGATGTACGAGGGCCGCTGGCTGGACCCGCAGGCCCTGATGGTCCGCGAGTCCCTCCAGCGCTGGGTCGGCGCGGCCGTCACCGGTGAGGTGACCCTGCGGCTGCGGCGCGGCGAGGACTACTCGATCCTCGACACCCGGGGCCCGGCCTTCAGCTACCACCCCGACAAGCTCTCCATGGAGCGCACCGAGGACTCGGCCTTCGGCCCGGTCGACCGGATCGGCCAGCTCACCATGCGCAACCTGGACATCGCCGACTCCCGCGCCAAGCTGGAGCAGTACGCCGCCCTCGGGCTGATCGGGACCGGCAGCCCCGCCGTCGGCGCCGCCCAGGCGGCCGCGACCGGTCTGATCGGCACCATGCCGGAGATGCCGGAGGGCGGCGCCGAGGCCATCGCCTCGCGCGGCGAGGTCTCGGACGACGAGCAGATGCTGGACCGCGCCGCGATGGAGTTCGGCACGGACTGACCTGCCGCGGCAGGACGGAGGGGGGGCCGGCTCGGCGCCAGGGGCGCGGAGCCGGCCCCCCCTCCGCGGCTCCTCAGTAGACGAGCTTGTACGTCACGTCCTTGGGCACCGGGTGCGGGGCGGTGTCGGTGTAGATCAGCCGGATCATCGTGAACCGCCGGACATCGGGGCGGTCGGGCCAGGCCTGCGGATGGCTCAGCGTCACCTCCACGGGGTACGGGCGGAAGCGCCCCGCCGCGCAGTAGGGACGGCAGTCGTTGACCATGTCCGTCCCGGTGGCGGTGGCCGCGCTCGGCCCCCAGCTCTCCCAGCGCAGTCCGACGAGCCGGTTGTTGCCGTCGCCGCAGGCCAGCAGGTACTCCTCGGGGCGGACCTGGGGCCGCTCGAAGCAGTCGACCACCACGACCGGATCCGGGGCGGCGCGGGTGCGGGCGGCGGAGGCCGGGACCGCGGCCGCCGCGAGGGCGGCGAGCGAGCACAGCAGCGCCGCCCTGCGCGTCCCGCGCCGGGGTACCCGTACCGGCCGGGTCTCCTGCGAAGCGTCCATCGGCCCCTCCTCGCCAGTCCGCCCCGCCGCCCGTCGGCGCCGCGGCACTGACCAGCTTTCCGCATCCGGCCGCCCCCCGCACCCGCTGGCGGGCCGGAGGCCGGCGCTACGGGGTGCTCAGGCGCCCCGCGGTGCGCGCCGCATGGCCCACAGGGTGGGGCCGCCGCCCGGGAGCTCGACCTCGCCCAGCACCGTGAACCCGAAGTGCTCGTAGACGGGCAGGTTGGCCGGCTTGGAGGACTCCAGGTAGACGGGCAGGCCCGCCGCGTCGGCCTTGGCCAGGCCGGAGCGCAGCAATGCGGCGCCGTGGCCCTGGCCCTGGCCGGCCGGGTCCGCGCCGATCAGCGCCAGGTACCAGTGCGGTTCCTGCGGCGCGTGCCGCGCGGCCAGCTCGACGGCGTCCCGGAACAGGGGGGCCCGGTCGCCGAGGATGGCGGTGAGCTCCTGGATGGTCTCCGCGTCGGGGACGGCCTTCTCGTGCCCCTCCGGCGACACCCAGAAGGCGGCCGCCGCGTCGGTGCGTTCGCACACCCCGTGACGGACGTACTGGCGGGTGTAGATGGTGCTGAAGTAGCGGGCCAGGCTCTCCTCGCGCGATTCCTCGGCGGGGAAGAACCAGTTCATCATCGGGTCGTCGTGGAAGGCGCGGGCCAGGGCACGGCTGATCGACGGGGCATCGTCAACGGTGGCCGTCTTCGGCAGGTTTGTCATCGACATACGGGTCATTCTGCACGCTGATGATCTTCGCTTCGACGCGGGGGCCCTCTTGACCGGCAGACCCTACGTGCCGGTAACTTGGGGCGCTCCCAGGACGTTTCGAGGATTCGACGCAGAGAGCGGGACCGTGGCAGATCACGACCTGACCGGCTTCGGCAAGGGCACGTTCACGTACGAGGGTGCCACCCGCCGGGTGCTGCGCCGGGGCTCGGGTCCGGCGGTGATCGTCATGGCGGAGATCCCGGGCATCACTCCCAAGGTGCTGGAGTTCGCCGCGCGGGTGGCGGAGGCCGGGTGCACCGCGGTCCTGCCGGTCCTCTTCGGCGAACCGGGCCGGGACGCGGACCCCCGTACCGCCGGCTGGCCGAAGGCGGGGAGCTACCTCGCGAAGACGATGTGGCGGGTGTGTGTGAGCCGGGAGTTCACGCTGCTGGCGACGGGCCGCAGTTCGCGGGTGGTGCGGTGGCTGCGGGCGCTCGCCGCCGCCGAGCACGAGCGGTGCGGCGGTCCCGGGGTCGGCGCCGTCGGCATGTGCCTGACCGGCGGCTTCGCCCTGGCCATGGCCACCGACGAGCGTCTGCTCGCGCCCGTGCTGGCCCAGCCCTCACTGCCGCTCGCCTGCACTCCCGGCCGCGCGGGCAGCATCGACATCTCCCCCGAGGACCTGGCGGTCGTACGCGGACGGTGCGAGCGCGAGGGCCTCCAGGTGCTCGGGCTGCGGTTCCGCGGCGACCGGCTGGTGCCCGGGGACCGGTTCGCCCACCTGCGCCGGGAACTGGGCGACGCGTTCGTCGCGGTCGAGCTGGACGCCGGCGACGCGGATCCCGGGAGCGCCATGCCCCCGCACTCCGTCCTGACCGAGCACCTGGTCGACGAGCCCGGACAGCCCACGCGGCAGGCCCTGGACACGGTCCTCGACCTGTTCCGGGCGCGGCTGCTGGCGGCCGGACCCCGCTGACGCCCGTCAGGGGTGCCGCCAGCCCGTCTCCCCCGTGCCGAGGGCGATCGTCGCGCGGACCCGCATGGGTCCCTCACCGCGGCGGGAGAGCAGTACCACCTCCCCCACCCCGGCCCGCATGCCGTCCAGCCGGGCGGCGCATTCCGGGACCAGGCGGCGCGGGTCGCGGGTGCGGCCGAGCGACAGGTGCGGGGTGAAGTGCGGGAACCGGCCCCCGCAGCGGGGGAACGGCTCCGCCAGGGTCTGCTGGAGCGCCGTCCAGGGGCCCCGGCCCGCCGCCGCGGGGTCGAGCCACACGGTGGCGTACGCGCGGTGCCGGAAGGTGCGCACGCCGCTGAGGCGGACGGCGAACGGCGTACACCGTGTTGCGGCGGCCGCCAGCAGCGGGACGGCCGCCGGGAAGTCCTCCTCCGGTACGAAGCCGAAGAGCAGGTTCACGTGCGGTGGCCAGCGGCGGATCTGGGGGTCGTGTTCGGCCCGGATGTCCTGGATGGGCGGCCACAGCGCCGCCGGCGGCAGCCAGGCGACGGCGGTCCGGGGCGTGGGGGCGACGTCCAGGAATCCGGGGACCCCGGCGGCGCTGCCGTCGGCGGCCGGAGGCACGCTCACCCCGCCATCATGCCTCCGGCCGGTCCCGCCGGGGCCCGTCAGGGGCGGATGCGGGCCAGGTCCTGGCCGGCCAGGTCGGGGCGGGCGGCGAGTTCCGCGTGGACGGCCCGCAGGAGCGGGAGGCGGGCCCCGGCGGTGTCCAGGGCCAGGGCGACGTCCTTGGCGGCGAGGGCGACCGGGAAGTGGGAGCCGGCCGCGAAGGTGCGGGCTACCGCTCCCGACAGCGGGCCCTTGGCCAGCTCGCCGCGGACCAGGTCGGCGGGCAGACCGAGGGCCTGGCCCAGCCGGAGCGCCTCGGACACCAGGGCCACGCCGCCGATCGCCGCGTTGATCAGGACCAGCTTGAGAGCGGCCCCGGAGCCGGGGCCTCCGCATTCGGTGACCGCTCCGAGCCGGTCCAGGACCGTACGTACCGGACCGGGCAGCGGCCCGCCCGCCAGGACCCACAGCTCGCCGGTCGCCGCCCGGTCCACGCTGCCCATCACCGGCGCGTCGGTCAGCGTCACCCCCTCGGGGAGGCGGGCGGCCAGCTCGGCGACGGTGTCGGGCCCCACGGTGGAGGTGTCGATCCAGTGGGTGCCGGGCCGCAGGGCCGGGAGCACGGAGTCGCCCACGGCCCGTGCGGCCGCCGGGTCGGCGAGCATGGTGATGACGATGTCGGCCGCGCGGACGGCCTCCCCGGGACTGTCCGCGAGGTGGGCGCCGGCCGCGGTGAGCGGGCCGGCCTTGTGCGGCGTACGGTTCCAGACCGTCAGCGGGTGACCGGCGGCGAGCAGGCGGCGGGCCATCGGCAGCCCCATGCCGCCGAGGCCGAGGAATGCGATCTTGTCCATGGCCTCGACGGTAGGTCCCGCTCGCACATGCGACAAGCGATTGTCTAGCATGGCTGCCATGCCCGAAGCACATGGCTTGTACGAGGTCTTCCTGCGGGTGGCCCGAGAAGGCTCCTTCACCGCCGCCGCCCAGGGTCTCGGCTACACGCAATCGGCCGTCTCCCGGCAGGTGCAGGCCCTGGAGGAGGAGTGGGGCACCGCCCTGTTCGACCGGCTGCCGCGCGGGGTGCGGCTGACCGAGGCCGGGCGCGTCCTGCTGCCGCACGCCGAGGGCGTGCGGGACCGGTTGCGGGCGGCGCGTGCGGAGCTGGCCGCGCTGGGCCGCCTCGGCGGCGGCACCCTGCGGCTCGGGGCCTTCGCCGCCGCCAACGTGTCACTGGTCCCGCGCGCCCTGGCCGCCTTCGGGGAGCGGCACCCGGGCGTCACCGTCACCCACGCGGAAGGACCCACGGCCAAGCACGTGGCGCTGCTGGCGGAGGGCGGCCTCGACCTGGCCGTGCTGAGCACGCCCGCCGGAGTCCCGCTGCGGGGACCGGAGTTGCACCATCTGCTGGACGAGCCCATGTACGTGGCCCTGCCGCGCGGCCACCGGTACGCGGGGCATCCCGTGCTGCGACTGGCCGAACTGGCCGACGAGGACTGGATCGAGGGGGACGTCGGCCCCGAACGGACCCTGCTGGCTCCCGCGCTGGCGGCCGGGTTCCTGCCCCGCGTGGCGTTCCGCGTCAACGACTGGACCGCCAAACAGGGGTTCGTCGCCGCCGGGCTCGGCATCACGGTGCTGCCGGAGCTGGCGGCGGGGGCGGTGCGGCCGGACATCGCCCTCGTACCCGTCGACCCGGCGGACCTGCCGTGCCGGAAGGTGTACGCCGGCACGCCGCGCGGGCTCGGGCATTCCCCCGCGGTCGGCGCCTTCCTCGCGCTGCTGCGGACCGCGGCCGACGGCGCCCCCGGGGGCACGCCGGCGCGGAAACCACAAGGCGGCCGGGCTCCCGGAACGCAATGAGCGATATGCGGAACGGCGGAATGCACGCCATAGGGCCAGCCGTCGCGAATTCAGCTCAGGGCCATGGATTCACCAAGTAAACAAGGCTTATCTTCGGGGAACTTCGACCGTATGGTGTGGCTCGAATCGAAGGAGCCCCCTGTTGTCGAACCCAAATGACCACGCCGCGCGTGCGGTTGCATCGGAGCGGGATTATGTGTCCTCCCTGTACGAGCTGCTCACCGAGCGGCTTACCGAGGCGCGAGCACACCGGGCGAATGTGCTGAAGGCTCCGGCGGAAAGCGCCGGCGAGGCATACGAGAGAGAAATCGCCGCCGAGCGTCTGGCCAGGGAAATCGGCCGGCTGGAGGGCGCCGAAAAGGGGCTGGTCTTCGGGCGCGTCGACCGGACGGACGGCACGGCCCTGCGCATCGGGCGGATCGGACTGCATACGGAAGAGGATGAACTGCCCCTGCTCGTGGACTGGCGCGCGAACGCGGCGCGGCCCTTCTACGAGGCGACACCGGTCCACCCGATGGACCTGCGGCGGCGCCGGCACCTGCGCCTGGAGGGGCGCACGGTCGTCTCGGTGAGCGACGAGCTGCTGGACGGGACCGCCCCGACCGACGAGGACGTCGTGGGGGACGGCCCGTTGACCGAGGCCCTGTCGGCACGGCGTACGGGCAGGATGCACGCGGCCGTCGCGACGCTGCAGGCCGAGCAGGACGAGATCGTCCGCTCCTCCCACCGCGGGGTGACCGTGGTGCAGGGCGGGCCCGGCACCGGCAAGACGGTGGTCGCCCTGCACCGGGCGGCCTACGTGCTGTACGCGTTCCCGCGCGCCGCGGAGGAGGGTGTCCTGGTGGTGGGTCCGAACGCGCGGTTCCTCGACTACATCTCCCAGGTCCTCCCCTCGCTCGGGGAGAACGACGTCGTCCTGACCACCTGCCGGGAACTGTCCGGAGTGTCCACGGACACGGTGGACCCGTTGGCCACGGCGCGCCTCAAGGGCGGCTCCGAACTCGCCGACGCCTTGGCCGGACGGCTGCGCGTCCACCAGGCCCCCGCCGGGGACTTCACCGTGCGGGTCGGAAGGGAACCGGTTCGCCTCTCCGGCGAGGAGGTCGCCGCGGCACGCGACGCCGCCGTGGCGGCCGTACCGGGGCACAACCCCGCGCGACAGGTGTTCAAGGAGCTCCTGGTCGACGCCGTCACCGACGCGGCGCACAGGGACATGGGCGACCTCCTGGAGCAGATCGACGCCGATACCGAGAGGTTGACGGGGATCGACCTCGACCGGTTCACGGGAGCCGCACAGCGCCGTGCCGAAGGCGCGGCCGACCCGGGTCCGGTCCACGAGCTGGACCTGGACGCCATCCGGGCGGATCTCCTCGACGACGCCGGCGTCGACCGAGCGGTCGAGGTGCTGTGGCCGCGGCTGGTACCCGGTGACCTCGTGAAGGCGCTCCTGACGGACGCCGGCGCCCTCGCCGAGCACCTGCCCCGCCTGACCGCGCAGGAGCGGTCCCTTCTGCTGCGCGGTCCGGACGACCCGTGGACCGATGCCGATCTGCCCTTGCTGGACGAGGCGGCGAGCCTGGTCGACGGCCCGCCCGAGCGGACGTACGGGCACGTCGTCGTCGACGAGGCGCAGGAACTGACCGCCATGCAGTGGCGGATGATCGTCCGCCGCTGCCCGTCAAGGGCGATGACGCTGGTGGGTGACTTCGCACAGGCGGGCCCGGTCGCGACGGCACGCGACTGGAAGGAAGCACTGGGCCCCCACGTCGGACCGCGGTTCCGGCTGCACCACCTGACCGTCAGTTACCGCACGACGCAGGAGATCCTGGAGAGCGTCCGGGACCTGCTCGCGCGGATCGCTCCCGACCAGAAGCCCACACGGTCGCTGCGCAGCGGTGAGAGCCCCCGCACCGTGACCACGCCTCCGGACGGGCTGTTCACCGCCGTCGCCCGGGAACTCCGCGCCCAGCGCACCGCGCACCCGGGCGAGCTGCTGGGAGTGATCTGCCCGGACACCAGGGTGAGCGAGCTGACGGCCCGGGGCATCACCGACCACGCACGCGTCGTGCCGGCGTCCGAAGCGCGCGGCCTGGAATTCGACGGGGTCGTCGTCATGGACCCCGAGGAGATCGTCACGGCCCGCCCCGGTGGGGAAAGGGACCTGTACGTAGCCCTGACCCGGGCCACCAAGCGCCTCTGCACGATCAGCCTCCGGCCCGCCTGAGGACCCGGCGCCCGCGACGGCACCCGGCGCAGGACGGACACGGGCCCGCGCGCACGGGGCTGCCGGCCGCCGGTGACACGCCGCGCCGTGCGGGGGCCGTCGCGGCGTGTCGGTGCCCGGCCGTGACAGACTCCGCGCGGAATCCCGAGTCCCGTCCACACGGGAGGTCCCCCGTGCCGCACCGCCCCGCCCCCGGCCACGTCCGGACCGCCGCCCTGGCCGTCGGCGCCCTGGCCCTCGTCCTCGCCGCCGGGACCTCCCCCGCGGCGCCCGCGCCCCCGCCGACCGCCGGGCCGGGGGCGACGGCCGTGGCCGCGGCGCCCGGGAGCGAGACGGTCCTGGCCCGGTACGCGATCCAGTCGACGGCGAAGGTCGCGGACTCCGCCGCCGCCGTGTCCAGCCCCGGCTATCCGGCGGCGGGCTGGTACCCCGCCGGGTCCCGCTCCACCGTGCTCGCGGCGCTGCTCGCGGCCGGGGTCCACCCGGACCCCTTCTACTCCGTCAACCAGAAGAGGATCCCGGCCGGGGACTTCACCGTCCCGTGGTGGTACCGGTCGGACTTCCTCGTCGCCGACACGGGCGCCCGTACGTACCTGGACTTCAGCGGGGTGATCTCCGCCGCCGACGTCTACGTCAACGGACGCCGGATCGCCGACACGAGCACGGTCGCGGGCGCCTACACCCGGCACGAACTCGACGTCACGGACCTGGTCAGGGCGGGTGCCAATACGGTGGCGTTCCGGATCCAGCCCAACAACCCGCGCAAGCGGCTCACCATGGGCTGGCTCGACTGGCTGCAGCCGCCGCCCGACGAGAACATGGGGATCGTCCGCGACGTCACGGTGCGCCGGGCCGGGCCGGTCGCCCTGCGCGACGCACACGTGGTGACCTCGCTGGCCCTGCCGTCCCTGTCCTCGGCCGAGCTGACCGCCAAGGCCCGGGTGCGCAACGACTCGCCGGCCGCCGTCACCGCGACCGTATCGGGCACCGTCGGCCCGGTCGCCGTCAGCCGGAGCGTCACCCTGGCCCCGCACGAGACCCGCACCGTGGTGTTCTCCCCCGCCGACCACCCGGGCCTGCGGCTGGAGTCGCCCCGTGTGTGGTGGCCCGCCGCGATGGGCGAGCAGCCGCTGTACTCCCTGGACCTGACCGCCACGGTGGACGGCCTGCCCTCCGACACCGCGCACCGGTCGTTCGGCATCCGTGACGTGCGGGCGCCGCTCAACGGCGACGGGGCGCGCCAGTACGTGGTCAACGGGCGCCCGCTGCTGATCAAGGGCGGCGGCTGGTCACCCGACGAGTTCCTGCGCTGGGACGCCACCTACGTCGAGGACCGGCTGAAGTACGCCGTCGACCTCGGGCTGAACGCGCTGCGGCTGGAAGGGCACATCGAGCCCGACGAGTTCTTCGACCTCACCGACCGGTACGGGATCCTCACGCTGCCCGGATGGGAGTGCTGCGACAAGTGGGAAGGGGAGGTCAACGGCTCCGAGGCCGGGGAGCGGTGGGAGAGCGCCGACTACACCGCGGCGAAGGCCTCGATGGCCGCCGAGGCCGCGCGGCTGCGCCACCACCCCAGTGTGGCCTCCTTCCTGATCGGCAGTGACTTCGCGCCGGACCGGACGATCGAGCAGGGGTACCTCGACGCGCTGGGGGCCGCCGACTGGACGGCCCCGGTGATCCCGTCGGCATCCGCGCGGTCCTCGCCGATCACCGGGCGTTCCGGGATGAAGATGACCGGACCGTACGACTGGGTCCCGCCCGCCTACTGGTACGGCAAGCGGGAGGGCGGGGCCACCGGATTCAACTCCGAGACCAGCGCCGGCCCGGACGTACCGACCCTCGACACGCTGCGCCGCATGATGTCCCCGGCGGAGCTGGAGAGCCTGTGGAAGGACCCCTCCGCGGCGCAGTACCACCGTTCCCCCTCGGCCACCTTCTCGACGCTGCGGCTGTACGACGCCGCCCTGGCGGGCCGCTACGGCGCCCCGACGAGCCTCGAGGACTACGTGCGCAAGGCGCAGCTCGCCCAGTACGAGAACGTGCGCGCGCAGTTCGAGGCGTACGCCCGCAACGCGAAGGACGCCTCCGCGCCGTCGACCGGCGTCGTGTACTGGATGTTCAACAGCGGCTGGACCTCGCTGCACTGGCAGCTGGTCGACCGCTACCTCGACCAGGGCGGGGCCTACTTCGGGGCGAAGAAGGCGAACGAGCCCCTGCACATCCAGTACGGGTACGACAACCGGGCGGTCTCGGTCGTCAACAGCCGGACGCCCGCGGCCTCGGGCCTCACGGCGCGGGTGACGCTCTTCGACCCCGACGGCACGCAGCGGTACGACCGGACCGTGACGGGGCTGAGCGTGGCGGGCGGCGGTGCGAGCACCACCGCCCTGACCCTGCCCGCGTCGGTCACGGGCCTGTCCACCACCCGTCTGGCGCGGCTGCTGCTCACCGACGGTGCGGGCCGGGAGGTGAGCCGCAACGTCTACTGGCTCTCGGCCGAAGCCGACGTGCTCGACTACTCCAGGAGCACCTGGTACCACACGCCGACCACCGCGTACGCGGACCTGACGGGCCTGAACACGATGCCGCGGACGGCCGTCGGGGCGACCGCGTCGACGACGGCGGACGGCCGGGGCCTGTCCACGACGACGGTGACGCTGCGCCACGCCGGTACGGGCAACGCGCCGGCCCTGCTCACCGACGTGCACCTGCTGGGCGCGGAGGGCAGGCCGCTGCTGCCCGTCCGCTGGAGCGACAACCAGGTCACCCTGTGGCCGGGCGAGTCGGCGACGCTGACGGCGGCCTACCGCACGGCCGACCTGCGCGACGCGGCACCGGCCCTGCGGATCTCCGGCTGGAACGTCCCGACGACGACGGTCCCGGCCGGCTGACGGGCCGGGCCCCGGCCGGGCCCGCCCGGGGTCCGCGAGGGGGGTGGGGGCCGCGGCGCGCGCGGGTTTCTTAGCGGAACGTTAGATCTGGGTGCCGGGCCTTGTCCGGATCCGGCACCGGATCCATGCTCTGGGCACCCCCTCATCCGGGGTGTTCCCCCGCCCATCAGGGACTTCCGTCTGGAGCCGCCATGTCCTCGTCCGCCGTCACGCCCGAGTCGCCGCCCCGGGACGAGCGCGGCAAACGCCGCCTCGCCCTGATCGGCGGTTCGCTCGGCAATCTCGTGGAGTGGTACGACTGGTTCGTCTACGCGAGCTTCGCGATCTACTTCGCCGACTCCTTCTTCCCCGGCGACAATCCGACCACCCAGCTGATGAACACGGCGGGCATCTTCGCGGTCGGGTTCCTGATGCGCCCCGTCGGCGGATGGATCCTCGGCCGGGCCGCGGACCGCCACGGCCGCAAGAGCGCGCTCACCCTCACCGTCACGATGATGTCGGTGGCCGCCCTGCTCATCGCCATCGCCCCGACCTACGGCCAAGCCGGGTACTTCGGCGCCCTGGTGCTGCTGCTCGCGCGCCTGCTCCAGGGGCTGAGCATCGGCGGCGAGTACGCGGCCAGCGCCACCTACCTCACCGAGGCGTCGGCCCGCGACCGGCGCGGGCTGGGCTCGTCGTTCCAGTACGTGTCGATGACCTGCGGGCAGCTGCTGGGCCTCGGCATCCTGATCACGATGCAGCACACGCTCAGCGCCGCCCAGTTGTCGAGCTGGGGGTGGCGGATCCCCTTCGCCCTCGGCGCCCTGTTCGCGGTGGTGGTCTTCTGGCTGCGGCGGCGGCTCGAGGAGACCGACGCGTTCAAGGAGGAGTCCGCGGACGAGGACGCCCACGACGACAGCCCGCGCGGCTCGCTGAAGGCGCTGTGGGAGCACCGGCGCCAGGCCGGGCTGGTGATGGCGCTGACCCTGGGCGGCACCGTGGCGTACTACACGTACACCACGTACCTCACGAAGTACCTGGTCGGCAGCGCGGGCCTGGCCAAGACCACGGCCACGCTGGTGAGTTTCACCGCCCTGGCCCTCTTCGCCGTGCTCCAGCCCTTCGCCGGGATGCTGTCCGACCGCATCGGCCGCCGTCCGCTGCTGATCACCTTCGCGGTGGGCTGCACGGTCGGCACGTACCCGATCATGACGGCCCTGGGCTCCGCGGACTCGTACTGGACGGCACTGGGCCTGTCCGTGCTGGCCCTGGTGATCGTCACCGGCTACACCTCGATCAACGCGGCGGTCAAGGCCGAGCTGTTCCCGACCCGGGTGCGCGCCCTGGGCGTGGCGCTGCCGTACGCCGTCGCCAACGCCCTGTTCGGCGGCACGGCCGAGTACGTGGCCCTGTGGTTCAAGAGCGGCGGCCACGAGAAGATGTTCTTCTGGTATGTGTCCGGCTGCGCGCTGATCTCGCTCGTGACCTACGTCCTGATGCCCGACACCCGCAATGCCGCGCTCAGCCGCGCCGAGGCCGAGGCCGGGGCGGGGGCGGGTGGGTCCGGCGGGCACGGCGAGCCGGCGGAGGCCTCCGCCGGGGCCGGCCGCTGAGCCGCGCCGGTGACCCGGGGCGGCGGCTCCCGTAAGCTGCTGCCCCGGCTCACGGGCACCGGCACGCGTCTCGAGGTAACCGCCCATGCACGCACTGCTCGTCGAGGACGACGACCGCATGGCCCGGGCCCTCGGCACCGCCCTCGTACAGCGCGGGCACACGGTACGCCGCGCGGCCCGGGCGCTGGACGCGCTGCGGCACGTCCGGGAGGCCGAGTTCGTCCTGCTGGACCTGGGCCTGCCCGACCTCGACGGGCTGGAGCTGCTGCGCCGGCTGCGTACGGTGTGCGACGCGCCGCTGATCGTGGTGACCGCCCGCTGCGAGGAGCGCGACATCGTGCAGGGGCTGCGGGCGGGCGCCGACGACTACGTGGTCAAGCCGTTCCGGATGGCCGAGCTGATGGCTCGGATCGACACCGTACGGCGCCGCACCGGCGCGCGGGCGGGCGCCGCGGGAGCCGGCCCGGCGCGGGATCCCGGCGGTCCGGTGCGGCGCGGGGACGTCGAGGTGGACCCGGCCGGGCGCACCGTCACGGTGGCGGGGACGGAAGTCCGCCTGACCCGGCGCGAGTTCGACGTACTGGCCATCCTGGCGGCGCGCCCCGACGAGGCGCATTCCCGGGAGGAGATCCTGGACCGGATCTGGGGGGACGCCTTCCTCGCCGCCTCCCGCTCCCTGGACGTGCACGTGGTGGGCATCCGCGCCAAGACCGGCCGTCCCGGCCTGGTGCGTACGGTGCGCGGGTTCGGCTACCGGCTCTGCGCCCCGGACGCGGGGGAAGAGCGGGACCGCGACTCGTGAGGCGCAGGCTCCTCGCGGTGCTGATGGTGCTCATGGGGGCCGCCGCGCTGCTGCTGTGCGTGCCGCTGGCCGACGCGTACGCCCGCGGGCGGACCGAACATCTGCTCCTGCAACGGCGTTCGGAGGCGGTGCGCTTCGCCGACCTCGCCGACCGGACGGGCACGGCGGCCGACCGGGCGGAGCTGTCGGCCGAGATCGGACGGTACGCCCAGCTGTACGGGGCCGGGGTGGTCGTGGTCGACGCGGCGGGGGCGACGGCGGCGCGGGCCGGTGCGGGCCCCGCCCTGGACGCCCTCACGGGTGCGGGCCCGGGCGGTACGGTCGCGGCGGAGGCCCGGGACCGGGCGCTGACGGGCCGTTCCACCGACCGGCTTCCCACGGTGCGGCCCTGGGGACCGGCCCGGGTGGTGCTCGCGGAGCCGGTGGGGCGGGACGAGCGGGTCAGCGGGGCGGTCCTGCTGGCCGTGCCCACGGACGCCGCCCGGCGGGACGTGGCGGTGCGCTGGTCGCTGATCGCCGCCGGGGCGGCCGCCGCCTTCGCCGCGGCGGCGCTGGTGGCGGCGGGCATCACGCGCTGGCTGATGCGCCCGTTGCTCGACCTGGACCGGGCGGTGGAGGGGCTGACCGCCGGAAGCCTCCAGACACGGGCCGTCTCCGACACCGGCCCGCCGGAACTGCGGCGGCTGCGGCGGCTGCGGCGGCACTTCAACACCATGGCGCAGGCCCTGGCCGACTCCATCGGCCGACAGCGCGACTTCGTCGCCGACGCCTCCCACCAGCTGCGCAACCCCCTGGCCACCCTGGTGCTCCAGCTGGAGAACCTCGAGCCGCACATCGCCCCGGGCCCCGGCCGGGCCGAGCACGGCCGGGCGCTCGAGGAGACGGAGCGGCTGGAGGAGCTGCTCGACGGGCTGCTGGCGCTGGCCCGGGTGGAGTCGGCGGCGCCGCAGCCGCGCGAGCAGGACGTGTCGCGGGCGGTACGGGAGCGGGTGCGTGCCTGGACGCCCGTCTTCCGGGCCGCCGGGCTGGCGCTGACGGCCGGCGCCGCTCCCGGGGAGCTGTGGGCCCGCGCGCTGCCGGACGCGGCGGCGCGGGTCCTGGACGCCGCGCTGGACAACGCGGTGAAGTTCGTACCGCCCGGCGGCGGTGTGGAGGTGTGCGCCCGGCGGGACGGGGAGGGGTGGGCGGTGGTGCGGGTGGCCGACGACGGGCCGGGGGTCCCCGAGGAGCAACTGGGCCTGCTGCTACGCCGGTTCGCCCGTTCACCGGCCCACCAGAACGTGCGCGGCAGTGGGCTGGGCCTCGCCATCGCGGACGAGATCGCCCGGCTCAGCGGCGGCCGTCTGGCCGTCAGCGGCACCGACCCGCACGGCCTGACGGTGGAGCTGCGCCTGCCACCCCCGTGAGCCCCCCGCCGCCGGACGGCCGGGGCGCCGTGGACCGGATCGGCCGGGGTCCGCCCGGCCGCAGGGCCCCTCGGCCGGTGGGGCTCGGCGGTAAGGGGGTCGGCCCGTGGGCCGCGTCGGCGGGGGTGTTCAGCCGTACACCGAGCGGTAGTAGGCGGCGGCGCTGGGGTGGAGGGGGACCGCGCCGGTCGAGATGGCGAACCGGGGTTCCAGCCGCACCCCCGCCGTCACCTCGCGCAGCAGGTCGCGCCACCGGTCGAACACCACCCGGAGCAGCGCGCCCACGGCGTCCGCGGCCACCCCGTCCCGGGCCAGGAGGTAGTTGCCGACGCCGAGGGTCCCGACGGGCCCGGCCGGTCCGTACGCCCCGGCCGGCAGGGTGACCGGCGTGTAGACGGGGCCGTGGCGCTCGCGCAGCGGGCCCGCGTAGCCGTCGAGCGGGAGGAAGCGCAGCGGCAGTTCGCGCGCCAGCGCCGTCAGCGCCGGCGTGGGCACCCCGCCGGACCAGAAGAGCGCCGCGACGGTGCCCGCGCGCAGGGCGGCCACCGATTCGGCGAGGCCCAGCTGTTGTGCGTGCGCCGGGGAGGGGCCCGCGCCGGCGCCGCTCAGCCCGGCCGCCCGCAGGATGCGTCCGGCGACCACCTGTACCCCGGACCCGCGGCGCCCGCCGCGACGGGGCGCCCGGCGAGGTCGCCCACGGCGTGCACCGGCCCGTCCGCGGGGACGAGGAGGTGGGTGTAGTTGACGTAGACCCGGGCCAGTGCCGTCACCCCGGCCGGCCGGGGGAAGGGCTCCCGCCCGAGCACCGCGTCCTGGGCGACGTCCGCCATGGCCAGGGCCAGGTCCACGGAGCCCTCGTCCAGCCTCCCCAGGTTGTCCACGCTCGCGGCGGTGTCCACCGGCACCACCTCCAGGTGCTGTCCGCTCGCGGCGGCCGCCCGCGCCAGGGCCCGGCCGAAGGCGTTGTACGGGCCACCGCGCGGCCCCGTCGCGAGCCGCAGCCGCCGCGCCGGGCGGGGGTGCGCCGCGCAGCCCGCGATCGCCGCCGCGGCCATGCCGAGCCCGGCCCGCACCAGCCGCCTCCGGCCCGTCTCCGTACCCGTCACGGCGGCAGCGTAGCCCTCCCCGGAGCCCGGCGACCCCGGGATGCGCACCACGGCCGGCCGCTCGGCGCCACACCGGAACGCGGCGCTCCGCTCCGGCTCCCCCGGCGGGGCCTACCGTGGGGAGGCGGTTCCGTCCGCGCGCCCCGTTCCGCCGGGGCCTCACCGGAAACGTCATGGTCGCGTGACAGGACCGCCACAACGGCGCAGCCCGGGAACTCCGGCGGGGCGGGGCGTCGTGTCCCTTCACGCGTGCCGGTGCGGGGCCGGCCGGGAGACACCGAGGAGCACCCATGCACCACACAGCAGGCCTGCGCCGCCCGGCGGCGGTGCTCGTGGCGGCCGCCGCGGCCACCGCTCTGATGACGGGCTGCGGTCCGGCCGAGGACGGGGCGGCCGGCATCCCGCCGGCGCCGCCCGCCGCGTCGGTCCCGGCGAAGCCGACGCACCCGGGCGGCTCTTCGACCGGCGGCGGGGTCGGCACCGCGCCCACCCCCTCGGCGTCCGCTCCGGGCGGCGGCGCGGCGAAGCCCTGCACGATCGACGCGGTGAAGGTCTCGGACGCCCAGCAGGCGCAGGTCCGGCCGCCGGGAACCGGAACGGGCGCCGCTGTCCTGTCGGTCGCCAACACCTCGAAGCACCCCTGCACGCTCACGGGGTTCCCGACGGTCGCCGGCGCGGGCAACGGCTCGCCCGACAAGAACCTGCCCCTCGCCGTCACCCACAGCGGCAAGGCGTCGGCCGTGCCGCTGGCACCGGGCGCCCGCGCCTGGACGAAACTCACCTTCGTCAACGTCCAGGGCGAGGCGGACGGGTACTGCGTCTCCGGCGCCACTCCCGTCAGTTTCCCGACCCTCGTCATCGGGGTCCCCGGCGCGGGCGCGCACCAGATCGCCATGGACGACGGGGTGTTCGCCGAGTGCGACAACAAGGTGACCGTCACCGCCTTCTCGGCCACCAAGCCGTCCTGACGCGGAGGGAAACGGGCCGGCGGGGAGGCCGGTGGCGCGCCCCGGTCCGGCCACGCCACCACGCCCGCCTCCGCACCGACGCCGCCGAGGTCTTGCGTGATGCCCGGTGCCCGCCCGCAGCGCCACGACGGCGAGCGGGCGGTGGGGAGCGGCAGGTTCAGCCGGTCGAGGTCGGACCCGCGCTCGCCTCGGGCTTCGCTCAGGGCTGTCCCGTAACCCCCGGCGGGCGCGCGACGCCAGCCACGGCACCTCGCCGCGTCGTCGGATCGCCCGAATACGCCCAGTATGAGGACGACCCTCCGCCTTGCGATGCACCGCATCTGACGCCGCGCGCTGACCCACCGGGGGTTACGGGACAGCCCTTAGGGCTTGCAGATCATCAAGGTGTTGCTTCCTGACCTGGGGCTCGTTGGTGTGGTATGCGCATCCCGGACGAGACCCGTGACCAACTCTCCGCGAAGTTCGCGGTGTTGTTCCCACATCTGGACGAGCGGCAGCGAC
>NZ_JBVHWK010000036.1:73059-80996 GCF_055569445.1 Streptomyces sp. NPDC029122 | reverse complement strand
CCCCCCCCCCCCCCCCCCCCCCTCCCCCCCCCCCCCCCCCCCCCCCCCCCCCCCCCCCCCCCCCCCCCCCCCCCCCCCCCCCCCCCCCCCCCCCCTTCCGGGTCGGTCGGGGTCGCTCAGCCCAGGAGGCCGCCGACGAGGCCGGGCTTCTTGGTCGGGGTGTCGGAGCCGCTGCGGGCCCCCGAGGTGGTGGCCGGCGGCTGCTGCGGGCTGGACTGCTTCGGGGTGCTGCTGCGCGGGGTCTGGCTGCCGGAGGTCTTGGTCGCGCTGGGCGCTCCGGAGCCGGTCGAGGAACTGTCGCGGCTCGGGGCGCTGCTGCCGGTGCGGCCGGACTTGGCGGCGGGCTCGGAGGGGGCGGCTGCCGGGGAGGCCTGCTTCGAGGGCTGCCTGCCGGGGGCGGGCTGCTTGGCGGGGGGCTGCGGGAGGGGGCTGCCGGGGAGGTAGTTGCTGGGGGCCTCGCCGGGGCCGGGGACGGTGACGACGGTGGAGGAGCGGACGGCGCCGCCGAGGAGCGAGCCGATGAGCAGGGTCAGTCCGCAGACGACGGTGGCCATGACGGCACCGCGCCGCAGGACCCGGCGGCGCAGCCGCCAGATCTCGGAGCGGGGGCCGAGGGTGCGCCACGCCTCGCCGGTGAGGCGTGCGTCGAGGGAGTAGACGGGAGCGCCGGCGATGATCAGCGGGCTCCAGGCGGCGAGGTAGATGATGTCGGGGGCGTCGTAGGCGGGGACGGTCTTCCAGCTGACCGTCATGAGGAGTGCGGCGGAGAGCAGGGCGCCGATGCAGGCGGCGAAGCGCTGCCAGAGGCCGAAGACGGTCAGCACGCCGACGATCACCTGGAGGAAGGCGACGCTGAGTCCGGCTCCCACGGGGTGGGCGAGCGCGAAGTCGCGCAGGGGTTCGGCGAGGGCCCACGGATGCAGGGTCTGGAGCCAGGTGACCATGGATCCGCGTTCGCCGCCGTCGAAGTAGACGGGGTCGCAGAGCTTGCCCATGCCGGCGTAGATGGAGATGAAGCCGAGGAAGACGCGCAGGGGGAGCAGGACGACGCCGAGGTTCATGCGGCGGCCGGGGTAGTACGAGGCCTGGCCGCGGGCGTCGGTGGCGGAGCGCCGGCTGTCGGGACCGGTGTCGGGTCCCGGGTAGTCGCCGTCGTGGGCGTCGGGGCCCCCGTACGGCGGGTAGGGCCGGCGCGGCAGGTCGCGCACGGCGGCGAGCGGACGGGTCTCGTCCGGGTCACCGTAGGTGCGCTGGCCGATGACGGTGGGGGTGGCGAGGGTGTCCTGGCCCAGGTCGTGTGCCAGGTCGACCCGGGGGATGGTCTGGGTGGCGGCTCCGCCGTCGTAGTCGTCGTGGCCGCGGCCGGCTTCGCGCACCGCCTGGAGGAGCCCTCCCATGGCCGCGGAGTCGCCGGGCGCGGACTTGCCGCTCCAGACGACGGGGGCGCGGCGGCGGGTGGCTCCGGCGGTCGCGACGGCGGCGGCGCCGAGGAGGGGCACGCGGCCGGGGGCATTCGCGGGCTTGGAACGCGCGCTCGGGCTCGGTGCGAGCCGCACGCGGAAGCTTGCGTGGTTGACGATGACCTGTGCGGGGTCGCACGGCACCTTGACCATGCTCAGCGCGGGCTGGTCGTCGAACCCTGACGTTCTGGTGTCCACACTCATCTAACCGAGTGATGGGTGGTTAGGACACTGCCTTGACACGAGGGATCTGTCCGAGACCCGTCAAGATCAAGTCGCCCCGCCCGCGAGGGGCGGGGCGACACGCTCACGGGTCATGTCCCGTGGGCCAGGTGGATCAAGCGCCGACGGCCGTCCGGGTCAGACGCGGCCGCGCTGGGCGCGCTTGCGGGCGGCCTCGTAGAGGACGACGCCGGCGGCGACGCCGGCGTTGAGGGACTCGGCGCCACCGGGCATCGGGATGCGGACGAGGTAGTCGCAGGTCTCGCCGACGAGGCGGCCGAGGCCCTTGCCCTCGGAGCCGACGACGATGACGACCGGACCGGAGAGGGCGTCCAGGTCCTGCACCTCGTGGGTGCCCTCGGCGGCCAGACCGACGACGGCGATGCCGGCCTTCTTGTACTCCTGGAGGGCCCGGGTCAGGTTGGTGACGCGGGAGACCGGGGTGCGGGCGGCGGTGCCGGCGGAGGTCTTCCAGGCTCCGGCGGTCATACCGGCGGCGCGGCGCTCGGGGATGACCACGCCGTGGCCGCCGAAGGCGGAGACGGAGCGGACGATCGCGCCGAGGTTGCGCGGGTCGGTCACCCCGTCGAGGGCGACGATCAGCGGGTCCTCGCCGTTGTCGTGGGCGGCGTCGGTGAGGTCCTCGGGGTGCGCGTACTCGTACGGCGGGACCTGGAGGACCAGGCCCTGGTGGTTGAGCCCGTTGGTCATCCGGTCGAGCTCGGGGCGGGGGGCCTCCATCAGGTTGATGTTGCCGCGCTCGCCGGCGAGCTTGAGCGCGTCGCGGACGCGCTCGTCGTTGTCGATGAACTGCTGGACGTAGAGGGTCGTGGCGGGGACGCCGTCCCGCAGTGCCTCGAAGACCGGGTTGCGGCCAACGACCATCTCGCTGGTGCCCTTGGGGCCGCCGCGGCGGGGGGCGGGGCGGCGCTTGGCTGCCTGGCGGGCCATGGCGTTGGCGATGCGGTTCGCCTTGTGCTTCTTGCGGTCCTCGGCCTTGGGCGTGGGGCCCTTGCCTTCCAGGCCCTTGCGCCGCTGGCCACCGCTGCCGATCGTCGCGCCCTTCTTGTTGGACGTGCGGCGGTTCCTGCGCTGGCTGTTACCGGCCATGACCTCTACCTGTTTTCGTTCGTGCTGCGATATGTACGTATGAAGAGTGTGCCGCCCGGACGGCCGGGCGGCCACCAAGCCGGTGCGCCCGGCGTCAGACCGGGGCGCCCGGCGTCAGACCGGGGCGCCCGGCATCAGCGCGGGCCGAGGGTCCAGCGCGGACCGGCCGGGCCGTCCTCGATGACCAGACCGGACTGCTGGAGCTGGTCGCGGATGGCGTCGGCGGTCGCCCAGTCCTTGCGGGCGCGGGCGGACTCGCGCTGCTCCAGGACCAGGCGTACGAGGGTGTCGACGGCCCCGTGCACGCTTTTGCCCATCGCGGTCTCGCCGCGGTCGGACTCGCCCGCCCAGTGCGGGTCGAGCGGGTCCAGGCCGAGGACGCCCAGCATGGCGCGCACCTCGGACAGGCGGGCGATGGCCGCGTCCTTGTCGTCGGCGGCGAGCGCGCTGTTGCCCTGGCGGACCGTGGTGTGGACGATCGCGAGCGCCTGCGGGACGCCCAGGTCGTCGTCCATCGCCTCGGCGAAGGCCGGCGGCACTTCGGCGGCGGCCTCGACGGCCCCGCCCGCCTTCTCGGTGACGCGCTGGTAGAAGCCCTCGATGCGGGCGAACGCCGACTCCGCCTCGCGCAGCGCCTCCTCGCTGTACTCGATCATCGACCGGTAGTGCGGGGTGCCGAGGTAGTAGCGCAGGACGATCGGACGCCACTGCTTGACCATCTCGGAGACGAGGACGGAGTTGCCGAGGGACTTCGACATCTTCTCGCCGGACATGGTGACCCAGGCGTTGTGCACCCAGTACCGGGCGAACTCGTCGCCGAAGGCCTTGGCCTGGGCGATCTCGTTCTCGTGGTGCGGGAAGATCAGGTCCAGGCCGCCGCCGTGGATGTCGAAGGCCTCCCCCAGGTACTTGTGCGCCATGGCGGAGCACTCCAGGTGCCAGCCCGGACGGCCGCGGCCCCAGGGGGTCTCCCAGGAGGGCTCGCCGGGCTTGGCGGACTTCCACATCGCGAAGTCGCGGGGGTCGCGCTTGCCGGTCTCGCCCGCGCCCGAGGGCTGCTGGAGGTTGTCGAGCTCCTGGTTGGAGAGCGCGAGGTAGCCCGGGAAGGACCGCACGTCGAAGTAGACGTTGCCCTCCGACTCGTACGCGTGGCCGCGCTCGATGAGGCCGCGCATCATCTCGATCATCTCGGGGACGTGGCCGGTGGCGCGCGGCTCGTACGTCGGCCGCAGGCAGCCGAGGGCGTCGTAGCCGGTGTTGAAGGCCAGCTCGTTGTCGTAGCCGATGGACCACCAGGGGCGGCCCTGCTCGGCCGACTTCGCGATGATCTTGTCGTCGATGTCGGTGACGTTGCGGATGAAGGTGACGTCGTAGCCGCGGTACGCGAACCAGCGGCGCATGACGTCGAAGTTCAGGTAGGACCGGATGTGCCCGATGTGCGGTGCCGCCTGCACGGTGGCACCGCAGAGGTAGATCGAGACGCAGCCCGGGACGAGCGGGGTGAAGTCGCGGATCTGCCGGGCGCTGGTGTCGTACAGGCGAATAGTCACGGCATCCAGGGTAGTGCGCCTGCGGCAGTGCCCCGCGACCGTTTGAGGGCGCCCGGACGGTTTGTTGCCGAAGAGGTGACATCGGCGACGGCCCGCGGGGCGGACATACGTCGTACTCAGCCCCGGTCCGTCCGGTAGACGAGGGCGGTGGCGATGGCGGCCAGCCCTTCGGCGCGGCCGGTGAGGCCGAGTCCGTCGGTGGTGGTGCCGGAGACGGAGACGGGGGCGCCCGCCGCCGCCGCGAGCGCCTTCTGCGCTTCCTCGCGCCGCTTGCCGATCTTCGGGCGTACGCCGATCACCTGGATCGCGATGTTGCCGATCTCGAAGCCCTCGGCCCGGACGATCCGGGCGGCCTCCGCCAGGAGGGTGACCCCGGCGGCGCCGGACCACTCGGGGCGCGAGGTGCCGAAGTGCGCGCCGAGGTCGCCGGCGCCGGCGGCCGAGAAGAGGGCGTCGCAGGCGGCGTGGGCGGCGACGTCGCCGTCGGAGTGGCCGGCGAGGCCGTCCTCGCCCTCCCAGAGCAGTCCGGCGCACCACAGCTCACGGCCGGCCTCGAAGGCGTGCACGTCGGTGCCGATGCCGACGAGGGGGATGAGGGGCAGGTCAGTAGACATCGGTGGCCCTCCTGCGGGCGAGTACGGCCTCGGCGAGGACCAGGTCGAGCGGACGGGTGACCTTGAAGGCCTCTTCGTGGCCGGGGACGGTCACGACGGTGACCCCGGTGCGCTCCACCATGCCGGCGTCGTCGGTGGCGCCCTCGCCGCTGACGGCGATGGCCTCGTGCGCGCGCAGCAGCGTGGCGAGGTCGAAGCCCTGCGGGGTCTGCACGGCGCGCAGCCGGGCCCGCTCGGGCGTGGCGACGACCGGCTCGGGCTCGCCCGGCCCCCGGGGGTCGACCTCCTTGACGGTGTCGGCCAGGGGCAGGGCGGGGACCACGGCGGGGGCTCCGTCGCGGACGGCCTCGACGACGGCGTCCACGGTGTCGACGGGGACCAGGGGGCGGGCCGCGTCGTGGATCAGTACGGAGGTGATGTCGGCCGGGAGGGCGGCCAGGCCGGCCCGCACGGACTCCTGGCGGGTGGCGCCGCCGGGCACGACCAGGACCTCGGTGCGGTCGGGCAGGGCGTGCTCGTCCAGGAGGTGGCGGACCTCGGCGGCCCCGTCGGGCGGGGCGACGACCACGACCAGGGCGACCGCGCGGGAGCGGGCCATGGCGCGGACGGCGTGGATCAGCATCGGGGTCCCGCCGAGGGCCCGCAGGGCCTTGGGGGCGCCGGGGCCGAGGCGTACCCCGCGGCCCGCGGCCGGGATCACCGCGGCGGTGCGGTGGGGGCGGGATTCGTCAGACATCAGTAGCTCCGAGCCAGGTTTGTGACTTCGGCCGACATGGGTATGGCCTTGGGCGTACCCCCGGCATGGTCGGCGGGAGTGCCGGGTGCGACGCCCTCGCCCCTTCCGTGACGACCGGTCGAGCCGGCTGCCCGGACCCGGCACGCCGGTACAGGACCGTGCGGGTGTGCACACGCAGGGTACGGCGGAGTGACCCACGGGTGTGGGTGGATGCGCGGGGGTGCACCGCGGCGCGTGGTGGCACTGGTGCGTGTACGGCGCCGGTGAACAGCGCTGGGTGCAGACATGCCGCAGCGCCCGGCAACAGCCCTCTCGTGAAGAGAGGGCGGGTCATCGGGCACCGCGGCACACTGTGGCCGGTTCGAGCGTCAGGACGCAAGAACCTCGTCGAGGAGGGCCTCGGCCTTGTCCTCGTTGGTGTTCTCGGCGAGCGCGAGCTCGCTCACCAGGATCTGCCGCGCCTTAGCGAGCATGCGCTTCTCACCAGCGGAGAGACCGCGCTCACGCTCACGACGCCACAGGTCGCGCACTACTTCGGCGACCTTGATGACATCGCCAGAAGCGAGCTTCTCCAGATTCGCCTTGTAACGACGGGACCAGTTCGTGGGCTCTTCTGCGTACGGTGCGCGGAGCACCTCGAAGACCCGGTCCAGCCCGTCCTGGCCGACTACGTCGCGAACGCCGACGAACTCTGCATTGTCCGCAGGCACACGAACCGTCAGGTCGCCCTGGGCGACCTTGAGCACCAAGTAGGTCTTGTCCACGCCTTTGATCTGGCGAGTTTCGATGGCCTCGATCAGCGCGGCCCCGTGATGGGGATAGACCACGGTGTCGCCAACCTTGAACGTCATGTGACAGGTACCCCTTCCGTGGCTATCCAGGGTAACACGAGAACTGACTGTTATGAATGGCGTTTTCGCAGGTCAGGGCACATCTCGGGGCTTGACAACAGCGACACGAACGTGCTGCGAAAGGCTTCCGGAAGGGGGTATTCGCAGGTCGGAGGCGCTGTGCGGACCGGGCGAAACGACCACGTTACACCTGGCGGGCGCGGCCACGAGTGTGACGTACGTCCCGTTTTGCCGGATTCCTGGACCGGAAACCGAAGTACTCCGTTCGACTGGCGGCCACCCGTACGCAGCGGGTTCCGGCCCAATCTGGAATTGATCACGGAGCCGCGTTCGAGGGAATCCCGGAATTGATCACACGGGGGCCCGGGGCCCGATAGCGGAATGCAAGATCGCGGGACGGGTGCGGCGCGGTGCGCGCGCTGCGGAGGGTCGGGTGCGGGGGCGGGGCGGCGGCTCGGTAACCTAAGCGCGCTGACACACCCTTAGGGCGGCTTTACCTCAGCCGCTCCGAGCCTCCACCCGTCCCGTCCGTACGTCCAAGGAGTTGCCGCCGCCGTGAGCCGCAGCCTTCGACGCGGCGCTCTCGCCGCTACCGCCGTCGTGTTCTCCCTTGCCTCGCTCGCCGCGTGCGGCGCGGGCAACGACGCGCAGTCTCTCCAGATCAAGCCGGACAACGCCGCCGTCACCAAGGGCGACATCAAGATCCAGAACGCCCTGGTGGTCACCAAGGGCGAGAAGGGCAAGAAGGGGCCGGCCGCCGTCTCGGCGACCCTCTTCAACTCCGGCACCAAGGCCCAGACCCTGGACGGGATCACCCTCAAGGGTGGCAAGTCCAAGGTGGTCCTGAAGGCGGCCGAGGGCTCCGCCAAGATCACCGTGCCCGCCGGCGGCTCCGTGGTGCTGGGCGGCAAGGGCAACGCCTCCGCCGTCATCGAGGGCGGCCGCGAGGCCGTCCAGAACGGCAACGTGCAGGACGTCGTCTTCCAGCTGAGCACCGCGGGCGACGTGGAGCTGGGCGCGTTCGTCGTCCCGGCCACCGGCATGTACGCCGGCTACGGCCCGACCGAGGCCCCCGCCGCCGCGCCGGGCCCCGTCCCGTCGGGCACCCCCTCGGGCTCGGCCTCCCCGGGCGCGTCGGGCTCCCCCGGCGCGTCGGGCTCCCCGGCCGCCTCGGGCTCCCCGGCCGCCGGCGCCACGCCGTCGGGCGCCGCGGGCTCCGCGTCCGCCTCGCCGTCGCGCAGCGCCGGTCACTGAGCGCCCGAGCGGGCGCAGGGGAGGAGGGGGGGGGGAGGGGGGGGGGGGGGGGGGGGGGTTTTTTCCTTGTTTCCCCCGTTTGCCGGAGCTTTGGGTCTGTGTGGGGCCGTGTTCTCAGGTGTGTCCTCGATCAAGGACAT
>NZ_JBVHWK010000036.1:0-73049 GCF_055569445.1 Streptomyces sp. NPDC029122 | reverse complement strand
ACCACAGTCCTGTGGGTTCCAGTGCTCTCCGCCCCCCCTCTCCCTCCGCACGCCTCCGTCTGCGACGCACCAGGCGGCCCACCGGAAGGGGGGAGGGCCCCCCCCCCCCCCCCCCCCGGGCCCCTTCCCCGTGTGCTCCCCCGTGTCACGGACCTGCGGGCCCGTCGGGCCTACGGCTCGAACTTGTAGCCCAGGCCGCGGACCGTGACCAGGTAGCGCGGCGCCCCCGGGTCCGGCTCGATCTTGGCGCGGAGCCGCTTGACGTGGACGTCCAGGGTCTTGGTGTCGCCGACGTAGTCCGCGCCCCAGACCCGGTCGATCAGCTGCATGCGCGTCAGGACGCGTCCCGCGTTGCGCAGGAGCATCTCCAGCAGGTCGAACTCCTTCAGCGGGAGGTCGACCTTGGCCCCGGCGACGGTGACCACGTGCCGGTCCACGTCCATCCGTACGGGCCCCGCCTCCAGGGCCGCCGGCGTCACCTCCTCCGGCTCGCCCCGGCGGCGCAGGACCGCGCGGATGCGGGCGACCAGCTCCCGGGAGGAGAACGGCTTGGTGACGTAGTCGTCGGCTCCTATCTCCAGACCCACGACCTTGTCGATCTCGCTGTCCTTGGCGGTCACCATGATCACGGGGACGTTGGAGCGACCGCGCAGCTGCCGGCAGACCTCGGTGCCCGGCAGGCCGGGCAGCATCAGGTCGAGGAGGACGAGGTCGGCGCCGTTGCGCTCGAACTCGTCGAGCCCGTCGGGCCCCGTCGCGGCGATGGCGACCTCGAAACCCTCCTTGCGCAGCATGTAGGACAGGGCGTCGCTGAAGGATTCCTCATCCTCGACGACGAGCACTCGGGTCACGGAAGGACCTCCGGGGCAGGGGTGACTGGTTCTGGGTCAAGCAGGGGTCTGGCGGGCTCGGCGGCGGTCGCCGGGACCGGCGCGGCCGCCTCGGGGAGCCGCAGGGTGAACGTGGAGCCCTGGCCCTCGGAGCTCCATACCGACACCTCCCCGCCGTGCGAGGCCGCCACGTGCTTCACGATCGCGAGACCCAGCCCGGTTCCTCCCGTGGCGCGGGAGCGGGCCGGGTCGACGCGGTAGAAGCGCTCGAAGATGCGCTCGCGGTCCTTCTCCGGGATGCCTATGCCCTGGTCGGTCACGGCTATCTCGATCAAGTCTCCGCCCGGCGCGGTCACCCGGCGCGCCGCGATGCCGACGCGGGTGCGGGCGGGGCTGTAGTTGACGGCGTTCTCCACCAGGTTCCCGAGGGCGGCGGCCAGCTGGCCGCGGTTGCCCCAGACGCGCAGGTCGGCGGTGCCTCCGGCGGCCATGGTGATCTGCTTGGAGGTGGCCGTGTGGCGGCAGCGGTCGATGGCCTCCGCCACCAGCGTGTCCACCCGCACGGGCTCGGCGTCCTCCAGCGGGTCGTCGTTCTGCACCCGGGAGAGGTCGATGAGCTCCTGGACGAGGTTGATCAGGCGGGTGGCCTCGATCTGCATGCGGCCCGCGAAGCGGCTGACCGCCTCGGGGTCGTCGGCGGCGTCCATGACCGCCTCGGAGAGCAGGGAGATCGCGCCGACCGGGGTCTTCAGCTCGTGCGAGACGTTCGCGACGAAGTCGCGGCGCACCGCTTCGATGCGGCGCGCCTCGGTGAGGTCCTCGACCAGCAGCAGCACCAGCCGGGAGCCCAGCGGGGCGACCCGGGCCGAGACCGCGAGCGCCTCGCCGCGGCCGGTGCCGCGCCGGGGCAGGTCGAGCTCGATCTGGCGTATCTCGCCGTCCCGGCGGGTGTCGCGGGCCATGTGGAGCATGGGCTCCACGGCCAGCTTGCCGCCGCGGACCAGCCCGAGCGCGTACGCGGCCGAGCTGGCCTTGACCACCGCGTCGCCCTCGTCGAGGACGACGGCGGAGGAGCGGAGCACGGAGAGGACCGTGTCCACTCCGGGCGGGAGCACCGCGTTGATGTCGGGGCGCATGGAGCTCCGGGTGGGGCGGGCCTGGTCGCGCTCGCTCCAGCGGAACGCCAGCATGGCGATGACACCGGTACAGAGACCGGCGATCGCCGCAGCTGCGGCGACCGCCGCGTTCACGTCCATGGATCCAGGTTAAGCAGGCCCGGGGACACTTCCACAGCCGTCCGGGTGGCACCTCGAACAGTCGTCGCCCAGAGTTCACCCTGACGACGGGGCTGATTCACTTGCGGTGCCGGAGTCGGACGCGTTCGCGTCCGAACGTGTCAACGTGGGGCCGAACGGTCCGCACGAGCAGTGGCGAGCAGCAAGCAGGCAAGAGAGGGACACCATGCGCGACGCGTACCACGAGGAACTGGACTCGATCGGAGAAAGCCTGGTCGAGATGGCCCGGCTCGTCGGTTCCGCGATCGGGCGGGCCACGACCTCCATGCTGGACGCCGACCTGAAGCTCGCGGAGAGCGTCATCGCCGCCGACCAGAAGGTGGACGACCTCCAGCACGACCTGGAGGCGCGCGCCATCGCGCTGCTGGCCCGGCAGCAGCCGGTCGCCACCGACCTGCGGATCGTCGTGACCTCGCTGCGGATGAGCGCCGACCTGGAGCGCTCCGGCGACCTGGCGCAGCACGTGGCGAAGCTGGCGCGGCTGCGGTTCCCGGCGACGGCGGTCCCCCGCGACCTGCACGCGACGATCCTGGAGATGGGTCAGCTGGCGCAGCGCCTGATGGCGAAGGCGGCCGAGGTCATCATCACGAAGGACGTGGACCTCGCCCTCCAGCTGGAGCAGGACGACGACGAGATGGACCAGCTCCACCGCACGCTCTTCCAGCACCTGATGGACGACCGCTGGAAGCACGGCATCGAGACGGCCGTCGACGTGACCCTGCTGGGCCGCTACTACGAGCGGTTCGCGGACCACGCCGTGTCGGTGGCGAAGCGCGTGGTGTACCTGGTGACGGGCGAGCACGCGGACGAGCTCCAGCATCCGACTCCGGCCGAGGGCGCCTGAGCCCCTTCGCGCGGCACGCCCCAATGCGCCGTTGACGCGCCCGTACGGCTGGGCATGAATGAGGCGAAGGCACCACGACTTCCCGTACGCCGCCTGCGAGGAGGCACCATGCCCGAAAGCCCTGTCCCCATCACCCCGGAACAGGAGCAGCCGCCCCGTCCGGAGCCGTTGCGCCTCCCGCTGCTCGCGGCCTGCGGCTGCGGCTCGGGCTGCGGCTGCGGCTGCCAGTCCGGCGCCCCGTGCCAGTGCGGCGGCTGACCCGGCCGCCCAGCCGTGAGGGCCCCGTCCGACCCGGACGGGGCCCTCACCGTTCCGCGCTTCGGTACTACTTCTTGCCCTGGTTCTTGACGGCTTCGATGGCGGCCGCGGCGGCGGCCGGGTCGAGGTAGGTGCCGCCCGGGTTGAGGGGCTTGAAGTCGGCGTCGAGCTCGTAGGAGAGGGGGATGCCGGTGGGGATGTTCAGGCCCGCGATGTCGGCGTCGGAGATGCCGTCCAGGTGCTTGACCAGGGCGCGGAGGCTGTTGCCGTGGGCGGCGACCAGGACGGTGTGGCCGTCGAGGAGGTCCGGGACGATCGAGTCGTACCAGTACGGCAGCATGCGGACGACGACGTCCTTGAGGCACTCGGTGCGCGGGCGGAGCTCCGGCGGGATCGAGGCGTAGCGCGGGTCGTCGGACTGGGAGAACTCCGTGCCGTCCTCGAGGGCCGGCGGCGGGGTGTCGTAGGAGCGGCGCCACAGCATGAACTGCTCCTCGCCGAACTCGGCGAGCGTCTGGGCCTTGTCCTTGCCCTGGAGGGCGCCGTAGTGGCGCTCGTTCAGGCGCCAGGAGCGGTGGACGGGGATCCAGTGGCGGTCGGCGGCCTCCAGGGCCAGCTGCGCGGTGCGGATCGCGCGCTTCTGGAGGGAGGTGTGCACGACATCGGGGAGCAGGCCGGCGTCCTTGAGCAGCTCACCGCCGCGGACCGCCTCCTTCTCGCCCTTTTCGTTGAGGTTGACGTCCACCCAGCCGGTGAACAGGTTCTTCGCGTTCCATTCGCTCTCGCCGTGGCGGAGGAGGATCAGCTTGTACGGTGCGTCGGCCATGCGTACGAGCCTAGTGGACGCCGCCGGGCGCCCGCGCGCGGTCCCGGGGGCCCCGGAGGCGGCCTCCGATTGACTGGCGGCGTCAATTCAGTGGACGCCGACGGGCCCCGTTCGTAATGTGCCAGAGGTCCAAGTGGTACTTACATCATCGGGGGAATCCATATGTCAGCTGCCCGTTGGGGACGGGCCGCCAGGGAGAGCGTCTCGGGTCTGCCGCCCGCGTTCTGGTGGCTGTGGGCCAGCACGCTGGTGAACCGGCTCGGGGCCTTCGTCGCGACGTTCATGACCTTGTACCTGACCCTGGACCGCGGCTACTCGGCCTCCTTCGCTGGGCTCGTGGTCGCCCTGCACGGGCTGGGCGGGGTGGTGTCCTCGCTGGTGGCGGGCGTCATGACCGACCGGCTGGGACGGCGGCCGACGATGCTGGTGGCGAACGTGTCGACGGGCCTGTCGGTGGCGCTGCTCGGCTTCATGGAGCACCCGGCGGCGATCGCGGCGGTGGCGGGGCTGGTCGGGATGGCCTCGAACGCCTCGCGGCCGGCGGTCTCCGCGATGATGGCGGACATCGTCCCGGAGCGGGACCGCGTACGCGCCTTCGCGCTGAACTACTGGGCGATCAACCTGGGCTTCGGGATCAGCTCGGTGGTGGCGGGCGTGGTGGCGGAGTACAGCTACCTGGCCGGCTTCCTGGGCGAGGCGGCGCTGACGCTGCTGTGCGCGGTGCTGGTGTTCGTGAAGCTGCCGGAGTCGCGCCCGGTGAAGGACGCGGGCGTCGGCGCGGCGGCGGACGCGGGGCCGGAGATCGGGCTGGGGACGGTGCTGCGGGACGGCCGGTTCATGGCGGTGGTCGGGCTGTCGTTCGTGATCTCGCTGATCTTCACCCAGGGTTCGGTGGGGCTGCCGGTGGCGATGGGCCGGGCGGGCTTCTCGCCCGGGGACTACGGGCTGGTCATCGCGGCGAACGGGCTGCTGATCGTGATCCTCCAGATCCCGGTGACGCGGTGGATCGAGCACCGCGACCCGCGCCGGCTGCTGGTGGTCTCGGCGCTGCTGGCGGGGTACGGGTTCGCGATGACGGCCTTCGCGGGCCCGCTGTGGGCGTACGCGCTGACGGTGTGCGTGTGGACGCTGGCGGAGATCGTGAACTCGCCGACGCAGATGGAGCTGGTGGTGCGGCTGTCGCCGGTGCACGGGCGGGGCCGCTACCAGGGGATGTACACGATGTCGTGGGCGGTGGCGGCACTGGTGGCTCCGCTGATGGCCGGTTTGGTGATCGACCGGTACGGGGCGGGGTGGCTGTGGGCGGCCACGGGCGTACTGGGGACGGTGGCGGCGGCCGGGTACTGGCTGCTGATGCGGGGGCTTCCCCAGAGGGGCGGGGCGGCGGGCGTGGCCGCGGGCGGGTTCGCGGCTGCGGGGGCGGGCTCCGGCGCCGCCGCGCCGACGGCAACTGCGGTGACGAAGCCCGCCGGCCCGGTGGTGGCCGCCGCCGAGGCGTAGCCGCCGGGAGCGGGGGCGCCGCCGGGGCGCGGCGTCCGCACCCGCGGTGGCGGAGCCCGCCGGCCCGGTGGTGGGGGCCTCCCGAGGCCTCGTACCCCGGGCTGCGGCCGGGCCCCTCCGGCTACCCGCAGGGAGGCGCCCGCCCCGGCTGAGGTGCGTGCAGCGGTCCAGGCGGGGGCGGCAGGGCCGTGTCGTAGCCGCGTCGGCGTCTGGGGCGGGAACGGTGGAAGGGCGGGTAGGGGACGGCCCCGCGCAGCGGCACGTGACCCACCCGCCCGCACCGCGCGCGGGGAGGCCTCAGGAAGGGGACGGCTGGGTCAGGTGCTTGAAGGCGTCCAGGTTGCGGGTCGACTCGCCGCGCGAGACGCGCCATTCGTACTCGCGCCGGATCGCGCTCGCGAAGCCCAGCTCCAGCAGGGTGTTGAAGGCGCCGTCCGCCGCCTCCAGGACGGTGCCCAGGAGGCGGTCGAGGTCGTCCGGGGTGATGACCGACAGCGGGAGCCGGGCCGTGAGGTAGACGTCGCCGAGCGGGTCGACCGCGTACGCCATCCCGTACAGCTTGAGGTTGCGCTCCAGCAGCCAGCGGTGGACCCCGGCCTCGTTCTCGTCGGGGTGGCGGATGACGAAGGCGTTGACCGACAGGGAGTGCCGGCCGATCCGCAGGGAGCAGGTGGTGCTCAGCTTGCGGGTGCCGGGCAGCTGGACGACGTACGAGCCCGGCTCGGGGCTCTCCCAGCTCAGCCCGGCGCCGGCCAGCGTGGACTCGATGATCGCGGCGGTGTCAGCCATGGTGGGAGCGTACGCGACGGCGGTGTTCCTGCATGGCCGCGGTGTACACGTCGGCGGTGCCGCTGGCGGCGGTGTCCCAGCCGAAGAACTGCGCGTGCCGCGCGGCCTCGGCGCCCATGCGGTCGGTGAGCCCGGGGTCGTCGACGAAGCGCCGCAGCGCGCGGGCGTAGTCCACCGGGTCGTGTCCGGGTACGAGGATCCCCGTCACCCCGTCGTTGACGGCGACGGGCAGGCCGCCGACCTCCGCGGCGAGGACCGGCGTACCGGTGGCCTGCGCTTCGATGGCGACGAGGCCGAAGGACTCGTTGTAGGACGGCATGACCAGCACGGACGCGGCGCGGAACCAGTCGGCGAGCCGGTCCTGGGCCACGGGCGGGTGGAAGTGGACGAGGTCGGCGATGCCGAGCCTGGCGGCGAGCTTCTGCAGCCCCTCGGGCTTGGCCAGGCCGCTGCCGCTCGGGCCGCCGACGACGGGGACGAAGAGGCGCCGGCGCAGCGAGGGGTCGCGGTCGACCAGCTCGGCGACGGCCCGCAGCAGGACGTCGGGGGCCTTCAGGGGCTGGATGCGGCCCGCGAACAGCGGGATGACGGCGTCCTGCGGCAGGCCGAGGCGGGCCCGGGCGGCGGCGCGGCCGTCGCCGGGGGTGAAACGGTCGAGGTTGACGCCGGGGTGGACGACGGCGACCTTGCCCGGGTCGGCGTCGTAGTGCCGTACGAGCTCCTCGGCCTCTTCGGCGGTGTTCGCGATGAGCCGGTCGGCGGCGGCGACGATCTGCGTCTCGCCGATGACGCGGGCCGCGGGCTCGGGGGTGTCGCCCTCGGCGAGGGCGGCGTTCTTGACCTTGGCCATGGTGTGCATGGCGTGCACCAGCGGCACGCCCCAGCGTTCGGCGGCGAGCCAGCCGACGTGGCCGGACAGCCAGTAGTGGGAGTGGACCAGGTCGTAGTAGCCGGGCCGGTGGCCGGCCCAGGCCTGCATGACGCCGTGGGTGAAGGCGCACAGCTGCGCGGGCAGCTCCTCCTTGGCGAGGCCTTCGTAGGGGCCCGCGTCCACGTGCCGCACGAGGACCCCGGGCGCGAGCTCGACCACGGGGGGCAGGCCGCCGGTGGTGGCGCGGGTGAACACCTCGACCTCTATGTTGATCGCGGCGAGGCGCTTGGCGAGCTCGACGATGTAGACGTTCATCCCGCCGGCGTCGCCCGTGCCGGGCTGGTGCAGCGGTGAGGTGTGCACGCTGAGCATGGCCACGCGGCGGGGCTTGCGGTGGTGGCCGACGGCGGGCAGGCGCAGGCGCGGGGCGTCGGGACGGCCACCGCGGGCGGCGGCGATGCGGCCGCTGATGCTGCCGCCGAGACGGGACACGTACTGGCTCAAGGGAGCAGTTCCTCTCGCTCGGACGGCGGCGGACGGTCCTCTGCGACCCGCTCTGGCGGGCGGGTCGGCAGCGCCGGTGGGGCGGCATGGCTGCGGGAGCGCGGTCGGCGCCCTGCAAGGAGTGCAACCCGGACGGCGGTCCGCCGCATTCCGGGAGCCCGGAAGTTCCTGTCCGTTTGCCGGATTTTTATCTTGGCCGCGCCCTCCGCTTACGCTCGGCGCATGGTCTCCCGCAGCACTCCGCCGTCCCCGAAGCGCCCCGTGGGCACCGTGACGCGCGGGACGACGAACCCGAACCGGCTGCGCCGCATGGACCGCTGGATCGCCGCCGCGCACGGGGCCGCGCTGCGTCGGGCGGACGCGCCGGTGGCGGTGGACCTGGGGTACGGGGCCGCGCCGTGGACGGCGGTGGAGCTGCTGGCGCGGCTGCGGGAGGCGGCTCCCGGGGTGCGGGTGGTCGGCATCGAGATCGAACCGGCGCGGGTGGCGGGGGCGAAGCCGTACGAACGGGAGGGGCTGAGCTTCCGGCACGGGGGCTTCGAGGTGCCGCTGGAGGGCGGTGAGCGTCCGGCGCTGATCCGCGCGGCGAACGTACTGCGCCAGTACGACGAGGAGCGGGTCGCGGAGGTGTGGCAGCGGCTCTGCGGCCGGCTGGCCCCGGGCGGGCTGCTGGTGGAGGGGACCTGTGACGAGATCGGCCGGCGGCACGTGTGGGTGGCGCTGGGGCCGGAGGGGCCGCGCACGGTGACCTTCGCGACGCGGCTGGGCTCGCTGGAGCGGCCGTCGGACCTGGCGGAGCGGCTGCCGAAGGCGCTGATCCACCGGAACGTGCCGGGTGAGCCGGTGTACGCGTTCCTGCGCGACTTCGACCGGGCCTGGGCGGCGGCCGCGCCGTACGCCTCGTACGGGGCGCGGCAGCGGTGGATCCGGACGGCGCGGGCACTGGCCGCCGACTGGCCGCTGGCGGACGCTCCGGGGCGCTGGCGGCAGGGGGAACTGACGGTGCGCTGGGAGGCGTTGCGCCCGGCGGGGTGAACCTGGCGCGGTGGGGAACCGGCGTCGGAGGCGGTCCGTTGAGTCGGCTGGGACGGTCGGGGGTGGCCGGTCATGATCGGAGCGGCATCCGGAGGGTGTTGGAATTCACCGAGTCGTGGCACCATCCCGGAGACAGTGCCAAGTTACTGATGAATAGTCAGATCTGATGTCCGGTCCGGTCCGGCCCGATTCGTGCCGTTCTCGGGCCGTCGGCCTCGGCCGTCGGCAGTCCGCCGTCCGGTGACATCGGTCTGACCCGGGGCGCCTGGGGGAGCCATGGGGACCGTGAAGCGAGCGTCGTCGCGTCGGCAGGGAGTGTCCGCTCTCACGCTGCTGTGCGCCATGGCGATACTGGCGGCCCCGGGCCTCGCCACCACCGCGTACGCGGCTCCGGGCGCGCCCTCGGCCCCGTCGGCCCCCGCCGCGCCGGCGGCCCCCGCGCCCGAACCGGGCGCCAAGTCCCTGGAGCAGGTCCGCAAGGAGATCGAGGACCTGTACCGCCAGGCCGGCAGCGCGACCGACGCGTACAACCTCGCAGAGAGCGAGACCAAGGCGCAGTCCGAGAGGATCGTCCAGATCGCCAACCTGGTGGTGGCGGGCCAGGACCGGATCTCCTCCCTGAAGGACCGCGCCGGCGCCGCCGCCCGCGCCCAGTACCGCTCGGGCGGGCTGCCGCCGGGCGCGCGGCTGGCGTTGAGCGACAGCCCTGCCGAGTTCCTGGACGGGACGGGCCGGTTGCGGCAGGGCGAGAAGGCCACCACGGACCTGCTGTCCGAACTGAACCGCACACAGACCGACTTGGAGCGTTACGCCAAGGAGGCGGGCGCGCTCTGGCAGAAGATGGAGGACAACAGGGCCAAGAAGGAAGCCGCCAAGAAGCAGATCGAGGAGAAGATCAAGGCGGCGGAGGCCCTGGAGAGCAGACTGGAGGCCGAGGAGAAGGCCCGGCTGATCCAGCTGGAACAGGAAGCGCAGTACAAGGCGCAGACCGCGTGGCTGTCCTCGGGCGCGATGAAGGACGTCAACGGCGCCGCCACGGACGCGGGCAAGCGGGCCGTGCAGTGGGCCACCGCGCAGATCGGCAAGCCGTACGTCTGGGGCGCGACGGGCCCGAGCTCCTTCGACTGCTCCGGCCTGACCTCACAGGCCTGGCTGGCGGCGGGGCGGGGGATCCCGCGCACCTCGCAGGAGCAGCTGCGGCTGCTGCCGAAGGTCGCGCTGAAGGACATGCGCCCCGGGGACCTGATCATCTACTTCGACGACGCGAGCCACGTCGGCATGTACGTCGGTGACGGCGCGATGGTCCACGCCCCGCGCCCGGGGCGCACGGTGACGATGGCGGGCGCGGGCTCGATGCCGATCAAGGCGGTGGTCCGCCCCGACGCGTAGGCCCTGGCCGGGCGGTGAACGTACCCGGGGCCCTGGGGCCCCGGGACCCCGGGGGCGTGCCCCGACCCCGCCGGGGGCGCGCCCGGGCACGCCGGTCGGGGCCGGAGCCGGGCGCGATGCCGGGGCCGGGCGGGATGGCGCGCAGGTGCGGAGCCGCAGGTGTGGACGCCGGCGCGCGGCCGTCCGGGGCGTGGGCGCCCTCGGCGGTCCCGTTCGGGGCTCGGGCCGGGGGCGGGCGCCCTCGCGGGCTCACCTGGACGTCGGCGTGACCGCCGAGGCGGGGACGGGGTGCCGGCGCGGGCACGAGCCCGGGGCGGGAACGCGCGCCGACGCAGTACGAAACCTCCGCGCCCGGGCCCCGGCGGTCTCCCTCCCGAGCGCGGGCGGACGCGGGCGCCGGCGCGGGACGGGCGCTGGCCCCGACAGCGGGACGGGGCGCAGTCGCCGGCGCGGGCCGATGGCGGGGCCCCGCCCGCACGCCGCTGAGGCCCCGGCCGGGGGCTCGCGGCGCGAAACCTCCCCCGGGCTCGGCCCGGCCGGACCCCTCCCATGCGCGGGAACCGTCCGACGCCGACGCCGACGCCTACGCGGGCCCGGCCAGGGCCGGGGCCAGGGCCGAGGCCAGGGCCGGGGCCAGGGCCAGGACCAGGGCCGGGCCAGGGGCCAGGGGCCAGGGCCGAGGCCGGGGGCCAGGGGGCGGGGGCCTGGGCCAGGGGCCAGGGCCGAGGCCGGGGGCCAGGGCCAGGGGGCGGGCCAGGGCCCGCGTAGGCGCGGGCGCCATCCAACGCCGCGCCGGGGCCGGGCGGCCGGCCTGGCGGCGTGGGCCGGGCGGCGGGCGGGGCCGTCCGTGCCGGGGTGGATGCGGAACGTGAGGGGCGGGGTTCCGGGGGTGGGACGGGGGGCGGCGGGTTCGTGACGTTGGTCATCCCGGCCGCGCGGTTTTCCCCCGCGATAGGGGCATATGACGGCGGCCCTCCCCCCGCTCCCATTCCGCTCGCCCGTACCCGCCAGCTAGGGTCAGCCGCATGAGCGCACCCTCGGGGGGAGGCAAGGAACCGGAGACCATGCCCGTACCCGTACCGCGGCAGAGGGACATCCCCGCCACGGACAGCGGCCCCGCCCCCCAGCCGTCACTGACGCTGCTGGTGGTGGAGGACGACCCCGCGGGCGGTCTCACCGTCCCCGAGATCCTCGACGCCGACGGCCACCGGATCCGGATCCGCAGCGCCCGCAACCTCACCGAGGCCGCGCGGCTGCTCACGCCCGACGTGCACTGCGTACTGCTCGACCTGGCCCTGCCCGGCCCCGGCGAGGACGGCCTCGGCGCCCTGCGCGAGGTGCTCCGCATCGCCCCCGGCCACGCCGTCCTCGTCCTCACCGGCGAGGCCGACGCCGACCGCGCCGCCGAGGCCGTGCGCGTCGGCGCGCAGGACTTCCTCTACCGCGACGAGCTCGACGGACGGCTGCTGAGCCGCGCCATCCGCTACGCCGTGGAGAGAAAGCGGGCCGACATCGCCCAGTACAAGCTCGCAGAATCGAAACTGCGCGCCCAGGAGAACGCCCGCCTCGAACGCGGCCTGCTCCCCACGCCCCTCCTGGAGGGCTCCGACCTCCGCTTCGCCGCGCGCTACCGCCCCGGCCGCAGCCGGGCCCTGCTGGGCGGCGACTTCTACGACACCGTCCGCACCCCCGACGGCACCGTCCACGCCATGATCGGCGACGTCTGCGGCCACGGCCCCGACGAGGCGGCCCTCGGCGTCGAGCTGCGCATCGCCTGGCGCGCGCTGACCCTGGCCGGGCTGTGCGGGGACGACCTGCTCGCCACGCTCCAGGAGGTCCTGGAGGTGGAGCGGCCCTGCGAGGAGATCTTCGCGACGCTGTGCACGGTGGACATCTCCCCGGACGGCCGCCGGGCGGGCCTGTGCCTGGCCGGGCATCCGGCCCCGCTGATATCCAGGCCGGGCACGCCCGCGCGGCTGCTCCCGTACGAGAACAGCGGCCCGGCGCTCGGTCTGCTCCCCCGGGCCCGCTGGCCGCGCCGCCAGGTCGACCTGGGCGGCAGCTGGAGCCTGATGCTCTACACCGACGGCCTCATCGAGGGCCGCGTCGGCGACGGCCGCGAGCGCCTCGGGCAGGACGGCATGGTCGACATGATCAACCGGCACATCGAGCGCGGGCTGAGCGGCGAGGCGCTGCTGGAGGCTTCCGTCACCGAGGCCCGCCGCCTCAACGGCGGCGAGCTCACCGATGACGTCGCCCTGGTCCTGCTCTCCCGCGCGGCGGGCTAGGAAGTGTCCGGCGCGACGCGCCGGTACGGGGTCAGCGGCCGCCGTTGTACGGCCCGTACGGGCCGTCGCTGCTGCTGCCTCCGCGGCGCGGGCCGCCGCCCGAGACCTGCTTGAGGGCGGGGCGTACGTCGACGAAGAACACGATGCTCGCCACCAGGCCCGCGATCTGCAGGAACAGCATCCCGAGGAAGAAGTCCACCAGGACGGTCACCCCGAGGATGACCAGCCAGAAGGTCTTCGTCTGCTTGTCGGCGGCCCGGTACGCGTCCTCGCGCGCCAGCAGCGCCAGCACGAAGGCCACGACGGCCAGCGCCAGCATGGCGTAGCCGAGCAACGGGAGCACCCCGTTATCGAACCCCTGCATCAGCATGTCGCGACCGCCTTCTCACATCCGGCACCAGTGACTCCACGCTACCGCCGGAGCCGTCTTCCCGAACGGCAACGAACCGGGCACCCGCCGGGTGCCCGGCCCGCGTTCCGCTCGTTCAGGCCTCTTCGCCGGTCTCGGCGGCGGCCTTCTTGGCCGTGCCGCGGCGCGCGGCGGGCTTCTTCGCCGCGGGCTTCTCCTCCGCGGCGGCCTCCGCCGGGGCCTCCGCCGGGGCGGGTTCGCGCGCGGGCTCCGGCTCCACGGCCTCGGCGATGTCCACGATCTCGTCGGCGACCTCGCCGCGCCAGGCCCGTACGGTCTGCTCGCCGTGCTCGGCGACCTTGTCGTAGGTCTCCTTCGCCCGGACGGCGTACTCGGCGGCCACGCCGACGCCGCGCAGGGCGAGGTCCTGGGCGGTTTCGCCGAGCTTCTTCGGGTCGATCGAGCCGAACACCTCGGTGACCTTGGCGGTGACGGCCTCCTGCACGGCCTTCGGGTCGGTGTTCTTCACGGCCTCGATGCGTGCGGGGGCCTCGGCGCGCAGCTGCTCGATGAGCGCGGGCACCTTCTTGGCCTGCTGGACGGCCAGGTCGGCCGTGCCGGCGGCGAAGTAGAGGGGGGTGGGGTCGGTGAGGGTCTTCTTCAGGTCATCGGCGATGGCCATGTGCGGGTCCTCCCGGATCACAGTCAATTCGTAGGGGGCATCGCGGCGTCGTCGCCGGCGCTCGCGCGGGGAGACTCTTCGGCCTCCAGCGCGTTCTCCTTGCGGAACGCGTCGTAGATCTGGAGCAGCACCTGCTTCTGCCGCTCGCTGATCGACGGGTCGGAGAGGATGACGGCCCGCGTCTCCACCTCTTCCCGGTCCCGCTCGTCGAGGATCCCGGCCTGCACGTACAGCGTCTCGGCGGAAATCCTCAGCGCCTTGGCCAGCTGCTGGAGGATGTCCGCGCTCGGCTTGCGCAGCCCGCGCTCGATCTGGCTCAGGTACGGATTCGACACCCCCGCCGCCTCGGCGAGCTGCCGCAGCGAGAGCTGGGCCTGCCGCCGCTGCTCGCGGAGGTATTCGCCGAGGTTTCCGACGTTGAGCGATGCCATGCTCCGATCCTGCCGCACTCTGCTAACTATTGCAAGCGCTTGCTAGCAATAGCTCCCACCCTGCCCCGGGGCGCCCCGCCGGTGCTAGCTTGCGGGCGTGGACCTCTTCTCACCGTCGTGGGCCGCGCTGCGCGCCGCGGTCGCCGGGCTCTCCGACGAGGACTTCGCGCGGCCCTCCGGCTGCCGGGGGTGGCTCGTACGGGATCTCGTGTGCCACCTCGTCATCGACGCCCAGGACGTCCTGATCACCCTCGCCACCCCCGCCGACGCGGAGCCCACCCGGGACGCGGCGAGTTACTGGGAGGTCGGCGGGGTCCCGGACGGGGACGACCCGCTCGACGCGCTGACCGTGCGGCTGGCCGCCGCGTATGGGGAACCGCGGCTGCTCACGTTCCACCTGGACGACGTCGGTTCCGCCGCCGGCCGCGCCGCCGCCCTCGCCGACCCCTCCGCCCGGGTCTCCACCCGCGACCAGGTGCTCACCGCCGGGGACTACCTGGCCGCGTACGTCCTGGAGTGGACGCTGCACCACCTCGACCTGGTCGCGCACCTCCCGCACGCGCCGCGCCCGCCCGCCGAGGGCCTCGCCCGGTCGCGGGCGCTGCTGGAGCGGATCGCCGGCGCGCCCTTCCCCGCGTCGTTCTCCGACGAGGACGCCCTGCTCGTCGGCACCGGCCGGCGCTCCCCCACCGCCGCCGAGACGGCCGCCCTGGGGGAGCTGGGCGCGGGGCTCCCGCTCGTCCTGGGCTGAGCACCCGCCAGGTACCCACCTTTTTGTGGGTACTTGGCGAGCCGCGGCCGCCGCGCGAAGCTGGTGGGGCGGCCGGGAAGGAAGGGGTTCAGGAAGCCGCACGGGCAGCGGCGAGCCTCTCCAGACGCCGATGCCCCCAGTCGGACAGGGGCGCCACCGCCTCGGCGAGTTCCCGGCCGAAGCCGGTCAGGGAGTACTCGGTCTTCAGCGGCAGTACGTCGTGCACCTCGCGGTGCACGATCCCGTCGGTCTCCATCTCGCGGAGCGCCTGGGTCAGCACCTTCTCGCTGAGCCCCGGCATCCGGCGCCGCAGTTCACCCGGACGCTGGGGGCCGTCCTCCAGCAACCAGAGCAGGGCCGTCTTCCACTTGCCGTCGATCACGGCGATCGCGGCGGTCACTCCACAGACATCCGGATCCTGGGCGCGGCTGCGCGTCATTCCCCTGCCCTCCCCTGCTCCGCGTGCTCTGTCCCGCACTGTCCCGCACGTCCTCAGCACGCTCTTTTCTACGCGTACCACTCATGTTTTCACGGGAGTTGAGCCATGTCTTCGTCCACCCACCAGCCCACCGTCACCGTACTGGGCCTCGGCCCGATGGGCCGGGCCCTCGCGGGCGCCTTCCTGGAGGCCGGTCTGCGCACCACCGTCTGGAACCGCACCCCCGGCCGTGACCGGGACCTCGTCGCGCGGGGTGCGACCACCGCCCGGTCCGCCGGGGAGGCGGTCGCCGCGAGCGAGCTCACCGTGGTCTGCGTGGTCAACTACGAGGCCGCCGACGCCGTCCTGCGGCCCGACGACGTCACCGCCGCGCTCAAGGGGCGCACCGTCGTCAACCTGACCGCCGACACCCCGGACCGCGCCCGCGAGACCGGCGCCTGGGCGGCCGCGCACGGCATCCGCTACCTCGACGGCGCGATCATGACCCCGGCCACGACCATCGGCACCCCGGACGCGGTGTTCATCCACAGCGGCCCCGAGGACCTCTACCGCGAGCACCGGCCGGTGCTGGAAGCCCTCGGCGGGACCCACACCCACCTCGGGGAGGACATCGGGCGGGCGGCGGCGTACGACATCGCCCTGCTCGACATCTTCTGGACGGCGATGGCGGGCTACGCCCACGCCCTGGCGGTGGCGAAGGCCGAGGGCGTGAGCGCCGGGGAACTGGCCCCGTTCGCCCAGGGCATCGGCGCGATCCTGCCGCCGCTCTTCGCGGAGTTCGCCGCGGACGTGGACAGCGGCGGCTACTCCGGCGAGCTCAACCCGCTGACCTCGGCGGCCTCGTCCATGGCGCACATCATCCACACCTCCGAGGCGCACGGCATCGAGGCGGGCCTGATGCGGGCCACCGAGGGCCTGGCCCGCCGGGCCATCGGCCACGGCCACGGCGGCGACGGGTTCATCCGCGTCGCGGAACTCCTCGGCAGGACGGCCGTGCCGGCCCGGGCGTGAGGTCCGGCAGAAAATAATCCCGGCGGACTGTCACACCGGCGCGGGGCGGCGGGTCAAAGGGGTGTCGAAGCAAGCGAGACCTCCCGAAGGAGCCCCTGATGTCCACCACCGCCACCGTCGTCACCGTCATCGCCGCCGTCATGGCCGGATACTCGGGCGCCTCGCTCTTCGCCCGCTCCAAGTACACCGTCGAACCCCTCGTCCAGTACGGCGTCCCGCGCGGCTGGTGGAACCGGCTCGCCGCCGCCAAGGTCGCCGGCGCCGTCGGCCTCCTCGCGGGATTCGCCGTCCCGGCCGTCGGGATCGCCGCCGGCATCGGCCTGGTGCTCTACTTCATCGGCGCTGTCATCACGACCCTCCGGGCCCGCGACTACGCCCACGTCGTCTTCCCGGTGGTCTACGCCTCCCCGATGGCCGCCGCCCTCGTCCTGGCCGTATGAGACCGGAGCGGGGACGGCGGCCCCTGGCTCAGCCCTCCGGGGCCGACAGCTCCAGCCGCCCCAGCCGCTCCGGATCGGACAGTACGTCGATCGCGACGATCCGCCCGCCCACGACGGTGAAGGCCATCACCGACACCGCCCGGTCCTCCCGCGTCACCACGACACCGGCGGCGCCGTTGACAAGTGCCGGGCGCACGAACGGGATGAGGACGCTGTACGTGACCGCCTGGCCGGCCACCGTCCGCGCACCGGTGAGCACGACGCTGAGCGGACTGCCCGCGCCTCCGTCGGAACGCAGCACCACGTCCGGGTCGAGCACCGCGACCAGCGCCTCGAAGTCCCCTTCCCGCGCGGCCGCGAAGAACGCGTCCACCGCCTCCCGCTGGCGGGCGAGGTCCGCGTCGGGAGCGGGGGCCCGGTCGCGCACCTTGCGGCGGGCGCGGCTGGCGAGCTGCCGGGTCGCCGCGGCGGACTTCTCGGCCAGCGGGGCGATCTCCTCGAACGGCACCGCGAACATGTCGTGCAGGACGAAGGCCAGTCGTTCCGCCGGAGCCAGCGACTCCATCACCACCATCAGCGCCAGCCCGACCGAATCGGCGAGCAGCACCTCCTGCTCGGGGTCGATCCGCCGCCCGAAGTCGATGAGCGGGTCCGGGACGCGGGTCTCCAGCCGCTCCACCGGATCCTCGCGCCGCTGCTCGCGGGAGCGCAGCAGGTTGAGGCAGATCCGCGACACCACGGTCGTCAGCCAGCCGCCGAGGTTCTCGATCTCGCCCGCGCCGGTGCGGTCCAGCCGCAGCCACGCCTCCTGGACGGCGTCGTCGGCCTCGCTGAGCGAGCCGAGCAGCCGGTAGGAGACCGCCCGCAGACGCCCGCGGTGCTCCTCGAAGCGCTCCGCCAGGAAAGCTCCGCCGCCCTCGTCCACATCCACATCCACGTCGCCTCCCCCGCTCATGCCGCCGGAGCCGGCGCGCGGCCGATGACGACGGTCGCGTACAGCTCCTCCGACGTGACCGCCCGCACCTCCAGGCCGCCCCCGGTCAGCGCGGACGCCGTCAGCGGGGCCTGCCGGACGCTCGTCTCGATCAGGAGGTGTCCGCCCGGCGCGAGCCACCGCGACGCCTCCGCCGCGACCCGGCGGTGGACGTCCAGGCCGTCCGAACCCCCGTCGAGGGAGACGAGCGGCTCGTGGTCGCGGGCCTCGGGCGGCATCAGCCCGATCTCCCCCGTCGGCACGTACGGGGCGTTGACCACCAGCACGTCCACCCGCCCCCGCAGCTCCGCCGGGAGCGCCCCGTACAGGTCGCCCTCCCACACCGAGCCCCCGTACGGGGCCACGTTGCGCCGCGCGTACGCCAGCGCCGCCGGGTCGATGTCGGCCGCGTGCAGCTCGACCCCGCCCGGGACCTGGGCCGCCACCGCCGCGCCGAGGGCACCGACCCCGCAGCACAGGTCCAGCACGACCGCACCGGGCCGGGCCAGCTCCACCGCCTCCTGCACCAGGAACTCCGTACGCCTGCGCGGTACGAAGGCCCCCGCGCCCACTTCCACGCGCAGCCCGCAGAACTCCGCCCAGCCGACGACGTGCTCCAGGGGTTCGCCGTCCACCCGGCGGGCCACCATGCCCGCCAGGTGGACCTCGTCGGAGGCCGCGGCGGCCAGCAGGCCGGCCTCCTCCTCCGCGAAGACGCAGCCCGCGGCGCGCAGCCGTTCCACGATCGATGTCACGTAGCTCAATCCTCTAGTTTCCGCACGGCACCGGATCCGGGGCCGGTGGTGACGATAGGCCTCAGAAGACGTCCGGGCACCACGGCCGGCGGGCGGTCCGGAAGACCGCGTCGGCGAGCGCGACCGCGCCCGGCCGCTGCTCCACGACCCGGCCCAGCGCGGCCAGCCGCACCGCCGACGCGTCGCCCAGGTAGAGGGAGCCCAGCGCGGACACGTCGAGCCGCAGGCCGGCCGGCTCCCCGGTACGGGTGCACGTGCCGGCGCCCGCGTCCAGCCGGTAGCGGCCGCCCGCCGGACCGGTGGGATCCTCGACGTCCAGGACGAGCACCCCGGGCACGGCGTACGTCCGCGCGCCCAGCGCCCGTACGACGTCCAGCACCCGCACCCACAGGAAGTCGGCGGCCGACACCGGCCGGGCCGCACGCGCGTCGGGCAGCAGCTCCGGCAGCAGGTCGTCGGGGGCGCGGTTGCCGCTGCGGACCTTCAGCACCCAGTCGATGGAGCACAGGAAGTGCCACAGCGCCCGCTCGGCCTGCGGGGTGAGCGCGAGGAAGTCCCGCACCTGGACGGTGTTCAGCGGGGTCTTGGCATCGGTCCAGTGGTCGTCGGCCTGGTACGCGGCGAGCCCCGCCACCTCGCCGTCCGCGTCCCGGTACACCGCGAACATCTTCTCCCGGTACGGACGCTGCGACATCTGCTCCAGGCCGGTCGCCAGGCTCCACCAGCGCTCGTCGCGGTCGACGAGGCCGTGGCGGAAGGCCCGCAGGCGCTCGTGCAGGGCGGGGCCCACGCGCCGTACCTCGGCGGCGTCGACCAGGTCCATCCGGCCGCCGTCGACCGGCGCCGGACGGCTGCGGTCCAGGCCGGTGCGCAACACGTCGACCTCCCATTCGGCGTGGACGGTCGCGGCGCCGTACCCGTAGCGCCCGTAGATCGGGTACTCGGCGGCGATCAGCGTGGACAGCACGTCGCCCCGCGCGTGGGAGGCGGCCAGCTCGGCCTCCATCATGCGGGTCAGCAGGCCCTGGCGGCGGTGGGTGGGCAGGACGGCCACGTTCGAGACCGCGCTGCACCCGACGGCGGCACCGCCGGGCACGGTCAGTTCCTGGGCGAAGGAGCGGAAGGTGGCGACGCACCGCCCGGTCTCCTTGTCGAAGGCCCCCTGCACGCGCGCCAGGTCGCTGTGCGCGGCGCGCTGGGCCACATCGGATTCCGTGGGGGTGCCCGGAGTCAGGAAGCCCGTGTTCAACGTGGTGAGCCAGGCGGGGAGTTCGGATGCGGCGATCGGCCGCACGTCAGCGCTCATGACCGGCCACGCTAACCGCCGGGTACCGGCCGGGTCGCCCGAATTTCGCCGGCCCCGAGCCGCGCCCGCAGCCGCGCCCCGAGCACACCTCCCTGGCGCCCGCGCCCTCCGGCTACGCCAGCAGGTCGTCCACCTGCGCCTCGCCCTCGCGGTAGCGGCGGGTGATCTCCGCGCTGGAGTCGTCCGCCATCCGCTGCAGCTGCTGCCGGCGCCGCGAGACCTGCTGCTCGTAGCGGACCAGCCGGCCCATCGCGTCGTGCAGCTCGCCGTCGGTGCGCGCCTCCAGGTCGGAGAGCTCCACGTCGGACAGCATCTCCGCCGCCAGCAGCCGGTACTCCTCGCTGTGCGGGGTGCCGAGGGTGACGTGCCGGGCGGAGGCACTGCGGCTGGAAGGGGCGTCGGCGAGGATCTCCGAGAGCCGGTCCACCACCGGCGCCTCGGGGTCCGTACGGCGGGCGAGCTCGGCGCGCAGGATGTCGATGCGGCCCTGTAGGAGTCTGCGCACGTAGCTCAGGTCGGCCTCGTCGCGCTGCGCGTCGCGCCGCAGCGCGCGCAGCTCGGGCAGCCCGAGGGCGGTGGCGGGGGTGGTCGGCCCCAGCGGCTCGCCGGTGCGCTGCGCGGGAGGCCACCCGGTGGGACCCGCGGCGGATGCCTGAGCGGGTGACACGGGTGACACGGGTGACTCGGGTGCAGGTGCGGAGGTACCAGAAGTGTTCATGACGTTCGTATCCGTCCCCTCGACCGGTGCTGGGGGCACCGCCTGCGTGCATGGTGCCACTCTCCGTGGTGTGGACGCAGTCCCCGTCCACCCGATCGGCCCCGGACGGGTGCACAGCTGGTACACAGGTGGTATGCGAGCTGTGGTGCAGAGGGTGGACGGCGCGAGCGTCGTCGTGGCCGGCGAGACGGTCGGCGAGATCGTCGGCGAGGGCGTGTGCGTGCTGGTGGGGGTGACCCACGACGACACTCCGGAGAAGGCGGAGCTGCTGGCGCGCAAGCTCTGGTCCGTACGGATCCTGGAGGGGGAGAAGTCCTGCAGCGACGTGGACGCGCCGATGCTGGTGATCTCCCAGTTCACGCTGTACGGGGACGCGCGCAAGGGCCGTCGCCCCACGTGGAACGCGGCCGCGCCCGGGCCGGTGGCGGAGCCGCTGGTCGACGAGGTCGTGGCGCGGCTGCGGGCGCTGGGCGCGACGGTGGCGACGGGCCGGTTCGGCGCGGACATGCGGGTCTCGCTGACGAACCACGGCCCGTTCACCCTCGTCATCGACATCTGAGCGGCACGGCCTCCCGCCCTTACGGGGCTACGACGACCTCCTGCGCGGCGGCCGTGTTCCCGGCCAGCAGCGGGGCGTCGACCGGGACGTTCCGCTTGACCAGCGCGAGCGCGATAGGGCCGAGCTCGTGGTGGCGCACGGCGGTGGTGACGAAGCCGAGCTGACGACCGTCCTCCCCGTCCGAGGCGAGCCGTACGGGCGTCCCGTGCGCCGGGAGCAGCACCTCGGAGCCGTCCAGGTGCAGGAAGACCAGGCGGCGCGGGGGCTTGCCCAGGTTGTGGACGCGGGCGACCGTCTCCTGGCCCCGGTAGCAGCCCTTCTGCAGGTGCACGGCGGTGCCGATCCAGCCCAGCTCGTGCGGGATGGTGCGGTGGTCGGTCTCCAGGCCGACGCGCGGCCGATGGGCCTCGACGCGCAGGGCCTCGTAGGCGAGGAGTCCGGCGGCGGGGCCGTGGGCGGCGGCGAAGGCCTCCAGCTCGGCACGGGGCAGGAAGACGTCGCGGCCGTGCGCGGTCTCGCGTACGACGTGCTCCTTGGCGACCTCGGCGATCGAGCCGGCCGGGAGGTGGACGACGGCGAAGTCGTCGGTGCGGTCGGCGACCTCGACGCGGTAGAAGAACTTCATCGACTCCAGGTAGCCGAGGAGCGCCTCCCGGGTGCCGGGCTCCACGTGCGCCCAGACGGTCTCCCCGTCGTCGACGAGGTAGAGCGCGTGCTCGATGTGCCCGTGGGCGGAGAGGATCAGCGCCTCGGTGGCCTGTCCGGCGGGCAGGTCGCTCATGTGCTGGGTGAGCAGCAGGTGCAGCCAGCTCAGCCGGTCCGCTCCGGTGACGGTGACGACCCCGCGGTGGGAGAGGTCGACGAAGCCGCGGCCGTCGGCGAGGGAGCGCTGTTCGCCGTAGAGCTCTCCGTAGTGGGCGGCGACGCCCTCGTCGATGCCTTCGGCCGCTACGGCGCCGGGGAGATGGAGCAAGGGGCTGCTGGTCATGCCCCCAGCCTACGACCCCGCTACGCGGTGCCCGCCTGGCGCCCGGCCGCCGCGCACTTCTTGCAGAGCCCGAAGATCGCGAAGTGCTTCATGTCGGTCTCGAACCCGAAGGTGGCGCGCAGCTTCGCGGTGAACTCGTCGGCGATGTCCACGTCGGCCTCGATGACGCCGGTGCATTCGCGGCAGACGAGGTGGATGTGGTGGTGCCGGTCGGCGAGGTGGTAGGTGGGGGCCCCGTGCCCGAGGTGGGCGTGGGAGACCAGTCCGAGCTCCTCCAGGAGCTCCAGGGTCCGGTAGACGGTGGAGATGTTCACCCCGGAGGCGGTCTTGCGCACCTCCACGAGGATCTCGTCGGGGCTGGCGTGCTCCAGGGCGTCGACCGCCTCGAGCACGAGCTGGCGCTGCGGCGTCAGCCGGTAGCCGCGCTGCCGCAGATCGCTCTTCCAGTCGGTGGTCACCACCCGGCCAGTGTAAGCGCGGAAAGGGGACCGCGGTCAGCCCGCGGTCCCCTCAGCCTCTGCCCGTGCCGGGTGCGCTGCTCAGCGGAAGAAGGCGATGCCGTCCTCGGGGAGCTCCGGGAGGTTGCGCGCCATGTCGGCGATCTCCTCCGGGGTGACGACCTTCTTGAGCTGGGCCGACATGTAGGGGCGCAGCTCGACGTCGGGGGTGGCCTTCTCGCCGACCCACATGAGGTCGCTCTTCACGTAGCCGTAGAGGCGCTTGCCGCCGCTGTACGGGCCGGACGCGGCCGTACGCGCCACCGCGTCGGTGACCAGGTCGATCTGGGGCTTCTGGTCGGCGAGCTCGCCGTACCAGACCTCGACGACACCCTGGTCGCGCACCATGACGATCTCGACCTTGCGGTCCTTGTCGATGCGCCAGTAGCCCGACTCGGACTCCAGCGGGCGCACCTTGTTGCCCTCGCTGTCGAGCACCCAGGTGTGGGAGGTGTACTCCAGGAAGTCCCGGCCGTCGTGGCTGAAGACGACTTCCTGGCCGAAGTTGCACTTCTCCTCACCGGGGAAGTCGAAGACGCCCGCGCCTTCCCAGTTGCCGAGGAGGAAGGCGAGGGGGACGAGGCCCGGGTTCAGGTCGGAGGGGATCTGGATCATGTTTGGCTGCTCAGGCGATCTGTGGGAGGGGTTCCGGGGCGGTCGGCTGGGCGGACGCTCAGCGCTGACCCTGGTACAGCTTCTTGACGGCCAGGGCGGTGAAGGCGAGTACGCCGACGCAGACCAGGACCAGCAGGGAGGTGAAGACTGCCTCAAGCACGGGGTGCTCCTCGGAGGTTTCGGTGCGGGTGGACGGGCCGGTCCCCAAGCCTACTGGCCCGGGGACCGGCGCACGCTGTGAGGTGGGCCGTACCGGCCTCCTCCGGTTCAGCTCAGCAGCTGCTGCTGAAGGATCACGGCCTGGTGGAGCGGGATGGCTCCGGCCGCGCCCTTGCGGGTCTGGAGGATCACGGCCTGGATGTCGCCCGATTGGACGCACCCGACCCTGATCTGTTCGTCGCCGGACGGAGCGGGTTCCTCCAGGACGGTGACGCCGGTGGGGTCGGGGGCTCCCTGGGCGACGCGGGCCCTGCCCCAGGCGTCGTCGGTCTGGATGCGGTTGACGCCGTTCAGGTTCATGTCGGGGCCGCAGCCGGTGAAGGTGTCCGCCAACCCGGATGCGTGGAAACGCAGCAGGTAGATGCGGGTGCGGGTGCCGTCCGGGGTGGTCCAGCCGCGGCCCGCGATCTGGCGCAGCCCGTTGTCGGTGAACCCCTGCTTCATCTTTTCGCGCGCGGACCCCTCGTACTCCTCCAGGAAGGTGTCCACGCTCACCGCCGAGTCCTTCTCCAGCTTCAGGCCGGTGTCCGGGGTGGATCCGAGCGGGGCCGGGAGGAGCAGCTGGGTGAGGCCGGCGAAGTGGATGCCGTCCTTGTTGTCGACGGCGAAGGGCAGCGCCGCGCCGGGGGGCAGGCTGGGCTTGACCAGGGCCGGGTAGGTCCAGCGCCCGTCGTCCCGGGTGGACAGTCCGGGGACGTCGGTGCGCTCGGCCTGGGTGATCCCGTACGCGGTCCCCGCGCCGGCGGCGCCGAAGACGAGGACGGCGGCGGTCCAGCGCAGCACGGCGCGCAGGGTGCGGCGGTCGTGGGGGGCGGCGGGGATGTTCTGCTCGGTCACGCGGACTCCCCGGGGGACTTCAGGTGGGACAGCTGGTTCTTGAGGAACCCGGTGGCTTCGGACCAGGAGAACTCGGTGCCGATTCCGTCGACGGAGAACGTGGACCCGTAGGCGCGGAAGTTCACCAGCACATCACCCTGGACGGCCACGCAGTAGAGGGAGTTGCCCGGCCGCTTCCCCTCGCCCACCGGCAGCCCGGAGCACTTGGCGTCCGGGAAGCCGTCCACCTTCGGTGCGTCGCCTTCACCACCGGGGTAGTCGAGAAGCTTCTTGGCAACCTCGGAGAACTTGCCCACGGCCTGCGGGTCGGCCTGCATGAGGCGGATCTCGACCACCGGACTGCCGGTGTTGCCGACGTAGCTCCGTCCCGCGAGGCCCTTGAGCCTGAGATCGGCCAGCAGGTCGTCACGCTTCTTCCGCTCCGAGCTGGACAGACCTTTGCGGGCCTCCTTGAGGCCCTCGACGGCCTTCTCCCCGGAGAGGTAGTAGTCGTTCCCGTCGCCCGCGAGGTCGGGCCCGAGGACGAACCCGGACGGGACCGGGAGCAGCCTGCCCGAGAGGGCGTTGGCCGGTACCGGTTCGGGCTTCTTGGCCTCGGGCGGCTTCCCGCCGGCTTCGACCCAGTAGGCGGTCGGCGCGGTCCGGTCGGCGGCCGCGAGGGCGGAGGACGCCCAGATCCCTCCGCCGACGAGGACGGCGGCAACGGGAGCCGCGACGAGGGCAGCCGTCTTCCTGCGGCGCACCGTGCGCACCGCCTCGGAAGCCGGGGGCGTTTCGGTCTGCGGCTCGGTCACAGTCGCTCCAGCTGTCGCTTGGCCAGGTCGATGACATCGCTCTCGGCGAACCGGCGGCCGCGCGTGTCGACGTAGTAGAGATCGAGGACGATGTCGCCGCGGCGGACGAGGGCCCGGCCCTCGCGGGTGGGGAGGTAGCCGGGCTCCTCACGGGCTTCCGATGCCACCCAGACGTGCCCGAGCTCTGCGGGGACGCCGGGAATCGCCACGCCGGCGTTGCCCGCGTACTCCTTGTCGTCCATGTAGCCGGCTTGCCTCTTCTGATAACCGTTCGCGCCGGAGAAGTCGCGGAACTGCACCAGCCGGACCTCGACCAGGACGTCGTCCGTCGTCCAGAGGGTCGTCGCGACGCGGCGGATCCCGTCCTTCGCGAAACTGCGCAGGACGGAATCCGGACTCTCGAAACGTGTCACAAAGGAGTCGAGGCCGGCATAACCGCTCTCCTCGACCTTCGCCCCGGCCGGTGCCTCGATCAGGAGCTTCGTGAGGTCGTCGTCGGTCTTGTGCCAGCGGTTGGCGTTGATCGTCTTGGCCGTCGTCGCGTCGTCCGGCGCCAGCGGCTTCGGGGAGTCCAGCTTCTGCTGTGCCAGGGGCGGCAGGGGCGTGGGCGGGCGGTGGTACTGGACCGCGTAGCCGGTGACGGTGCCGACGGCCGCGCCCAGCGCCAGGGCCGCGGCGATCAGGGGCGTCGTACGCCCGCGGCGGCGCCGGGCGGAACCGGGCGGAACGGGCACGGGCGGAATGACCGCGTCAACCGGCTTGATTTCCGGCATGCCCGGATCCCGGTTTTCGATTTCCAAAATGGGGTCCCCCCACAGGACTGGAGACGCGGGATCGTTCGCCCGCGCACATCCAAGACACCCTGGTGCGGGAACCCGTTGTACGCACCCTTATTACGTTCTTATATAGGAGCGATTCAGTCGCGCGGGCGCCGCTTCCCGTCCAGTTCGTCCCACCACTCGTCCGACTTCGGATCGCCCGACGGGTCGTCCCACCAGCGGTCGTCCGGCCCGCGCCGGTTCGCCACCATCGCCGCGACCGGCGGAATGACCATGGCGACCACGCACAGCGCGACCGCCGCCTCGACCGAGAACAGGCGTACGAAGGACCAGGCGGAGACGAAGAGGAACAGGCATCCGCCCATCAGCAGGAAATAGGCCCGCCGGCGCCGCGCGTACATGCTTCCAGCGTAGGCCCGGACGCGGACGGCGCGAAGGGCCGCACCCCGTTCCAGTGGCGTCCAACCCCCTGGGGTGCGGCCCTTCGGCCGGTTCGGCTGTCGGTCCGGGTTATCAGACCGCGATGGCGACGTCCGTCACGCCGCCGGCCTCGGCGACCACGACGGCGCGGTCGGCCTGGGCGCCCGGGACGAGCGCCCGCAGCGTCCAGGAGCCCGTGGCCGCGTAGAAGCGGAACTGACCGGTCGCGGAGGTGGGGACCTCGGCGGTGAACTCGCCGGTCGAGTCCAGCAGGCGGACGTAGCCGCTGATGGGCTCACCGTCCTTGGTCACCTGGCCCTGGATCGCGGTCTCACCGGGCTTCAGCGTCGCGAGGTCGGGCCCGCCGATCTGTGCTCCACACATGTTCTCTGTCCTGTCCTGGAGAAGTTCTGCTGCTACGGGGACGGGCGTCGCGTGCCCGGCCGGATTACTTGTTGGGGCCGAGCTCGATCGGCACGCCGACGAGCGAGCCGTACTCGGTCCAGGAGCCGTCGTAGTTCTTGACGTTCTCCTGGCCCAGGAGCTCGTGCAGCACGAACCACGTGAGCGCGGAGCGCTCACCGATGCGGCAGTAGGCGATGGTGTCCTTCGCCAGGTCCACCTGCTCGGCCTGGTAGAGGGCGGTCAGCTCCTCGTCGGACTTGAAGGTGCCGTCGTCGTTGGCGTTCTTCGACCACGGGATGTTGCGGGCGCTCGGCACGTGGCCGGGGCGCTGCGACTGCTCCTGCGGGAGGTGCGCCGGGGCGAGCAGCTTGCCGGAGAACTCGTCGGGCGAGCGGACGTCGACCAGGTTCAGGGAGCCGATCGCGGCCACGACGTCGTCGCGGAAGGCGCGGATGGAGGTGTCCTGCGGCTTGGCCTTGTACTGGGTGGCCGGGCGGTTCGGGACGTCCTTGCCGTCGACCAGGTCGCGGGAGTCGAGCTCCCACTTCTTGCGGCCGCCGTCGAGGAGGCGGACGTCCTGGTGGCCGTAGAGCTTGAAGTACCAGTAGGCGTAGGACGCGAACCAGTTGTTGTTGCCGCCGTAGAGGACGACGGTGTCGTCGTTGGAGATGCCCTTGGCGGAGAGGAGCTTCTCGAAGCCCTCCTGGTCCACGAAGTCGCGGCGGACCGGGTCCTGGAGGTCCTGCTTCCAGTCGATCCGGACGGCGTTGGTGATGTGGTTCTTGTCGTACGCGGACGTGTCCTCGTCCACCTCGACGATCACGACGTTGGCGTCGTTCAGGTGGGCCTCGACCCAGTCGGCGTCTACGAGGACGTCGCTGCGGCTCATGGTGTTCTCCTCCGGGGCAGTTGCGGCGGGGCTGTGCTGGGGCTGCTGCGAGCGGGCGGTGCTGGTGCGTGGCGTTCCGAATGCGGCTCTCCGGCCCTGCGCGGGGAGGCGTCAGGGGACGGGAGGCTGGTGCGCGGCGGTGCGGTCACGCGGGATGAGGGCCGTCGGTCCGGCCGGCGGAGCGGAAGGCTCACACCTCACATGGAGCGACAGAGCATGGCGGCGACGCGACACAGGTCTACTGCCCGCCGCTTCGTGAGGTCCGCCTGCTGATGCTTCATAGCCATGGATCGTAGGGACGAACGGGCCGCCCTGTCACCGGCGTGTCATATACCGAGACAGGATCGTCCGCATGACGGGATGAGAAAGCCCCGGACGGCCGTCCCACGGCCTTCCGGGGCTGTTCGTGCGGCCCGTCCTCCTGCGGATCGGACCGCGCCGTCTCACGATCCGGCCAGGGACACGTCCGATCCGCTCAGCGTGAGGTGGACGCCGGACTCGTCCGAGGTCAGCGACGCGAGCTTGAGCCCGGCCGGCAGCCCGTCGTCGATGCGGCGGTCGAAGTCGGTCCGCTTGCGCACGGCGCTCTCGATCCCCGGGATCCCTTCACCCGGCACGGAGTCCGCGCGCACCCGGACGACCTTGGAGTTGCCGGAGTCCACCAGGGCGACGGTCGACACCACGCTGCGGGTGACCGCCCTGCCGAGGAAGTCCACGGTCGCGGTGACCTTCACCTTGTTCGGCGCCCCGCCGTAGGTGAGGACCACACCGTTCTGGGAGGCCTTGGTGAGGTCCTCGTACGAGATCAGGGCCGTGCCCTCGGCCCGCGCGGCGGTGCCGCCGCTGTAGCTGTCGTTCAGCTTCACCTCGTGGAACGAGGCCTTGAGCTCCGAGAGCCGCGTCTTGCGGCCGTCGGCGGTGACGTCCACGCCCGCCACCTTCAGGTCGACCTGGTCCAGGTCGCGGCTGAGCGCCTGGGTCAGGAAGGGGAAGCCGTGGATCTCCACCTCGGCGCTTCCCGCGAGGCCCTGGTGGGACTGGACGCGGTCGGCCAGCCGGTCCTCGGCATAGCCGACCGCCCAGCGGTCGACGCCCACGAACAGCCCTCCCAGCACCACGCCGATGATCACCACGACACGTAGGAAACGCACGTGTCCCTCCCCCTGCTAGTCGGTACGTGCGTTCTAGTGGACCATGACCGGCCGTGAGGGCGGGATCAGCGGCGGGGCTCCCCCGGCCCCGGCGTCAGCCGACGACCCGGCCCATGAGGTACACGGCCGGAGCCGCCGCGGCCAGCGGCAACGCGACACCGGCCGTCATGTGGACGAACTTGGACGGGTAGTCGTACGCGGCCACGCGCAGCCCGATCAGGGCGCACACCCCGGCCGCGAGACCCACCAGCGCCCCGCCGGCGCCGAGCCCGGTCAGCCCGCCGACCGCGATGCCCGCACCGGCCGCCGCCGCCAGCGACACGCCGACGGACGGCGCGGTGGGCAGCGGCAGGGCCCGCGCGAACACCGCGACCGCGACGGCGACGGCACCGGTGGTCACCGGCTCCCGGTCCGCCGCGAGGAAGCCCGCGCACACGATGGCCAGCGCGGCGGAGGCCACCGACGCCATCAGCCCGTACATCCGCTCGTCGGGGTCCGCCTGGCTGCGCAGCTGGAGCACCAGCGTCAGCAGCACCCAGGCCCCGAGGGTGCCGATGATCGCGCCGGGGCCGTACGTACGGTCCACCGCGAGCACCGCGCCGTCGGCGACGAGGGCTCCCGCGAAGGCCAGGACGATGCCCTGACGGGCCGGCCACATGCCGTTGAGGCGGAACCACCCGGCCGCGGTGAGCCCCTGGAGGGCGATCAGCGGGACGAGCAGCGCCCACTGGCCGAGCGCCGCGGCACCGGCCATCAGGAGCCCCAGGGCGGCGGTCAGTATGGCCGACTGCGGCCCCGGGTCGATGATCGGCGACCGGCCCTCGGCGCGGGCCTGGGCGGGGTCGACGGCGCGCAGGGTGTTGCCGCCGAGGGTCGGCGGCGAGTACTCGGCGGACGGACCGGGCTGCGGCTGTCGCTCCGGCTCCGGCTCCGCCGGCACGGGCGGCAGGTACGCCGTCTGCGCGGCGGCGGCGTCGGAGAAGGCCCCGGCGGGCCAGGCACCGGACGCGGCGCCCTGCTCCCGCACCGGCGGGAGGTACGCGGTCTGCTCGGCGGCGGGGGCGGGGGCGGGGGCGGCCTGGGGCTCGTCCCGGAACCAGCCGTCGGGCACGGCACCCTGCGCCGGCACCGGCGGGAGGTACGCGGTCTGTTCGGCGGCACCGGCGGACTCGCGCACCGGCGGGAGGTACGCCGTCTGCTCGGCCGCACCGGCGGACTCGCGCACCGGCGGGAGGTACGCCGTCTCCGCCGCGGCGGCGGAGCCCGATCCGTCGGACCAGGGCGCGGCCGGCGCCTGCGGCTGCTGCTGCGGCTCGTCCCGGAACCACCCGTCGGGGACGGCGGGCTGCTGCTGGGGCTGGTGCTGCGCCGGCACGGGCGGCAGGTACGCCGTCTGCGCGGCGGCGTCGGCGGGCCAGCCGCCCTGCGCGGGAGCCTGCTGCTGCTCGTCGCGGAACCAGCCCTCGGGCACGGCGGGCTGCTGCTGGGGCGGCTGGTGCTGCTGCTGGGGCGGCTGGGGCTGGTGCTGCGCCGGCACCGGCGGCAGGTACGCCGTCTCCGCGGCGGCGGCCGCGCCGCCCCCGGTGGCGTCCGGCCACGGCACGGCGCCGCCGACGCTCTGCCCCCACTGCCCCTGCGGGTCCGGGGCCTGGGGCTGCGCGGCCGGCTGGCCGGGCACCGAGCCCAGCGGCGGGTGCACCGGCTGGTAGCCGGTCTCCCAGGTGTCGGACTGCCAGGTCTGCGTCGCGTACGGGTCCTGCTCGGCGGCCCGCTGCTGTCGCTGCCGCTGCTGCTGTTCTTCGGGAGTGCTCATCGGTTTCCGCTCACCCGCCCGCGAACGGCGGGAGCACCTCGACGGTGCCCCCCTCGGTCAGCAGGACGGCATCGTGCGGGCGCTTGCCCACGGGCTCGTCGTTCACGAGGAAGGAGCAGCGCTGCAGGACCCGGGTGAGTTCCCCCGGATGGCGGTCCCGCACGGCGTCGAGCGCCTCGGCCAGTGTGTGCGCCGAGTACGGCTCCTCCGCCGTCTCGGCGGCGGCTTTCGCCGCCGCCCAGTAGCGGATGGTTCCGGTTGCCACTGCAGCTCCTATCGGTCGGCTCCGTCGGCTCTCTACCGTCGGCCTCCATGATGACCCCTCTGGCCCGTCACCACGGCGTGCCTCCACGCGCCGTCCGTGCGCCCGGAGGGGCCGCGGGACGGGTCGGCGGACCTCTCGATCCGGCGAAACCAGGGCATACGCAGGAGGAAGGCGTGGCGCGAACCACAGAATGCGGTGCACGGCAGCCCTCGGCCCCGAAAGGGCCGGTGGGCTATTCTGGCGGCGTAGAGGATCCGGGCAACGTAGCCCCCGGGTCCTTTTGTGCTTTCAGCACGTTGAACGGACCGAGAACAGAGGTATCCATCCGGACCCCAGGGCGCGGGGACCGCGGCGGCTGCCAGGCACGACGTACGAAGCAGTACCACGCACGTCCTCGACGGGACCGAGGAGGAACCGACGTGATGGACCAGCGAAGCAAACAGGAGCAAGGCCGCCGGACCAGGGCAGGTGGTCGGGCATGAGCTCTCTCCTCCTGCTGACCAATGCCCTCCAGCCGTCGACCGAGGTGCTGCCCGCACTCGGCCTGCTGCTGCACAACGTCAGGGTGGCCCCCGCCGAGGGGCCGGCCCTGGTGGACACCCCCGGCGCGGACGTGATCCTCGTCGACGGCCGCCGCGACCTGCCGCAGGTGCGGTCGCTGTGCCAGCTGCTGCGGTCCACCGGACCGGGCTGCCCCCTGATCCTCGTCGTCACGGAAGGCGGCCTCGCCGCCGTCACCGCCGACTGGGGCATCGACGACGTACTCCTCGACACCGCCGGCCCCGCCGAGGTCGAGGCACGGCTGCGGCTGGCCACCGGCCGCCAGCAGCTCGGCTCGGACGACTCCCCCATGGAGATCCGCAACGGCGACCTCTCGGTCGACGAGGCGACGTACAGCGCGAAGCTGAAGGGGCGGGTCCTGGACCTCACCTTCAAGGAGTTCGAGCTCCTGAAGTACCTCGCCCAGCACCCGGGCCGGGTCTTCACCCGTGCGCAGCTCCTCCAGGAGGTGTGGGGCTACGACTACTTCGGCGGCACCCGCACGGTGGACGTCCACGTACGGCGGCTGCGCGCCAAGCTCGGCCCCGAGCACGAGTCCCTGATCGGTACCGTCCGCAACGTCGGCTACCGCTTCGTCACCCCGGAGAAGGTGGAGCGGGCGGCCGCCGAGGCCGCGGCGCAGGCGGCCGCCAAGCAGGCCCCGGCACAGGTCCCGGAGCGTACGGAGGAAGCCGTCCCCCGTTCGGAGGAAGCTCCTGTGACCATCCCGTCGGTCAAACACCCTGCCCAGAGGTAGGTCACCCCGCGTAGACTTCCGCGCGTGGCCAAGGTGACGCGGGATGACGTAGCGCGACTTGCGGGTACTTCTACCGCCGTCGTGAGCTACGTCATCAACAACGGACCCCGGCCGGTCGCCCCGGCCACGCGCGAGCGTGTACTCGCCGCGATCAAGGACCTGGGCTACCGCCCGGACCGGGTCGCGCAGGCGATGGCGTCCCGCCGCACCGACCTCATAGGCATGATCGTCCCCGACGCCCGCCAGCCGTTCTTCGCGGAGATGGCGCACGCGGTCGAGCAGGCCGCGGCCGAGCGCGGAAAGATGGTCCTGGTCGGGAACTCCGACTACCGGGACGAGCGCGAGGTCCACTACCTGCGTGCCTTCCTCGGCATGCGGGTGTCGGGACTGATCCTGGTCAGCCAGGGCATGAGCGAGCGCGCCGCGTCGGAGATCGACGCGTGGGACGCACGGGTGGTGCTGCTGCACGAGCGGCCCGAGGCGATCGACGACGTCGCGGTCGTCACCGACGACATCGGCGGTGCGCAGCTCGCCACCCGGCACCTCCTGGAGCACGGGCACGAGTACGTCGCCTGCATCGGCGGCATCGAGAACACCCCCTCCGTCGGCGACCCGGTGGCCGACCACGTCGAGGGCTGGCGCCGGGCCATGCTGGAGGCCGGGCGGTCGGTCGAGGGCCGGCTCATCGAGGCCCCGTACAACCGCTACGACGCGTACCGGGTCGCCCTGGAGGTCCTGGCCCGGCCCGACCGGCCGACGGCGATCTTCTGCGCGACGGACGACCAGGCCATCGGGGTGCTGCGCGCCGCCCGTGAGCTGCGCATCGACGTCCCCGAGCAGCTGGCGGTGGCCGGCTTCGACGACGTCAAGGAGGCGGCCCTCACGGACCCGCCGCTGACGACGATCGCCTCGGACCGCCCGGCGATGGCCCGCGCGGCGGTGGACCTCGTCCTGGACGACGCCCTCCGCGTGGCCGGCTCGCGCCGCGAGCGCCTGAAGCAGTTCCCGTCGGCCCTGGTGATCCGCCGCAGCTGCGGCTGCCGGTAGCGGCTCCTCGGGGTCGGGGGAGCGGTAGCCCCTCGGGCGGTGTCAGGGAGGGTCGGGGGTTTCCCGTCAGTCCCATCGTCCTTCCGGTTCGTGCCGGTCCCTCAAGGGCGCTCACTTCGTTCGCGTCGCTACGCGATGGCCTTCGGCCACCCTTGACCGACCGACCCGCCCCGGAAAGCCGAAAGACTGCCGGGAAGCCCCCGAAGGAACGGTCACGGGGCAGGAGCGGGAGGGGCGGGTCCCTCAGCGACGAGACGAGGGACCGGGGGGCACGGCCTGCCGGGCATCCGGGCCCCATGTCTCCGCTTCCGGGCCGGGGCGCGGCTACCTCCACTCCACGCTGACCAGATCCCCGGCGGAACACCCAAGCGCGCCAGATCGCTACGCGCTCCTCATGACATGGCGTCCGACGACCGTCCGGGGCTGATACCCGCACCAAATGTCGACCAGGACAGCGAGGGGAGCGGGTGGGCGCGACAGATCGCTACGCGCTTCTCTGATCTCGGCGTCCGACGGCCGTCCGGGGCTGGTCAAAGGCGGGCTCGACGTTGCCCACGGCCGTGGTGAACTCCCGACCGGAGGCGTTGCGGATGTAGGCGAGCTCCATCCAGCGCTCGACACCGGTGTCCGAGACGTTCTCGTTGATCACCGCCATCAGCACGCCCTCGACGCCGGAGGCGATGTCGCGGACGCGACGGCGGAGGAGCCGGTGGGGGACGTACTCGTATTGCTCACTCATCGGACACCTGTGATGAGCTGTTGAGGAAACGCATCCAGCCGGCACGGGCCCGGTCGAGCAGATCGGCGCTGGGCTCGACCAGGAAGGGCGCCTTCGCCGAGAGGCCGTCAGAAGTATCGGTGCGAGATGCATCGTGGGTGCAGCTGTGTTTGATGCGGTTGGTCACGGGTTACTCCCTGACGTCGTCAACGGGCGGTGGAACGAACTTCCGCCGGCGCTCCGGGCGTGACCCACCATGTGGGGTGGCGGCCGGGCCGAACCACTGCCGCGTCCTATAGGGCCGTCCTATATTTCGGGCATGGAGCCCAAGTTGGATGTGTGGGTGCACCCCGAACTGCGGGCGGCCGCAGCGGCCGAGGACTGGGCTGCCCTGCTGGGGACGTGGCGGAAGTTGACGCGCAGCAGCCAGAGCCGGCTCGGCGCCCTCGTGGGCCTGGCGCAGCCGGACGTCTCCGCCATCGAGAACCGGCGCCGCGCGGTGACCTCGGTCGAGGTGCGGCAGCGCATCATCGACGGGCTCGGCGTGCCGCCAGAACTGCTCGGAGCCCGGCACGAGGACCTGCCACTTCCCTCGCTCGTACTGCCCGGGTTGGTGTCAGGGTCTGACGCTGAGCGTCTGGCCGGGGTGAAAGAGGGTGGGCTGCGGCTGGATGCGGCTTCGGTCGACGCGATGGATGTCTTACTGGCCGCCCATCGGCGGGCCGAGGACACAGTCGGGTCGCGCACCGTTGCCCCGCTGGTGCTGGCACAGTTCCGGGAGGTGGTGGGGCTGTACGGACAGGCCCGGGGCGCTCTGGCGGACCGGGTGGTGAGGCTGCTGGCCGAGTATGCCCAGTTCCTGGCATGGATGGCACAGGACCAGGACGATGGGCCTGTCGCACTGGGGTGGTTCGACCGGTCCTACGACTGGGCGCTGGAATCCGGGTACGGCGACCTGGCGGCCACCACCCTGAGCATGAAGGCACACCTGGCGTGGTCGGGAGGCAGTGGGCGGCGTTGTGCGCGGCTGGGTGAGGCTGCTGCGTCGCTGTCAGGGGCGAGCGAGGCCACCAGGGCCATGGCAGTGCAGATGGCGGGGCGTGGGTACGCGCTGGAAGGTGAGCGCAACGAGGCGTACTCCCGACTGGACGAGGCTCAGAGGATCATCACCGGCGCCACCGACGCGCCGCCCTGGCTCTACTTCTACGGAGAGTCCTGGTTCGCGGCTCAGCGCGGTATGGCCGCCCTGCACCTGAAGGACTGGGACGGTGCGATCGTGCATCTGACGTCAGGACTGGCCGGCTTCGCCCCCTCATACCGCCGGGATCGGGCTTGGTACGGGTCCTGCCTGGCCCACGCCTACGCGGGCGCCGGAGAGGCCGAGGCCGCTCTGACCACCGCACTGGGTGTCATCCACGATGCCTCGGAAGTCGGCCGCCCCCATGCGTGGTCCGAACTGCACAAGGTGGGCGGCCTCCTGCTGCGCCGAGGGTCCCGGGAAGGCCGGACACTGGTGGACGCGCTCACCCGGCTCGACTGAGACACATCGGCGCCGCCCATCTGAAGCATGCGGCTCGCAGAGGAACTGTGAGCCGCAGGATGTCCGCGTGAGCTTTCTCTACGACTCGAAGGGGCACGTATGAGCGAGGGATTCGGCCTGGTCGTGCGCTTCTCCCTGCTCAATCGGGAAGCCGCGAAGGCATTCGACGAGCTGTGTGCGATCACTCTGGAGGGCATCAAGCGCACTGAGCCCGGCACGCTGACCTACGTCATCCACGCACCGGAAGGTGAGCCCTTGGTGCGCGTCTTCTACGAGCTCTACGCGGACCGTGCGGCTTTCGAGGCCCACGAGGCCCAGCCGCACACCAAGCACTTCCTCGCCCAGCGGGACCAGTACCTTGCCGGCGTCGAGGTCACGTTCCTCGACGCGATCGCTGGGAAGGTGGCGGCACGGCAGTGAATTCCGATGCGCGGCACGTGAGTAACAGCGTCCCATCGGACAGGGCAACGCCGCGCCACTCCGTGTCGGTTGCGGGAGCCGTGGTGCGTGATGACGGTCGGCTGCTGGCCATCCGCCGAGCTGACAACGGGACGTGGGAGCTGCCCGGCGGAGTACTGGAGCTGACGGAAACCCCGGAGGACGGGGTGTGCCGGGAAGTGCGTGAGGAGACCGGCATCCATGTCGAGGTGGACCACCTCACCGGTGTGTACAAGAACATTGCGGCTGGAGTGGTGGCATTGGTCTTCCGCTGCAAGCCTTCCGGCGGCACAGAACGCGTTTCTGGCGAAAGCACGGCAGTCCAGTGGCTCACACCCGACGAGGTGGCCGAGCGCATGTCCGAGGTCTACGCCATCCGACTCCTCGACGCCCTCGACGGCAGCAGCCCCCACGTACGAAGTCACGACGGGCATCGACTCCTCACAGACCAGCCCCGGACGGCGGCCGGTCGCCGGGATCAGAGAAGCGCGTAGCGATCTGACGCGCCCACCCGCTTCCCTCGCTGTCCCGGTCGACATCTGGTGCGGGTATCAGCCCCGGACGGTCGTCGGACGCCATGCCGAGGGAAGCGCGTAGCGATCTGACGCGCCCACCCGCTCCCCTCCCCGCTCTGGTCGGCACGGGGTGCGGGGGGCCGGGCCCCTGGCCGTGGGGCAGGCCTTCAGGGGCCCGGATGCCCGGCGGGCCGATGCCCGGTCCCTCGTCTCGTCGCTGAGGGACCCGTCCCCTCCCCTTGGACCGTGCCGTTCTTTTGGGGGGTTCCCGGCAGTCCTTGTCTTTCCGGGGCGGGACGGGCTGTCAAGGGTCGCCGAAGGCGATCACGCAGTGACGCGACGAAGGAGCGCCCTTGACGGGCCGGCACGAACCGGAAGGACGATGGGACTGACGGGAAACCCCCAAACCGGCCCTGATACCGCCCAAGGGGCTACCGCTCCCCCACCCCGCCCCGCCCCCCTCAGCTCTCCGTGCGGTACATCAGGTCGATCTCGTGCGTCGTGAAGCCCAGCCCCTCGTACACCGCCAGCGCTGCCGGGTTGTCCGCGTCCACGTACAGCATCGCCGTCGGCAGGCCCGACTCCGCCAGGTGGCGCAGGCCGATCGCCGTCAGGGCCTTGCCCAGGCCGCCGCCCTGGGCGCCCGGGCGGACGCCGACCACGTAGACCTCGCCGAGCTGCTCCTCGGCGTGGATCTTCGTCCAGTGGAAGCCGACCAGTTCGCCCTCCCGCTCCGCCAGGAAGAAGCCCTTGGCGTCGAACCACGGCTGCGCGATCCGGTCGTCCAGGTCCCGCTGCGTCAGCGCGCCCTGCTCCGGGTGGTGGGCGAAGGCGGCGGCGTTGGCGGCCAGCCAGGCGGCGTCGTCCTGGCCGGGGACGAAGGTGCGGACCGTCACCCCGGCCGGGAGCACCGGCACGGGCAGGGGTGCCGCGTCGGGGCCCAGGGGGCGGCGCAGCTGGCGCAGTTCGCGGAAGAGGGTCAGGCCGAGCACCTGCGCGAGGTGCCGGGCGGCGGACTTGCCGCCGTGGGCCCACACCCGGATCCGCTTGCCGGAGGCGTGCAGCAGGGCGGTGCCCAGGGCGCGGCCGTGGCCGCGGCCGCGCAGGGCGGGGTGGACGACGAGCTCGGCGGCGGGGGCCTCCACCGGGTCGGTGTCCTCCAGTTGCCCGTATCCGCACAGCCGGCCGCCGTCGGTGAGGAGGAAGTGCCGGATCCCCTCGCGCGGTCCCCCGCGCAGCTGGAGGCGTCCCTGCTCGGAGACGGCGGTGGTGCCGTCGGTGCGGGCCGCCTCCGTGATCAGCTCCAGTACGGAGTCGGCCTGCTCCTCCGTCAGTTCCTCAAGGATCTCAATCTGCCGTCCCGGCTCCAGGGCCGCTGCTGCGTCAGTCATGTTCCGAGCCTACGGCGCCGCCGCCCGGGGGCCGTGCGTAACCAGCTCGCAACCCGATACCCCCTGTCGTGCTACGCGCGTTGACCTTAGGCTGCGAGGCACTCCCAACTTGTCTCGCTGTCCACAAAGGGGACTAAATGTCAGCGAAGCCACAACGGCCCCGTTCGGCCCGCCGGTTGACCTTCGGCGCCCTCGCCCTCACGGCGGGTGCCGGCGCGCTGGTCGCCGCCGCACTGCCGGCCGGTGCCGCGAGTGGTGGCGGTACGCCTCCCAAGGGCCGGACCGTCGACGTACAGATGCTCTCGTTCAACGACTTCCACGGCACGCTGGAGCCCCCGCAGGGCTCCTCCGGCACCGTGAGCGAACGTCAGGCAGACGGCACCACCAAAGCAATACCGGCGGGCGGGGTCGAGTACCTCGCCACCAGCCTGCGCGAGGCCCGCAAGGGCCACGAGTACTCCGTCACGGCCGCGGCCGGTGACATGATCGGCGGCAGCCCGATGCTGTCCGGTCTCTTCCACGACGAGCCGACCGTCGAGGCGCTCAACAAGCTGAACCTCGACGTGTCGAGCGTGGGCAACCACGAGTTCGACGAGGGCCGGGCCGAGCTGCGCCGGATGGCGTACGGCGGCTGTCACCCGGTCGAAGGGTGCTTCGAGTACGGCAAGACCTTCACCGGGGCGCAGTTCCCGTACCTCGCGGCGAACGTCACGGACGAGAAGACCAAGCGTCCGATGATGTCGCCCACCTTCGTCTGGAAGAAGGGGGAGGTGAAGATCGGCTTCATCGGCGTCACCCTGGAGGGCACGCCGGACGTCGTCACCGCCGAGGGCGTCAAGGGCCTGAAGTTCGCCGACGAGGTCGAGACGATCAACAAGTACGCGGCCGAGCTGAACAAGCAGGGCGTGAAGTCGATCGTGGCGCTGATCCACGAGGGCGGCCTGCCCGCGAGCGGCGCGTACAACTACGACTGCGACGTGCCGGGCGCCGGCGCCGGCATCTCGGGTGCGATCGTCGACATCGCCAAGAACGTCGACGCGAAGGTCGACGCGCTGGTGACGGGTCACACGCACCAGGCGTACTCCTGCAACATCCCCGACCCGGCGGGCAACCCGCGCACGGTGACCTCGGCCGCCTCCCTGGGCCGTCTGTACACGGACACCACGCTGACGTACGACCGGGCGACGAAGGACATCGTCCGTACGCCGGTCATGTCGCCGAAGCCGGTGAACAAGGTCGTCGGCCGTGAGCAGCCGAAGGCCCCGGACATGTCCGAGCTGATCACCCGCTGGAAGGAGCTCGCCGCCCCGGTGGCGAACCGTCCGATGGGCTACATCTCGGCCGACATCCCGGGCCGCGGTCTGGACGCGCCGGAGAAGCCGCTCGGCGACCTGATCGCCGACGCGCAGCTGGAGGCCACCGCCCCGGCGGACAAGGGCGGCGCGCAGCTGGCCATCATGAACCCGGGCGGCATCCGCTCCGACCTGGCCTACAAGGCCTCGGGCGAGGAGGGCGACGGGGTCGTCACGTACGGCGAGTCGTACACGGTCCAGCCGTTCAACAACCTGATGAACATCGTGGACCTGACCGGCGCGCAGCTGATCACCGCGCTCCAGCAGCAGGTCAGCGGCCCGGTCAACGGGGCCAACCCGAAGATCCTCCAGGTGTCGAAGGGCTTCACCTACACCCTGGACATGACGAAGACGGGCGCGGACCGCGTCGTCGTGGACTCGGTGAAGCTGAACGGCGCGGCGATCGACCCCGCCAAGACGTACCGGGTCGTGATGAACGAGTTCCTCGCGGGCGGCGGCGACGGGTTCACCGTCCTGAAGGAGCACAAGAACAAGCTGGTGGGCGCGTCCGACCTGGACGCCTTCAACGCCTACCTGGCGAAGTCGACGGCTGCGAGCCCGATCGCCCCGCCGGCGGCCGACCGGATCACGGTCGTCAAGTAGCGGTACGCGGGTGCGTTCCCGAGGGGGCGGTGGGCCGGACGGCCCGCCGCCCCCTCGGGCTTTTCCCGCCCCTCCCCCCGCACCCCCGTGCCGGAGGGGGCGGGGGCGTCAGAGGGTCGCCAGGAACGCCGCGACGGCCGCGTGGAAGCCCTCCGGGTCCGTGAAGGGCACGAAGTGGTCGCCGTCGAGGGCGGTGTACGAGGTCCCCGGGCGCCGGGCGACCATGGCGTCGGCGACGGTCTGCGTGAGCGCCCGGCTGTGGCGGCCGTGGATCAGCAGCGCGGGGCAGTTGCTCGCGAGCCAGGTGTCCCAGTGGTCGCCCTCGCAGGAGCGGATGGAGTCGAGCATGTCCTCGCCGTTGAAGGCCAGGCGCCAGCCGCTCCCGTCGGCCAGGGGGCGCACCCCGTCGGCGACGAACGGCAGGGCGGCCGGGTCCACGGCGGCGAGGAGCTCCTCGCGGGTGGGCGCGGTGTAGGGGAGGGCTTCGAGGAAGTCGAACCACTGCGGTCCGGCGGGGGTGCGGATGTCGATGGTGGCGTCCACGCCGATCAGGGCGCCGACCCGGCCGGGGTGGGCGGCGGCCAGGTGGTAGGCGTTGAGCCCGCCGAGGGAGTAGCCGAGGACGGTGACGGGCCCGGTGAGCCCGAGATGGTCGAGGAGGGCGACGGCGTCGGTGACGTACCCCTCGCGGCGGTAGTGGGGGGCCCGGTCGGAGTCGCCGTGGCCGCGCTGGTCGGGAGCGATGACCCGCCACCGGTCGCCGAGGGCGGCGGCCAGGCCGGTGAGGGCGGCGGCTTCGGACATCCCGCCGTGGAGGGCGAGGAGCGGGCGGCCGGTGCCGCCCGGGTCCAGGTACGACAGTGTGCGTCCTTCGATGTCCAGCGTGTTGCGCATGTCCGGTTCTCCCCGTTCGTGGACCGCGGTGGTGTGGTGACGGCATCACCCTGCCAGGAGTTGGGCAAGCGCGCAATACGACCGTCTTGCACGCTTGCCCAATTCCGGGCGCACGGCACGCCGCGGGGGCGCGGATACCATCCGGGACATGGGAAATCGCGAGGACCTGCTGGCCGGCGCGCGCCGCTGCTTGGAGGAGAAGGGGTACGCGCGCACCACCGTGCGCGACATCGCCTCGGCCGCCGGGGTGAGCATGGCCGCCATCGGCTACCACTTCGGATCCCGCGAGGCGCTGCTCAACCAGGCGCTGTTCGCCGCCATGGACGACTGGGCCGCCGGCTCCGGCCGGCTCGCCGGGCAGGGCCGCACCGCGGCCGAGCGGTACGCCGACACCTGGGACCGCAAGAGCCGCGACTTCCTCGACATGCGCTGGCTGTGGATCGCCAACATCGAGGCCTTCGTGCACGCCCAGTCCTCGCCCGAGCTGCTCGCGGTCCTCGCCGAGGGCCAGCGCCGGTCCCGGCGGATGGTGGCCGCGCAGCTGGCCGGGGTGTCCGAGGAGGACGTCACCGAGGAGGACGTACGGGCCCTCGGGTCCGTGCACCTGGCCCTGCTCAGCGGGGTGATGGTGCAGGCCCTGACCGACTCCGAACAGGCCCCGACGGGGCGTGAGCTCACCCAAGGGCTGCGCAGGATGGTGGAGTTGCTGGAGGATCCGGAGCCTACCGACGGGTAGTAAACGCGGGTTCCGCACGCCATAATCCGGTCCCATCACCGGATCGGCAAAGGGGCGGGGCATGGCATGGGACCGGCGGGCATTTCTGGCGGGGGCGACGGCCGCGGGCGCGGGCGCGCTCCTCGGACTGGGGACGGCGGCCCCCGCCTCCGCGCGCGCACTCGGCACCCAGGACTGGATGGCCGGCCTCGCCGACTCCACCGCCCTCCAGCGGATGACCATCCCCGGCACCCACGACTCCGGGGCCCGCCAGGGCGGCCTGTACGTCGCCTGCCAGAACACCTCGGTCGCCGAGCAGCTCGGCTCCGGGATCCGCTTCCTGGACGTCCGCTGCCGGGTGACCGGCGGCTCGTTCGCCATCCACCACGGCTCGTTCTACCAGGGCCTGATGTTCGGCGACGTCCTCACCGACTGCTGGAACTTCCTCGCCGCGCACCCCTCGGAGACGGTGCTGATGCGGGTCAAGCAGGAGTACTCCTCCGACAGCGACGCCGCCTTCCGCGCCGTCTTCGACGACTACCTCGACAACCGGGGCTGGCGCCCGCTCTTCCGCATCTCCGACACCCTGCCCTCGCTCGGGCAGGCCCGCGGCAAGGTCGTCCTCCTCGCCGACAACGCCGGCCTGCCCGGCCTGCGCTACGGCGACGGCGCCGTCTTCGACATCCAGGACGACTACAACACCGAGCCCTTCGCCAAGCGCGGCCGCATCGAGGACCACTTCCGCAAGGCGGTCCAGCAGCCCGGCAAACTCTTCGTCAACTACGTGAGCACCGCCGCGTACATGCCCCCGCGCTGGAACTCCGACCGGCTCAACCCGCAGGTCCACGCCTTCGTCGACGGCACGGAGCTGTCCGGCCGCACCGGCCTCGGCATCGTCCCGATGGACTTCCCGAACACCCGCTCCGGCCTGGTCGCCTCACTGATCCGGCACAACTGACGGCCGTGCCCCGGCCCCCGCCGCGGGCCGCGAGGACGGCGGCGGCGCCGGGGCGCCCGGGATGCGCAGGACCGCCTCCGTGCCGCCCGCCCCGTCCGCGGCGGCGCGCAGCTCGGCGGTGCCGCCCGAGCGGGCGGCCGTACGCGCCACGATGGACAGCCCCAGCCCGCTGCCGGGCAGGGCCCGGGCCGACTCCGAACGCCAGAACCGCTCGAAGACGTACGGGAGGTCCTCGGGCGGGACGCCCGGCCCGTGGTCGCGCACGGTCAGCTCGCCCGCGTGCAGCGAGACCTCCACCGCGCCACCCGGCGGGCTGAACTTCACGGCGTTGTCCAGCAGGTTGACCACCGCCCGCTCCAGCGCCGCCGCCTCGCCCCGTACGTACCAGGGCTCCAGGGCCGAGCCGAACCGCAGCTCGGGTCCGCGCAGCCGGGCCCTCGACAGGGCCGAGGCCACGATCGCGTGCAGGGCCACCACCCCGAGCGGGGCGTGCGGGGCCGCGTCCGGGCGGGACAGCTCCTGGAGGTCCCCGATCAGCGCGGCGAGCTCCGTCATCTGCGCCTTGACCGAGGCGAGCAGCTCCCTGCGGTCCTCGGGCGGGATGGCCCGGCCCGTCTCCTCGCTGCGCGCGAGCAGCTCGATGTTGGTGCGCAGCGAGGTGAGCGGTGTGCGCAGCTCGTGCCCGGCGTCCGCGATCAGCTGGGCCTGGCGCTCCTGGGAGGAGGCGAGGGCGGCGGTCATCGAGTTGAAGGACCGCGACAGGCGGGCGATCTCGTCGTCGCCCTCGTCCGGGATGCGCACCGTCAGGTCCTCGGTACGGGCGACGTGCTCGACGACGCCGGTGAGCTCGTCGACGGGCCGCAGCCCGGTACGGGCCACCCACAGCCCGGCCGCGCCGGCGCCGACGACACCGATGCCGGAGACCAGCAGCAGCACCCAGGCCAGGGTGGACAGGGGCTTGTCGATGTCGGCGAGGGGCTTGGCGATGGAGATCGCGAAGCGCTGGCCTCCGGCGAGGCTGGCGGAGCGGGTGTAGACCCGCATGCCGGTGCCGTCGTCGGTCGTCACGTCGTGCAGCCTGCTGGCGTTCGGCGTCACCGCGACCTCCAGGTCGGCCCGGGTGACCGGCAGGTCCCGCCGGCCGTCGACCAGGCAGCGGCCGCCGTCGGCGGTGACGATCTGGACCGTGGCGTTCAGTTCCTCGGCGATGTTCGGGGAGGTCTGGGCCGGCCGGTTCGCACATCCCTCGCGCAGGGTCCGCAGCACCTGCTCGTTGGGGTTGGTGCCCCTCAGCGACCGGTTGAGCTGGTCGTTCAGCTGCGCCCGGACCATCACCCAGGACACCCCCGCCACCGCCGCCACGGCGACCGCCACCGCGACGGTGACCAGCAGCGCGAGCCGCGAGCGCAACGGCAGGGCGCGGAACCGGGCGGCCGGACCCGTCATTCGGGCCCGCCCTCGCCGACGCGCAGGACGTACCCCACCCCGCGCACGGTGTGGACCAGCCGCGGCTCGCCGCCCGCCTCGGTCTTGCGGCGCAGGTACATCACGTAGACGTCCAGGGAGTTGGAGCTCGGCTCGAAGTCGAAGCCCCAGACCGTCTTGAGGATCTGCTCGCGCGTCAGCACCTGGCGCGGGTGCGCCAGGAACATCTCCAGCAGGGTGAACTCCGTACGCGTCAGCTCCACCGGGCGCCCGCCGCGGGTGACCTCGCGGGTGGCGAGGTCCATGCGCAGGTCGCCGAAGGCGAGGGAGTCCCCGTCCGGTTCCCGGCCGGCGGCGGGGGCGGTGTACGAGCTGCGGCGCAGCAGCGCGCGGACCCGGGCGAAGAGCTCGTCCAGCTCGAAGGGCTTCACCAGGTAGTCGTCGGCGCCCGCGTCGAGGCCGGTGACGCGGTCGCCGACGGTGTCGCGGGCGGTCAGCATCAGCACCGGCGTGACGCTGCCGGAGGCGCGCAGCCGGCGGGCCGCCGTCAGCCCGTCCATCCGGGGCATCTGGATGTCGAGGACGATCAGGTCGGGGGTGTACGAGGCCGCCCGGTCGAGGGCGTCGAGCCCGTCGACGGCCGTCGCGACGGCGTAGCCCTCGAAGGCGAGGCTGCGGCGCAGGGCCTCACGTACGGCCGGCTCGTCGTCCACGACGAGGATCCGCTGCGGTTCGCCTTCTGCGCCGGTGGTGGCGGCTGCGGCCATGGTGGGCTCCCCCAGGGGTGGTCGGTCGGTGCGCGGGGCACGTCCCAGGGTGTCAGAAGGAGGTGCCGAAGCCGGTGGCGCCGCTGTCGGCGCCGCCGCTCCCGGCGCCCCCCTTCCGGAGGGAGTCGAGGTCGGCCTTGAGGGTGTTGACGGGGATGGCGAAGCCGAGGCCGACGCTGCCGGCACCGGCGCCGTCGGCGGCCGGGGAGTAGATCGCGGAGGGCATTCCGACGACCTCGCCGTTCATGTTGACGAGGGCGCCGCCGGAGTTGCCGGGGTTGAGGGAGGCGTCGGTCTGGATGGCCTTGTACGAGGTGGTGCTGGAGCCGGTGTCGCCGTTGAACTGCCGGCCCTCGAAGGAGAACGGCCAACCGCCGGGCTGCCGCTGCGGGGCCTGCTGCCGGTCGTCGGACCTCGGCACGTTCACCTCCCGGTTCAGGGCCGAGACGATGCCGCTGGTGACGGTGCCGGTGAGGCGGTCGGGGGAGCCGATGGCGACGACCTGGTCACCGACCTTGAGCCGGTCGGAGTCGCCGAGCTCGGCGGGCCTGAGGCCGCTCGCGCCCTGGAGCCTGATGAGCGCGAGGTCCTTGCCGGGATCGGTCCCGACCACCTTGGCCTGGTACTTCTTCCCGTCGCTCATCGTCACCTCGATCTCGGAGGCACCGTTGACGACGTGGTTGTTGGTGGCGACCTCGCCGTCGGCGGTGAGCACGATGCCCGAGCCGGTGCCCTGACCGGAGCCGGTGCGGGTGTCGATGCGGACGACGGACGGGCTGACCTGCTCGGAGACCCCCGAGACGGTGCCGTTGCTGGACTGCGAGACGTTGGTACCGCTGAAGCCGCCGCCCGTGGACGCGCCCCGCCCGAGGAGCTCCTGCACGGCGACGGCCGACCCGCCGCCGATCACGGCCGCCGCGAGGGCGACGGCGGCGAGCAGCGCGACGGGGCGCCCGGCGCGGGCCGCGTGCGCGGGCCCGGTGGCGGGCCCGGCGGGCGGCCCCGCGGGGAGGGCCTCGCCGCGGAGCACCGGCGGCTGGTGCGCCTCGTGCCAGCCGGGGGCCGGGGCGGCCGGCGGATACGGGGGCGGCGGCGGAAGGGCCCCGGCCCCGGCATCCCGCGCCAGCCGCTCGCGCCCCCGCAGCCAGTCGTCCCCGAAGGGCGCGCCGTGGCGGTCCGGGCCGTTCTCCTGGTTCTGCTGGGGGTACTCGCCTTCGCGGCGGAAGCTCTCGGTCATGCCTCCGACTCTGTCCGCGGATCATGAAAGCATTCTGAGTCCCGGCTGAGAAGCCCGACAGAACCGCGTATGCCCGATATAAAGCCCCGCCCGCCGGAAGGCCCGCCGAAGGCCCGCCCGGGCGCGGGAAAGGCGCACCCGCCCCCGCCGCGTGCGCCAGGCGGACCCCGAAAGCCATACGCCATTAACCGGGCATTCAGACGCGCTTGCGAGTCTCCCGGCATGCAGCCCCGACTCCGCCTGACGGCAGACACTTCCGACGCGCCTGTCCTGCCGCGTGCGCGGAAGAATGGAGTCATGAGCCACCAGCCCAGCGCAGGCCCCGCCGGGGTCCCCGCCCAGCACCCGTCTCACACCCCCGCAACCGGAAGCGGCAGCACCGGCGACGCCGGCAACGGCACCGGCACCGGCAAGCCCCGCCTCGGTTCCATAGCCGCCCACCGCCCCCACGCGGCCCGCGTGGTCGGCCACGTCGACCTCGATCCCGACCTCGACGCCGACCTGGACGCGTACGAGGACAAGGACGAGACCGGCGAGCTCCCCGCGAACCGGTTCCTCGACCGGGAGCGCAGCTGGCTGGCCTTCAACGAGCGGGTGCTCGAGCTCGCCGAGGACCCCGCCACCCCGCTCCTGGAGCGCGCCAACTTCCTGGCGATCTTCGCGAGCAACCTCGACGAGTTCTTCATGGTCCGCGTCGCCGGCCTCAAGCGCCGCATCGCGACCGGCGTCGCCACCCGTTCGGCCTCAGGTCTCCAGCCCCGCGAGGTGCTGGACCTGATCTGGACCCGCTCGCGCGAGCTCATGGCCCGGCACGCCGCCTGCTTCCAGCACGACATCGCCCCCCAGCTCGCGGAGGAGGGCATCCACCTCATCCGGTGGCCCGACCTCACCGAGAAGGAGCAGGCCCGCCTCTTCACCCTGTTCCGCAACCAGATCTTCCCGGTGCTCACCCCGCTGGCCGTGGACCCCGCGCACCCGTTCCCGTACATCTCCGGCCTCTCCCTCAACCTGGCCGTCGTCGTGCGCAACCCCGTCAGCGGCCACCGCCACTTCGCCCGGGTCAAGGTCCCGCCGATCCTCTCCCGCTTCCTGGAGGCCTCCCCGCAGCGCTACGTCCCCCTGGAGGACGTCATCGCCGCGCACCTGGAGGAGCTGTTCCCCGGCATGGAGGTGCTCGCGCACCACATGTTCCGCGTGACCCGCAACGAGGACCTGGAGGTCGAGGAGGACGACGCCGAGAACCTCCTCCAGGCCCTGGAGAAGGAGCTCATGCGGCGCCGCTTCGGCCCGCCCGTGCGCCTGGAGGTGGAGGAGTCCATCGACCCCGGCGTCCTGGACCTCCTCGTCCAGGAGCTGAAGGTCAGCGCCGCCGAGGTGTACCCGCTGCCCGGCCCGCTCGACCTGACCGCGCTCTTCGGCATCTCCTCCCTGGACCGGCCCGAGCTGAAGTACCCCAAGTTCGTGGCCGGCACCCACCGCGACCTCGCCGAGGTGGAGTCCGCGTCCGCGCCCGACATATTCGCCGCGCTGCGCGAGCGCGACGTACTGCTCCACCACCCGTACGACTCCTTCTCCACCTCCGTACAGGCCTTCCTGGAACAGGCCGCCGGGGACCCGGACGTCCTCGCGATCAAGCAGACCCTGTACCGGACCTCCGGTGACTCCCCGATAGTGGACGCGCTGATCGACGCCGCCGAGTCCGGCAAGCAGGTCCTCGTCCTCGTGGAGCTCAAGGCCCGCTTCGACGAGCAGGCCAACATCAAGTGGGCGCGCAAGCTGGAGGAGTCCGGCTGCCACGTCGTCTACGGCCTCGTCGGCCTCAAGACCCACTGCAAGCTCTCCCTCGTCGTCCGGCAGGAGGGCGACACCCTGCGCCGCTACAGCCACGTCGGCACCGGCAACTACCACCCCAAGACCGCCCGCCTGTACGAGGACCTCGGCCTGCTCACCGCCGACCCGCAGGTCGGCGCGGACCTCTCGGACCTCTTCAACCGGCTGTCCGGCTACTCCCGCCGCGAGACCTACCGCCGGCTGCTGACCGCCCCCAAGTCCCTGCGCGACGGGCTGATCTCCCGCATCGACAAGGAGGCCGACCACCACCGGGCGGGCCGCCCGGCGTCGGTCCGGCTGAAGATGAACTCGATCGTCGACGAGGCCCTCATCGACTCCCTCTACCGGGCCTCCCGCGCGGGCGTCCCCATCGACATCTGGGTGCGCGGCATCTGCGCCGTGCGCCCCGGCGTCCCGGGGCTGTCGGAGAACATACGGGTCCGCTCGATCCTCGGCCGCTTCCTGGAGCACTCCCGGGTCTTCGCCTTCGGCAACGGCGGCGAACCCGAGGTGTGGATCGGCAGCGCCGACATGATGCACCGCAACCTCGACCGCCGCATCGAGGCACTGGTCAGGGTCACCGACCCGGCCCACCGCGCGGCACTGGACCGGATGCTGGAGACCGGCATGTCCGACGCCACCTCCTCCTGGCACCTGGGCCCGGACGGCGAATGGACCCGGCACAGCACCGACGCCGAAGGCCAGCCGCTGCGGCACGTACAGGAGATGCTCATAGACGCCCGGAGGCGCCGGCGTGGCTCTGCCAAACCATGACGACCTGACCGCGGGTGACGTGCTCGGCGCGTACCTGCGCTCCCAGGCCACCGCTTTCCTGCGCGCGCTGCGCCTGCACGACGCGGGCGCGGCGGGCGGCTCCGACTCCGCCGAGAGCAGCGGGGCGGCGTACGGCCTGCGGGGCGCGGCGCGCCGCATCGCCGGCTCGCTGAGCACGTTCCGGCCGGTCACCGAGCCGGGCTGGGCGGACTCCCTGCGCACGGAGCTGGTCTGGCTGTCCGCCACCCTGGCCGACGAGCACGCCCACGCCGCCCGGCTGTCCCGGCTGCTGGAGGCCCTCCAGCGGCTGTCGGGCTCCCCCGACCTGCCCGCGCCGCGGGGCGGGGCGGGCGCCCCGGGCGCCCTCACGGTGGGCTCGGCGCGGGCGGGCGCCCTGCTGGAGCGCCGGCTCACCCTGGCGCGCACCCGGGCGCACTCGGCCACCCTCCAGGCCCTCGGGTCGTCCCGCTTCCACGCGGTGGCGGACGCGGTCGCGGTGCTGGCCTCGGAGGTGCCGCTGGACCCGGCGGCCGCCCGGGGCCGGGCCGGGGACGTGCTCGAACCGCTGGCGGAGCTCACCGGCGCCCGCCTCGCGGGGGCCGTCGCCGCCCTGCCCGCCGCGCAGGGCACCCCGTACGCGGCGCACGAGGACGCCGCCTGGCACGAGGTACGCCGCCTGCTGCGGGTGCACCGGTACGCGCGGGAGGCCCTGGGCGGGGACGTGGCCCGGCTCTCGGCGGCGGGCGAGGTGCTGGACCTGCACCGAGACGCCGCGGAGGCCGCCACGGCCTCGGCGGCGGCCGCCCGCACCCCGCGCATCGCCCCGGCGACCGCGTACGCCCTCGGCGTGCTGCACGCCGACCAGCGCCACGCGGTGGAGGCGGCCCGCCGCGCCTTCCACCGCGTCTGGCACCCCGCCCCGGCCGGGGCCGTCCTCCACCCGTAGCGCCCCGCCGGGCCGGGCCGGGGCACCGGCGGGATCCGGCCATGCCCGCGCACGCGCCCGGGAAGAGGCAACCGCGTCGTAACGGGCGGATAACGCCCGATTGCGCCCCGGCGCAAACCACCCCATCCGCACCAGGCCGTCCGCCACGGTTCACCCCCCGTTCACCAAGCGCGGTCGACGGCTTCACCTGTTCTGCCTAATTTCGATAGTGCACAGTGCGAGCCGATCGGGAAAACGCGGCGCCGCACCCCACAGCCCCGTAGTCCTCTTCGCACGCCGCCCCGATACAGAAAGCGGCCGGCGGCTCCTCGGAAGGAACACCCGAAAGTGAAGCTTCAGCGCAAGAACCGGCTTCGTGCCTCCGCCCTCGGGGCCCTCGTCGTGTCCGGCGCCCTGGTCCTCACGGCGTGCGGTTCGGACGACAACACGAAGACCGGCGCCGACGGCACCAAGAAGGCCTCGGCCCCCGCCCCCGGCGACGTCAAGTGCGACGGCGCCAAGGGCAAGCTCCTCGCCTCCGGCTCCTCCGCGCAGAAGAACGCGGTCGACCTGTGGGTGAAGAACTACATGGCCGCCTGCTCCGGCGTCGAGGTGAACTACAAGTCCTCCTCCTCCGGTGAGGGCATCGTCGCCTTCAACCAGGGCACCGTCGGTTTCGCCGGCTCGGACTCCGCGCTGAAGCCCGAGCAGGTCGAGGAGTCGAAGAAGATCTGCACCGGCGGCCAGGGCATCAACCTGCCGATGGTCGGCGGCCCCATCGCCCTCGGCTTCAACGTCTCCGGCGTGGACAAGCTGAACCTGGACGCCGCGACGATCGCCAACATCTTCAACGACAAGATCAAGAAGTGGGACGACGAGGCGATCAAGAAGCTGAACCCCGGCGTCACGCTCCCCTCCACCGCCATCCAGGCCTTCCACCGCTCCGAGGACTCGGGCACCACCGAGAACCTGGGCAAGTACCTCAAGGCCGCCGCCCCCGACGCCTGGTCCTACGAGGCCTCGAAGAAGTGGCCCGCCCCCGGCGGCCAGGCCGCCTCCGGCTCCGCCGGCGTCGCCTCCCAGGTCAAGGCCGTGGACGGCGCGATCGGCTACTTCGAGCTCTCGTACGCCACCTCCCAGAGCATCAAGACCGTCGACGTCAACACCGGCGCCGGCACCCCGGTCAAGGCCACCCCGGAGAACGCCTCCAAGGCCATCGCCGCCGCGAAGATCGCCGGCACCGGCTCCGACCTGGCCCTGAAGCTCGACTACACCACCAAGGCCGAGGGCGCGTACCCGATCGTCCTGGTCACGTACGAGGTCGTCTGCGACAAGGGCAACAAGCCCGAGACGCTCGGCACCGTGAAGTCCTTCCTCGAGTACACCTCCTCGGACGCGGGCCAGAAGGTCCTCACCGAGAACGGCTACGCGCCGATCCCGGCCGAGATCAACACCAAGGTCCGCGAAGTCATCAAGTCGCTGGCCTAGCAACACCCCTCCCGGCCCGGGGCCGATCCTCCGCCGATCGGCCCCGGGACCCGGGACCCTCCCCCTCCACCCGGGGGAAATCCGGTGCACCGCCGCCAGGGGGCCCGCCCCCCACACAGACCGGAAAGACCATGGCTTCCACCACATTCACCCAGACAGACGCGGCTCCGCCCGTCTCCTCGAGCACGAGGTCCACCGGCCGCGCCGGTGACAAGATCTTCGCGGGGCTCTCCAAGGGCTCCGGCATCCTGCTCCTGGTGATCATGGCGTCGATCGCCGCCTTCCTCACCTACCGGGCCACCATCGCGCTGTCGAAGAACGAGGGGAACTTCCTCACCACCTTCGACTGGAACGCCTCGGCCAACCCCCCCGTCTTCGGCATAGCCGTCCTCCTCTTCGGCACCGTCGTCAGCTCGATCATCGCGATGGTCATCGCGGTCCCGATCGCCGTCGGCATCGCCCTGTTCATCTCGCACTACGCGCCGCGCAAGCTGGCCTCGCCCCTCGCCTACGTGGTCGACCTGCTGGCCGCCGTGCCGTCGATCGTCTACGGCATCTGGGGCGCCCTCTTCCTGGTGCCGCAGCTGAACGGGCTGAACCTCTGGCTCGACGAGTACCTCGGCTGGACCTACGTCTTCGAGAAGACCCAGGTCGGCGTCGCCCGCTCGCTCTTCACCGTGGGCATCCTGCTCGCGATCATGATCCTGCCGATCGTGACCAGCGTCAGCCGCGAGGTCTTCCTCCAGGTCCCGCGCATGAACGAGGAGGCCGCCCTGGCCCTCGGCGCGACCCGCTGGGAGGTCATCCGGATGTCGGTGCTGCCCTTCGGCCGCTCCGGCGTGATCTCCGCCTCGATGCTGGGCCTCGGCCGCGCGCTCGGCGAGACCATGGCCGTCGCGACCGTCCTCTCCCCGAGCTTCCTCATCTCGCTGCACGTGCTGAACCCGGGCGGCGGCACCTTCGCGCAGAACATCGCCGCGAAGTTCGACGAGGCCAACGAGTTCGGCCGCGACGCGCTGATCGCCTCCGGCCTGGTCCTCTTCCTGCTCACCCTGCTGGTCAACGGCGCGGCCCGCCTGATCATCGCCCGTCGCAAGGACTTCTCGGGGGCGAACGCCTGATGAGCCACGCACTCCAGGACCAGCGCCCCGCCGGGGCCCGCCGCTCCTCCTCCCCCGCCGGACTGACCCGCGGCGGCCTGCCCCGCTGGGCACCGGCCGGCACCGCCGTCGCCTCCGCCGCGCTCGGCACCGGCACCGGCCTCCTCTTCGGCCTGCACAGCAAGATCCAGTGGGGCCTGATCGCGGCGCTGCTGTTCGTCGGGATCACGTACGCCTCCAGCGCGGTCGTCGAGAACCGCCGCCAGGCGAAGGACCGCGTCGCGACCTCCGTCGTCTGGGTCTGCTTCGTCCTCGCCGTCGTCCCGCTGCTCTCCCTGATGATCACCACCGTCAGCCGCGGCATCGGCGTCCTCGACGGCGACTTCCTGAGCCACTCCATGAACGGCGTGACCAGCTTCGAGCAGGGCGGCGGCGTCTACCACGCCCTCCTCGGCACGCTGGAGCAGGTCGGCCTGGCCACCCTGATCGCCGCGCCGATCGGCCTGCTGACCGCCGTCTACCTGGTCGAGTACGGCAAGGGCCGGCTCGCCAAGGCCGTCACCTTCTTCGTCGACGTGATGACCGGCATCCCCTCCATCGTCGCGGGCCTGTTCATCCTGACGACCTGGAACCTGATGCTCGGCTTCGGCCCCTCCGGCTTCGCCGGCGCGATGGCCCTGTCGATCCTGATGATGCCGGTCGTGGTCCGCTCCACCGAGGAGATGCTCAAGCTCGTCCCGAACGAGCTCCGCGAGGCCGCCCTGGCCCTCGGCGTGCCGAAGTGGCGCGTCATCCTGAAGGTGGTGCTCCCCACCGCCATCGGCGGCATCTCCACCGGTGTCATGCTGGCGGTGGCCCGCATCGCCGGTGAGACCGCGCCGATCATGCTGCTGGTCTTCGGCTCGCAGCTCATCAACGGCAACCCCTTCGAAGGCGCCCAGTCCTCGCTCCCGCTCTACATCTGGGAGCAGTACAAGGTCGGCAGTGAAGCCTCCTACGACCGGGCCTGGGCGGCAGCGCTCGTCCTGATCGCCTTCGTCATGATCCTCAACCTGGTGGCCCGCGGCATCGCCCGCTGGAAGGCCCCGAAGACCGGTCGCTAAGAGCGAGCCCATTAGCGGCTCCGCCGCGGTGACCAACTGAAAGCGAAGTGACCCTCATGGCCAAGCGAATCGACGTCAGCGGCCTCTCCGCCTTCTACGGCAGCCACAAGGCCATCGACGACATCTCGATGACCGTGGAACCCCGCTCCGTGACGGCCTTCATCGGCCCCTCCGGCTGCGGCAAGTCGACCTTCCTGCGCACCCTGAACCGCATGCACGAGGTCACCCCCGGCGGCCGCGTCGAGGGCAAGGTGCTGCTGGACGACGAGAACCTGTACGGCCCCGGCGTGGACCCGGTCGCGGTGCGCCGCACGGTCGGCATGGTCTTCCAGCGCCCCAACCCCTTCCCCACCATGTCGATCTTCGACAACGTGGCGGCGGGCCTGCGCCTGAACGGCAGCTACAAGAAGGCCGAGCTCGCGGACACCGTCGAGCGGTCCCTCAAGGGCGCCAACCTCTGGAACGAGGTCAAGGACCGCCTGAACAAGCCGGGCTCCGGCCTCTCGGGCGGCCAGCAGCAGCGCCTGTGCATCGCCCGCGCCATCGCGGTCGAGCCGCAGGTCCTCCTGATGGACGAGCCCTGCTCCGCCCTCGACCCGATCTCCACCCTCGCCATCGAGGACCTGATCGGGGAGCTGAAGGAGCGCTTCACGATCGTCATCGTGACGCACAACATGCAGCAGGCGGCCCGCGTCTCGGACCGCACCGCCTTCTTCAACCTGGCCGCCGTCGGCCAGCCGGGCAAGCTCGTCGAGATCGACGACACGGACCGGATCTTCTCCAACCCGTCCGTCCAGGCGACGGAGGACTACATCTCGGGCCGCTTCGGCTGATCGCCGGAACCCGCCTGGACGTCCTGCGGCGCTGCATGGCGGTGCCGCCGCAGGGCGAAAGAAAAGGGCCGGCTCCCCCTGGGTGGGGGGAGCCGGCCCGCTTTCGTACGGCGCTAAGGCGCTACACGAAGGCCAGGTTCACGATCCAGAAGCTGACCGCGGCCACCGCAGCCGCCGCCGGCATGGTGATGAACCAGCCCAGGATGATGTTCTTGGCGACGCCCCAGCGGACGGCGTTCACCCGCTTGGTCGCGCCCACGCCCATGATCGCCGAGGTGATCACGTGGGTGGTCGAGATCGGCGCGTGGAAGAGGAACGCCGAGCCGAACATGATCGAGGCACCGGTGGTCTCCGCCGCGAAGCCCTGCGGCGGGTCCAGCTCGATGATCTTGCGGCCGAGGGTGCGCATGATGCGCCAGCCGCCCGCGTACGTGCCCAGCGACAGCATCACGGCACAGGCGACCTTCACCCAGATCGGGATGGCCTCGTCGGCACCCTGGACATCGGCGATGACCAGGGCCATCACCACGATGCCCATCGTCTTCTGGGCGTCCTGGAGACCGTGGCCGAGCGCCATGCCGGCCGCCGAGACCGTCTGCGCGATGCGGAAGCCGCGCTTGGCCTTGTGCGGGTTGGCCCGGCGGAACATCCACAGGATGCAGACCATCACCAGATAACCGGCCACGAGACCGACGACCGGCGAGACGAACATCGGGATGACGACCTTCTCGACCACACCGGACCAGATGACCTCCGTCCCGCCGGCCAGCGCCGCGCCCACCATGCCGCCGAACAGGGCGTGCGAGGAGGACGACGGGAGACCGAAGTACCAGGTGATCAGGTTCCAGGCGATCGCGCCGACCAGGGCCGCGAAGAGGATCCACATGCCCTTGTTGCCGTGCGGGGTCTCGATCAGACCCTTGCTGACCGTCTTGGCCACCCCGCTGCCGAGGAAGGCGCCGGCCAGGTTCATCACGGCGGCCATCGCCAAGGCCGCGCGCGGGGTCAGGGCCCGCGTCGAGACGGAGGTGGCGATGGCGTTCGCGGAGTCGTGGAAGCCGTTCGTATACGTGAAGCCGAGCGCGACACCGATGGTCACGACCAGCGCAAAGGTGTCCACGGGGTTCAGGACTCCTTGACGGCGATGGTCTCCACCGTGTTCGCGACGTGCTCGAACGCGTCGGCGGCCTCTTCGAGGACGTCGACGATCTGCTTGAGCTTCAGCACCTCGATGGCGTCGTACTTGCCGTTGAAGAGCTGGGCGAGCAGCTTGCGGTGGATCTGGTCGGCCTGGTTCTCGAGACGGTTGACCTCGATCCAGTACTCGGTGAGGTTCTCCATCGTCCGCAGGTGCGGCATGGCCTCGGCGGTCAGCTCGGCGGCCCGCGCCAGCACCTCGATCTGCTGCTCGACGCCCTTGGGCAGCTCCTCCACGTTGTAGAGGACGACGAGGTCGACCGCTTCCTCCATGAAGTCCATGATGTCGTCGAGCGACGAGGCGAGGCTGTAGATGTCCTCGCGGTCGAACGGCGTGATGAAGGAGGAGTTCAGCTGGTGGAAGATCGCGTGGGTGGCGTCATCCCCAGCGTGTTCCGCCGCCCGCATCCGCTCCGCGATCTCGGCCCGGGCGGAATGTTCCGCTCCGAGCAGTTCCATCAGGAGCTTGGAGCCCGTGACGATGTTGTCCGCGGATGCGGCGAACATGTCGTAGAAGCTCGTCTCCCTGGGGGTCAGACGAAATCGCACGTGAGGTCCTCGGGGTGCATTGGATTCGGTCAGGCTGATGCTAGGCGCATCCCCCGGCCACGGCTAACCGGCGGTTCCCCAGTGTCCTCCATCAGGCAGAGTGGGGGTTACGGACCCCTGTCCCCCCGGCCCGGGCGACGTACCCTATACCCACGAGGGGTATAACCCCTCTTTCCGGACCACGGGAGGACCGATGACGACCATCGAGGCGGAGGGCTCCGGAGCCGTCCACGGCTACCACCACCAGAAGGACGAGCACCTCAAGCGGCTGCGCCGGATCGAGGGCCAGATCCGCGGCCTCCAGCGCCTGGTCGACGAGGACGTGTACTGCATCGACATACTCACGCAGGTGTCGGCCAGTACGAAGGCCCTCCAGTCCTTCGCCCTCCAACTGCTGGAGGAGCACCTGCGCCACTGCGTCGCGGACGCCGCCGTCAAGGGCGGTACCGAGATCGACGCGAAGGTGGAGGAGGCCACGAAGGCCATCGCGCGCCTGCTGCGCAGCTGACCCGGCGCGCGCCGGTACGGGGTCCGGGGGCGCGGCCCCCGGCAACGGCGCCGCCGGGACCGCCCCGGGCCGCCCGGAGCTACAGGCGGATCCCCATCAGCACCTCGTCGATCCGGTCCTGGCTCAGCCGTTCCTCGGCCGCCGCCGAGGCCGCGATGATCAGCTCACCGCACAGCTCGATCTCGGCGAGCGCCACGTGGTCCTGCACCGTCATGCCGCCTGCGGGAGTCACGCGTGTCACCTCTCTCTGCCGCCCTCGCCCGTCGGCGCTCGGCATCCCAGCCTAGGGAGCGGGCCTCTCGCCGCGCATGACACGGATGGACCATTTCCGGATAGCGGGGCCATGGCCCGGAGGCGCCGGTTCACCCCGCCCGGCAGGCTATTCGGCGATCTTCCCGGCGTAAATGTCCCCGCTTGGGGGCAATACGACGGTCACCGGAGTCCCGAATCCGTAGAGCAGCGTGGTGGAGGACACATCGATCACGCCATTCTTGACGTACGTGAACCGGTGCCGGACCTTGCGCAGACGCCCCTCCTCGTCGAGGTAGGCGTCGAACGGCACGCTGTCCTTGCTGAACCCTTTCGCCGCCGCCTCCAGGGCCCCCTTGGTCTCCGGCGAGGCCCTCCGCGCGGCCTCCGCGATGTCCGTCGTACCCCGGTAGTGCCGCACCTTGGTGCCGGCCAGCTCGGTCTCGCCCACGTACGTCACCTCCCGCGCGCCCCGCAGCAGCTCGGCCGCGGCCACCGGATCGGTGGCACCGCCGGTGACGAGGTTCCCGTCGGAGAGGGTGGCGGTGTCGAGCCGGACCCACTTGTCGTCGGGGACTCCGGCGCCCCGGTTCTTCATGTAGAGCGCGCCGGGGACGAGCAGCTCGGTGATGGGCCGGTGCTCGGCCTGACCCTTCACGTCGGCGGGGAGCATCACCAGCAGCTGGCCCATCCGCTTGCGGAAGTCGACCCCGCCCTCGCCCCGGATGGTGACCCGGGTGCCGCCGGTCGCCATCTCCATCGCCGTACGGGCCTTCGCGCTCCCGGCGGCGGTCAGCGCGTCGGCGGCGCCGCGGACCGCGGCGGCCGGGTCGCCCGGGGGCCGGCCGTCACCGCCGCGGGAGCCCGTGCCGGAACCGCCGCCGGCGTCCGTGCCGCTCGCCGCTCCGCACGCGCTCAGCGCCGCGACGGCCACCGCCGCACAGACCGCGAGCACCGCCTCACCCGCACGCCTTCTCCGTCGCCTGTGCTGGTGCACCACCATCGCCTGCCAACCCCCAACGCGAGACCGCTGTTTGCCCGAGGCCCCCACCCGCTCCGGTTAACGAGGTCCGGGGTTTCCCGTAACGGGCCGCCCAGCTGCCGGGGCCGTACCGGACGGGCCCGCGCCCGGGTACGGTGGAGGGGTGGATCAGCACACGAAGGCGACGCCGCTCGCTCCGCTTACCGCTGTGCCCCTGCCGCGGGGCCGCGCGGAACCCGCACAGCCGCCCGCCGGCCACTCCACGAGCACCGCGGAACGCGGCTCCTTCTGCCTGGCCGTGTGCAGCTGCGGCTGGAAGGGGCCGGCCCGCCGCTCCCGTGACCTGGCCCGCAGGGACGCGACCCTGCACACCTCGGGATAGCCGCGGCGCGCCTTCGTCCGTTCGGACGCCCCGGCTGGCCGGGGCCCCCGCGAGCGGTTGCTCTGGTTCCATGCCAGGTACCGCACGCTCCCTCGCGGCCCTCCTCTGGGCCCTGCTGCTCGCGCTCACCCCGGCCGCGGCTGCCTGGGCCCGCCCGGTGGGGTCGGTGGACGGACCGGCCGACGTGGCGCTGGCCATCGGGGTCACCACCGCGGCGGCCGTGGCCACCGGGCTGTGGCTGCGTTCCCGCTACCGCCGCGACGGCACGGAGCCGGAGCATCCGGGCGGGGACGGCGAGGGCGGCGACCCGTGACGCCGCGCCCGCGCCCGGTGGCGGTGCGCCTGTGCTTCGGCGCCGCGGGGCTGTGCCTGCTGGTGGCGCTCCTGCTCGCGCTCTGGAACCCCTGAGCCGTCCGGGCGGGGCCGCGCCTACGCGGCGAGGTCGCTCTCGGCCGGGCGCTGCGCCAGCTCGACCGGGCGCGCCACCACCCGCTCGGGAGCCCGTACCAGCCGCCCGAGGCGCGGCGCGCGCGCGACGGCCCTGACCACCGGGGCCAGCGCCGCCATGGCGAGCGGGGCGAGCAGCAGGACGACGGCGGTGCCGAGCGCGAACCCGCCGATGACGTCGGTCGGGTAGTGCACCCCGAGGTAGACCCGGCACAGCCCCTCGGCGAGCGCCAGGCCGATCCCCACGAGCCCGAGCCGGCGGTTGACCAGGAACACTCCGACGCCGAGGGCCATCCCGAGGGTGGCGTGGTCGCTGACGAAGGAGAAGCCGGGGACGGGCGCGCCCGCGCCGCCGAGCACTTCCAGGCCGTCGTGCTGGAGGAACGGCCGGGGCCGGGCGACGAACTGACGCAGCGGTACGTTCACCAGCAGGGCGACGCCGGCGGCGAGGGGCGCCCACACGAGCGCGGCGAACGACTCGGCGGCGGTCGTCTCGTCCTGCCGCCTGGTGCCGCGCCAGCACCACAGCACGAGCAGGACCATGGCCAGCGGCAGTCCGTACGAGCCGGTGAAGGCCACGGCGCGGTCGAACCAGTCCGGGGCGCGCCGGGACAGGGCGTTGATTCCGTACAGCAGGCTGACATCCACATTCGGCCCACCGGTCGTGAGTCCAGCCATGCGCCGCGGCCCCTTGCCTGCCTAGGTCCCCTGCGGGCGCACGACGGTGTGCGCCCCTTCAACCCCCCAGCCGATCAACCCCCGTGACCATGGAACGCCCGTTCTGCCTGGGACGTTCCACCCTCCACCGAATGATCACTCCAACGTTATCCAAGAGTGACTCGTCGTCGCAGCTCAGGGCCTCGGCTTCACGGAGAGTCACTAAGACTTGGGAGCCGTCCCGGCCGGCTCCGGAAGGGCCGCGGCACCATCCTTGGTCACCCGGGTCGCTCCGAAGTAGTCAGGGGTGTCGATCTTGTCGAAACGGATGACCGCGCCGGTGTACGGGGCGTTGATCATGTAGCCGCCCCCCACGTACATCCCGACGTGGCGGATCTCCCGAGAGTTCGTCAGATCGTCGGAGAAGAAAACCAGATCACCGGGGAGCAGCTCCTCGCGCGAGGGGTGCGACCCGGCGTTGTACTGGTCGTTGGCCACGCGCGGCAGCTCGATCCCCACGCTCTCGTACGCCGCCTTGGTCAGCCCGGAGCAGTCGAACCGCCCGTCCTGGTCGGCCGTCCCGTTGCCGCCCCACAGGTACGGCGTCCCGAGCTGCTTCTGCGCGAAGTACATGGCGCCGCTGGCCTGCTGGGAGGGCGCGAGCCGGGCAACGGGCCGCGCGAAGCTCTTCTCCAGGGAGCGGATGGCCTTCACGTAGCCCTGGGTCTCGCTGATCGGCGGCACGCCCCCCGCCTTGATGACGCGGTAGGGGCCGGCGTTGTAGGCGGCCAGCATGTTGTCGGACCGGTCGCCCGGCACCCCCGCGACGTCCTTGGCGAGCTGGCAGTCGTAGGTGGCCGCCGAGGGGATGGCGTCCCTCGGGTCCCAGATGTCGCGGTCCCCGTCACCGTCGCCGTCGACCCCGTACGTGGCCCAGGTCTCCGGGATGAACTGGGCGATGCCCCGCGCGTCGGCATGGCTGATCGCGTCGGGCTTCCAGTGGCTCTCGGTGTACAACTGGGCCGCCAGCAGCGCCGGATTGAGCGCGGGGCAAAGGTTTCCCCACTTCTCCACCAGTGGCTGGTAGACCGCCGGCACCGCGCCCTTCACCAGCCCGACCGCGCCCTGCCGGGCACCGCTCGCGATGCCCGCCGCCGCCGAGTAGGTGCCGACGACCAGCAGCGCGACGAAGGTCAGGCACACGCCGATCCCGATCCCGCTCGCCATCCAGAACTTGCGCACCCGTCAACACTGCCTCATGACGGCCCGCCTGACAGCGCATTCGCCAGTCAGTTCCGGCACTATTTCACCGGAAAGCCGGTGCAGTAGACACTGCTGTACTCCTGGACCCCACGGACCCGGTAGACCAGCACGGTCCAGTCGCCGGGATCGTTGGCGGTCGGGATGCCCGGGAACTTCTTCCGCGTCCCCGCGTTGTCCACGAGCTCCGTGACGAAGTCGTCCGGATACGTGAGCTCCACCGAACCGCCGGTCGCCGGATTCTTGAGGTCGACCGGCCGGCTCGTGTAGCCGATGCTGTGGTTGTAGTCGCGGACCGCCTCGAAGGGCCGCCGGGTGCTCTCGTCGATCTCGTGCGGCGGTTTCACGCCCACGGAGACGGCGTAGGTGCCCTTCTCCGTGTTGTGCTGCTTCAGGAAGACCCGGATCCTGACCTTGCCCGAGACCGTCGGCGCCTGCGGATCGTCGGCGTCGACGACGGACGCCAGCAGGAACTCCGCCCGCTCCTCGTTGGGCAGGTTGCAGCCGCCCGTACTGCTGCTCCACAGGTCCCGCGACACCTTGTTCGGCTCGATGTGGTCGGGCACGGCGCCCGGCACGCCGGCCCCGGCCGGGGCGGCCGGGCTCGCAGCCGGCTGCCCGGCGGAGGACGGCGCGGCCGCGGAAGGCCCGGCGCCGCCCGGCGCGGCCGAGGAGGCCCCGGCGCCGCCCGGCGGGGCGGCGGCCCGCCCCCCTCCGCCGGCCTCCTCGCCCTTGCCGTTCCCGCTCATCAGGTACCCGCCCGCGACGAGTCCCCCCGCCACCAGCCCGGCGACGGCCGCCAGCGCCCAGCGCGGGGCCCGGCGGGCGCCCGTACCGGCGGGCACCGGGGCCGCCGCCGGTACGTACGTCGGCACGTACCCGGAACCGGCGGCGCCGAGCCCCGGACCGATGGTCGACGGCAGCGCCGGCACCCGCGCCGCCCCGCCGCCGGCGGCCGTCAGGGCCGCGTACACCGGGTCGTCGACCAGCGCCGCGTCCACCGCGCAGCGGCGGATGACCTCGGCCAGGGCGGGCCGCCCGCCCGGCTCCTTCGCCACGCAGGCCCTGATCAGCGCGGCCAGTTCCGGCTCCACGCCCTCGACGTCGATCTCGCCGTGCGCCGCGCGGAAGTTGACCGCCGTCGGCTCGCCGGTGCCGTACGGGGACCGCCCGGTGGCCGCGTACGCGAGGGTGGCGCCCAGGGCGAAGACGTCCGCCGCGTCCGCCACCTCGCCGCGCAGCAGCACCTCGGGGGCCGTGTAGCCGGGGGTGCCCGGGGCGGTGCCGGCCTGCGTCAGGGCCGTCTCGGCCACGCCCTTGGCGATCCCGAAGTCGATGAGCTGCGGCCCCTGCGCGCCCAGGATGACGTTCTGCGGCTTGAGGTCCCGGTGCGTGACCCCGTACGCGTGCACGCTCGCCAGGCCCTCCGCCAGCGCGGCGAACAGCCTGCGGCAGGAGTCGGCGGGCAGGGCGCCGAAGCCGCCCACCGCGTGACTGAGCGTCGGCCCGGCCACGTACTCGGTGGCCAGCCAGTACGGCGGGGCCGCCAGCGAGGCGTCGATCAGGTTCGCGGTGTAGGCCGACCGCACCGCGCGCACCGTCTCGGCCTCCCGGCGGAACCGCGCGAGGGCCTCAGGGTGCCCGGTGATCTCGTCCTTGATCACCTTGATGGCCACCAGGCGGCCGCCCGGGGACCGCCCGAGATACACCTGCCCCATGCCTCCGGCCCCCAGCCGGGCCAACAGCGTGTGCGCCCCTATGTGGGCGGGGTCGGTCTCTCTCAGGGCCTCCATCCGGTCGAGGGTGCCATACCGACTTCCCCGCGGGAAACGGGGGTTGGCTTCAGCGGGGGGCCACGAACAGGCTCTGCGCGCCCCGCCCGACCGGCCCCTTCTCGTCGTGCAGGCGGGAGTCCGCGAGGCCGATCCCCGCCGCGTCCACGCTCGTACGGGCCTCCACGCACACCCACTCGCCCACCGGATGGCGGTGCAGGTGGACGGTGAGGTCCCCGTTGACGAAGACGAACCGGCCGAAGTCCATCACCGCGCTGATCCCGTTGCCCGAGTCGGCGGCCACCAGCACCCGGTCCAACGGCCGGACCTCCTCCCCCGCCACGAGCGGCACCCGCATCCGCATCCAGCAGGTCCCCGGCCCCCGCTCGGCGAAGGCGCCCTCCGTGAAGCGGGTCTCCACCGAGGAGTGGTAGCCCGTCTCCCACGGCACGGGAAAGAACGGCGTCACCCCCACCTCCCCGGGCGGCGGCACCACCGCCGCCGGGACCACCGCCGGCACCGGCTCCCCGGACACCCGGATCCGCAGCGCCCGCGCCAGCATCACCGGCGGCCCGCCCGCCGGGGCGAGGGCCGCCTCGACCAGCTCGGTGCCGCGCCCGGCCCGCAGCACCGAGGCGGTCACCTCCAGCTCCCCGATCGGCACCGGGCGCAGGATCTCGTACGTGATCCGGGCGATCCTCATGTCCGCCCGCGCACCGGGCCGTTCCTCGACGGCCCGCCCCAGCAGCGCGGCCGGCGGTCCGGCGTGCTGGGAGCCCGGGTCCCACGGCCCGCGCGTCGCCTCCGTGGCCAGGAAGCGGCCCTCGCCGAGCCGCTCGTAGAACCCGTCCTCAGCATCCATGCCCCGGCACGTTACCCACAGGTAACCCGGGATGCCAGACCCGGCACGGCTCAGCGCGCGAAACCCAGCCCGACCCCCAGCCCCACCAGCACCGACCCGATCGCCCGGTTCAGCGTCTTCTGCGCCCGCAGCATCCGGTCCCGCAGCCGCGAATCGGAGAAGAACAGCGCCACCGCCCCGAACCACACCAGGTGCGCCGCCGACATGAACAGCCCGTACCCCGCCTGCTGCCACGCCGAGGTGTCCGGGTTGACCACCTGGGTGAACGTGGACACCACGAACAGCGTCGTCTTGGGATTCAGCACATTGGTCAAGAACCCCGACCGCAGCGCCCCCGCCCGCGTCAGCCCCGGCTTCGACTCCAGGTCCACGGTCAGCTCCGCCCGCGCCCGGAAGGTACGGATGCCGATCCACACCAGGTACGCCGCGCCCGCCAGCTTGATCGCCGTGAACAGGGCGGTCGACGAGGCGATCAGCAGACCGACCCCGAGCATCGTGTACGACACGTGCACCAGCACCCCGGCCGCGACTCCCGCCGCCGCGAACAGGCCCGTCGGCCGCCCGTACAGATAACTGTTCCTGACCACCATCGCGAAGTCCGCACCGGGACTGATCACGGCGAGCAGGGTGATGACGGCAACTGCGATCACTTCTGTCATGTACGGATGCTCGCCGCCCCCTCCCGACGGATCAAGACGCTCCGGTCACAATGGAAGGGTGTCCACCACCCCACTGCCCCTCCTCCAGGCCGACTGCTCCACCTGCTTCGCCCTGTGCTGCGTCGCGCTGCCCTTCGCCAAGTCCGCCGACTTCGCCGCAAACAAGACCGCCGGCACCCCCTGCGAGAACCTCCGGCAGGACTTCCGCTGCGGCATCCACACCCGGCTGCGCGACGAAGGGTTCCAGGGCTGCACCGTCTTCGACTGCTTCGGCGCCGGCCAGCAGATCTCCCAGGTCACCTTCGAGGGCCGCGACTGGCGCACCCACCCCGAGACCCGCGAGGCCATGTTCGAGGCCTTCCCGGTCATGCGGCAGCTGCACGAACTGCTCTTCTACACCGCCGAGGCGCTCACCCGCCCCGCGGCCGCCCCCCTCCACCCGGCCCTGCGCACGGCCCTCGCCAGGACCGAGGCCCTCACCCGCGCCGACGCCGCCACCCTCACCGCCCTCGACGTCCCGGCCCTGCGCCAGGAGATCAACGCCCTGCTCCTCGAGACCAGCGAGCTGGTCCGCGCCAAGACGCCCGGCCGCAAGAAGAACCACCGCGGCGCCGACCTGATGGGCGCCCGCCTCCGCGGCGCCGACCTGCGCGGGGCCAACCTGCGCGGCGCCTACCTGATAGCCGCCGACCTCAGCCGCGCCGACCTGCGCGGCGCCGACCTGATCGGCGCGGACTTCCGCGACGCCGACCTGCGCGGCGCCGACCTGCGCGACACCCTCTTCCTCACCCAGCCCCAGCTGGGCGCCGCCCGCGGCAACCCCGCCACCCGCATCCCCGCACACCTCACCCGCCCCGCGCACTGGCTCCCCGCGTAACACGCCGCCCGCACACACCGCCGATCCCTCCGGCGCCCGCCCGGCGCCGATGCGCCCCCCGCGCCTCCGTACGCTCCCCCGCTGCCCCGGACTCCCCCGGTTAGTCCGAACGGCCAGCCCTCGGAAGGCCCCGCGCACGGCGGGCCGACAATCATTGCCCGGGGTCACCCCCCGTGATACACAGAGTGACCTGCTCAGGGTGCGCATACGGGGCGCGGGCCGAGAGAACGGGTAAAGAGACCGGCCAAGTCGACGACGGCGCCGGTTTCATCAGCGAAGATAGTGCGTGACCCCTGCCGTCGGGCACGGGCTACCGGAACTACCCTTACAGGGGCGGTGAGTTACATGATCCTGGCAGCTGAAAAGGGCGACATCACCACCATCATCGGCGGAATCGCCCCGAACTGGGGGCCGTTCGGCAGCCTCGGCAACGAAGCGAAGGTCATGATCGAGGTGGTCATGGCCGTCGCGATCCTCCTCTGCCTCGGCATCGCCATCTGGGGCGCCGCCAAGCAGCGCATCGGCGCGACCGCCCTGCGCGACACCTTCAGCGCCGAACAGGGCAAGGGCCTGATCGTGGCCGGCCTCACCGGCGTCTTCATCATCGGCTCCCTCGGCACCCTCTTCACCATCGTCTACGGGATGGCCGTCTAGCCGGATCGCCGCACCCGGCCGCACCCTGATGAGGAATCACCACACCGCGCCTGAGCGGAAACGAGCGCTACCGTCGTACGACGCGGAGGGGGCGGACACGCAATGAGCAACGACGACCAGTACGGCGGCGGCAGCGGCCACGCCGAGGTCGGCGGCACGGGCCAGACCCGCACCCGGCTCCCGGACCTGCCCTCCGAGGCGTACGGCGGCCCGCGCCGCAACCCCCGCTCCTCCCGCGGCCTGATCACCGTGGTCGGGGTGGTGGTCCTGCTGATCGCCGCCATCGCGTTCGCGAACCGGTCCCAGGACCCCCCGCCCGACGCCTCCCCGTCCTCCGACAAGCCCCCGGCCGCCGACTCCACCGCCCCCACCGGAACCGCCCCGGTCACCGGCAAGGCGGCCGGCATCCCCTCGGGCTTCGCCCACGACGAGCAGGGCGCCCAGTCGGCGGCCGCCAACTACACGGTGGCCCTCGGCTCCGACGGCATGCTCAAGAAGGACGTCCGGCACGCGCTCGTGGACGGCATCTACACCCCCGAGGCCGCGGCACGGCGCAAGGGCACCCAGGACGCGGCGTACTCCCCCGCGTTCCTCGCCACCCTCGGACTCGACGCGAACGGCAACGCCCCGCAGGGCAGCACCTTCGTCACCCGCGCCGTCCCCGTCGGCACCCGCGTCGAGGGCTACAGCCCCACCACCGCCAAGATCGCGGTCTGGTACACCGGCCTCGTCGGCATGTCCGGCCCCAAGTCCACCAGCCCGGTCCGCACCACCTGGAAGACCTGGACCTTCGAACTGACCTGGACCGCGGACGGCTGGAAGGTCGCCTCCGACAGCCAGCAGGACGGCCCCGCCCCGGTCCCCGGCGACGTCCCCGCCTCCACGTCCGACGACATCAGCAAGGCCGTCCAGGAGTTCGGAGGGTTCACCTATGCCCGGTAGCCGCCGCCCCGACAGCGGTACGAGGACCAGCCGGGCACCGCGCGGCGCGGCCGCCCGTACCGCCGCCGCCCTGGCCGCCGTACAGACGGCGCTCGTCCTGCTGTCCGCCCGGGCCTACGCCGCCCCCAGCCCGACCCCGACCCCGTCGGGCACCCCCTCGGGCTCACCCTCCGCCACCCCGTCACCCTCCAAGTGCGAAGGCGTCATCGGCCCGCTCAAGGAGGACTGCGAACGCCAGGTCGGCAACACCCCCGGCACCGCACCCGGCACCGGCCTCTCGCCGAACAGCCCCCCGGACGCCATCAACCCCCTCGCCTCCCTCGCCAAGGGCTGCGCCGACGCCGCCGCCTGGATCGTCGGCAAGCTCAGCGAAGCGGTCAAGAGCACCGCCAACGTCGACTTCACCAACCCCGCCTTCCTCCAGCAGTACGCCGTCGTCTTCGCCGCCTCCACCGTCCTGACCCTCGTCCTGTGGCTGCTGGCCGTCGCCAAGCGCGCCATCCGCGGCGTCCCCCTCAGCACCGCCCTCTCCGAGGCCATCGGCTTCCTCTGGCTGACCGTCCTCGCCTCCGCCTTCACCCCGCTGATCCTCTACACCGTCGTCTCCGCCACCGACGGCATCACCGAGGTCATCGCCGCCGCCACCGGCAGCCAGACCGACGTCTTCTTCGGCTCCTTCGCCGAAGCCCTCAAGAAGGGCGAGGACATCGGCGGCGGCCCGATCATGCTGGTCGTCGTCTCCCTCGTCACCGTCCTGGCCGCCGGAGTGCTCTGGCTGGAGCTCGTCATCCGCGCCGCCCTGCTCTACGTCGGCGCCCTCCTCGGCACCGTCGTCTACGCCGGACTCGTCGACCGCAACATGTGGGGCCACGTCCGCCGCTGGGCCGGCATCATGATCGCGGTCATCCTCGTGAAACCGGTCATCGTGATCGTCCTCGGCCTCGCCGGAGCCCTCGCCGGCGACAAGGGCCCCAACGCCTTCTCCGCCGTCGTCTCCGGCCTCGCCATCATCCTCCTGGCGATCTTCGCCTCGGCGATGATCTACCGCTTCGTCCCCGGCTTCGGCGACGAGATCGCCGCCGCCCGCACCAACCGTTCCAAGGCCACCGACGGCGCCCAGGCCGCAGCCGTCATCAGCTCCCCGGCCTCCCTCGTCTCCCAGGGCATCAAGACCCACAGCAGCCGCGGCGGCTCCCACCGCGCCACCGGCGGCAACACCGGCGGCGGCGACGCCAACCAGATCTCCGGAGGCATGGCCGCCCACAGCAGCCGCCGCTCCGGCAGCGGATCCGGCGGCGGGAACGTCCCCCCCGCCGCACCCCCGCCCCGCACTGGCTCGAGTACGAGGAACACAGGAGGTGACGGGCGTTGACGTCCCAGTCCCACCAGCTCCACCCGGTCGCGCCCCGCCGTACGTATCTCATCGGCCGGGCCCGGCCGAACGCGATCGTCGGCAAGAACCGCGAAACCGGCGAAATCGCACTGATCATCACCGGCGCCTTCTTCGGCATGATGAGCGGACTGCTCGTCCCCCACCTCACCCTGCGCATCGTCAGCCTCGTCGGCTTCCCCCTGCTCGCCCTCGCCGCCGTGTACGTCCCCTACAAGGGCCGCACCTTCTACCGGTGGTTCGAGATCAGCCGCAGCTACAAGCGCATCCTGCGGCGCGGTACGACGTACCGATCGGGCGCCGTCGAAGCCGGCACCCGCGCCATCGACGGCCGCGAGGTCGAGGTCGGCCCGCCCCCCGGCATCGGCCGCATCAACTGGCTCGCCGCCCCCTTCGGCCCCGACGAGATCGCCGTCCTCCTGCACGCCGACCGCAGAACCGTCACGGCCGCCATCGAGATCGAGGGCCCCGGCGTCGGCCTGCGCGACAGCGAGGACCAGGAAGCCCTCGTCGACCGCTTCGGCACCCTCCTCAAGCACGTCGCCAACGGCGACGGCTTCGTCACCCGCATCCAGATGCTCGCCCGCACCCTCCCCGCCGACCCCGACGCCCACGCCAAGGACGTCGCCCAGCGCGGAGACACCCACGCCCCGGCCTGGCTGCGCGACTCCTACGACCAGCTCCAGTCGATGGTCTCCACCTCCTCGGAGCAGCACCGCGCCTACCTCGTCGCCTGCATGCACTACACCCGCGAGCTCGCCGCCGAAGCCAACGCCATCGCCCGCGCCGGCGGCCACAAGGGCCGCAAGCTCGACCGCGACTCCGGCCTCGCCATCGTCATGGCCCGCGAGCTCACCGACATCTGCGCCCGCCTCGCCGAAGCCGACATCCGCGTCCGGCAGCCCCTCGGCCAGGGACGCCTGTCCTCCCTCGTGCACTCCATGTACGATCCGGACCACCCCATCGACCACATCCAGGCCATGACCAAGCGCAACGCCTGGCCGGCGGAACTCGACGCCGTGGAGCCCACCTACCTCCAGGCCAAGACCCGCGAATCCTCCACCCGCGCCCCCTGGTGCCACGCCACCGCCTGGGTGAAGGAATGGCCGATGACCCCGGTCGGCGTCAACTTCCTCGCCCCCCTCCTCGTCCACACCCCGGACGTCATCCGCACCGTCGCCGTCACCATGGACCTCGAACCCACCGAGATCGCCATCGAGCGCATGCTCACCGAGAAGACCAACGACGAGGCCGACGCCTCCCGCGCCGCCAAGATGAACCGCACCGTCGACCCCCGCGACATCGCCGCCCACGGCCGCCTCGACCAGAGGGGTGAAGATCTCGCCAGCGGCGCTGCCGGAGTCAACCTCGTCGGGTACATCACGGTGTCCTCGCGTTCACCCGAGGCCCTCGCCCGCGACAAGCGCACCATCCGCGCCTCCGCCGGCAAGTCCTACCTGAAGCTCGAATGGTGCGACCGCGAGCACCACCGCGCCTTCGTCAACACCTTGCCGTTCGCCACCGGCATCCGACGCTAGCTGGAGGGAAGTGCCGCCCATGCGAGATCCCATGTCCGCGCTGACGGACGCCTTCACCAGCTTCCTCTTCGGCAAGGTCGAGACCACCCGCCTGCCCGTCCGCACCTCCACCGGCCAGGCCCAGGCCGTCTACCTGCCCACCGCCGCCCCCGGCCTCGGCGACTCCGGCGTGATCATCGGCCGCGAGGTCTACAGCGGCAAGGGCTACATCTACGACCCCTTCCAGCTCTACGGCCAGCAGCTCCCCGCCCCCCACTGGCTCGTCCTCGGCGAGTCCGGCAACGGCAAGTCGGCGCTCGAGAAGACGTACGTCCTGCGCCAGCTCCGCTTCCGCGACCGGCAGGTCGTCGTCCTCGACGCCCAGGGCGAGGACGGCGTCGGCGAATGGAACCTCATCGCCCAGCAGCTGGGGATAACCCCCATCCGCCTGGACCCCGTCGCCGCCAACGACGACGGGATCCGCCTCAACCCCCTCGACCCGGCGATCACCACGACCGGACAGCTCGCGCTGCTCCGCACCATCATCGAAGTCGCCATGGGCCACGGCCTCGACGAACGCTCCGGCTTCGCCCTCAAGGTCGCCCACGCCTACGTCGTCGAGACCATCCAGGACCGCCAGCCCGTCCTCACCGACATCGTGGAACAGCTGCGCCACCCCGAAGCCGAATCGGCGCTGGCCATGAACGTCGACATAGACGACGTCCGGGCCTGGGGCCTCGACGTGGCCCTCGTCCTCGACCGCCTCGTCGACGGCGACCTGCGCGGCATGTTCGACGGCCCCACCACCGTCGGCATCGACCTCGACGCCCCGCTGATCGTCTTCGACCTCTCCCACATCGACCGCAACTCCATCGCCATGCCCATCCTCATGGCGATCGTCGGCGTGTGGCTGGAACACACCTGGATCCGGCCGGACCGCAAGAAGCGCATCTTCCTCGTCGAAGAGGCCTGGCACATCATCAACAGCCCCTTCGTCGCCCAGCTCTTCCAGCGCCTCCTCAAGTTCGGCCGCCGCCTCGGCCTCTCCTTCGTCGCCGTCGTCCACCACCTCTCCGACGTCGTCGACGGCGCCGCCGCGCGCGAGGCCGCCGCCATCCTCAAAATGGCCTCCACCCGCACCATCTACGCCCAGAAGGCCGACGAGGCCCGCGCCACCGGACGCGTCCTCGGCCTGCCCCGCTGGGCCGTGGAAATCATCCCCACCCTCACCCCCGGCATCGCCGTCTGGGACGTCAACGGCAACGTCCAGGTCGTCAAACACCTGATCACCGAAACCGAACGCCCCCTCGTCTACACCGACCGCGCGATGACCGAGTCCTCCACCCCCGAGCAGCTCCCCGACGAACTGCTGGCCGCCGAACTCGAAGCGGAGGAACGAGCCCTGTACATCGAACGCCAGCGGGGCTCCGGCCCCGGATCAGCGACCACGGTGGCCTGACCATGCCCGACGCGAGACGTACGGAACCCCCCGCGCGCGCCGGCGGCGTCCCCGACGGGGTCCTCGTCGGCCTCCTGGCCTTCCTCCTCGGCCTCGCCGTCCTGGTCTGGTCGGCCACCGGCCTCGCCGCCCTCTTCACCAAGGGCGCCTGGCCGGACACCGTCACCTTCACCCGCACCCCGGAAGCCGTCCGGGCCCTGATAACGCAACCCCACGACCTCGCGGGGGCCTGGCCCGACACCGACCCGGCGGCCCTCCCCGGATGGGGGCTCTTCTGGGGCCTGTTCATCAGCCAGCTGCTGGTCCTACTGGTCCTGACGATCTTCACCATGGGCGTCGTGGCCCGTACGAAGGCCCGCCGCGCCCGCGCCGGACACCAGCCGGGCGACACCGGCCCCGACCCCGCCCCTGCCCAGGCCCCGGCACCGACCGCGCCGCCGGGCCAGGTGCCGGGCGACCCCCGCGCCCACGCCTCGGCACCGGCGGCGACCGCACCGGGTCACCCCGGCCCGGCACCGGCACCCCCCGCCCCCGGGGGCCGGACCCCGCTCCCCGGCCCGGCACACGCCCCGGCCCGGGCAACGGCCGCACCCGCCGCGCACGCCCCGGTCTCCGCCCCGGCACCGGCGCCCGTACCCGCACCGGCCAGCCCGCCCCGGAAGCCGACCCCGGCCCGCTACACCACCGCCGGCCAGGCCCCCGCACCGGCCGGGGACGCCTACCGCTATGGGTTCGGCTACGCCCCGGCACCGTCGACCGCCCCGGCCCCCCGCCTCGCCTACGGCGGCCCGGCCGAACGCCACCGCCTCGCCGCCCAGGCCCTCTCCGCCGCCGAGGGCGCCGCCCTGGTGGTCACCTCGTCCCCCGCACTGTGGTCGGAAACCAAGGACGCGCGGGCGAAACTCGGGCCGGTCCTCCTCTACGACCCCTCGCACCTGTGCGACACCCCGGCCCGGATGCACTGGAACCCCGCCGACGGCTGCGCCGACCGCGACACCGCCGCCGCCCGGGCGGTCGCCCTGCTGGCCCCCGTACGCCCCCAGGCCCGCCTGGACAGCGCCGTCGCCGACACCGCCGAGACCCTCCTGCGCAGCTGGCTCCAGGCCGCCGCCCTCGACGGCCTCCCCTTCAAGCACCTGGCCCGCTGGGCCCAGGGCAACAGCGCCCAGGACCCGGTCCGCACCCTGCGCACCCACCCCCGGGCCGCTGCCGGCGCGGCCGGTGAACTCGAGAGCGCGCTCACCGCACACCCCGAACGCCGCGACCAGGCCCAGCAGCTGACGGCCCGCGCCCTGTCCTGCCTGACCTCGATCCACATCCGCGAGGCCTGCAACCCGAACCGTACGGATTCCCTCACCCTGGCATCGTTCGCCGCCGAAGGGGGCACCCTTTACGTGCTGGGCGAACCCCTGGAGGACCCCCGCACCCACCCGGGTGCGATGCCCCTTCTGACCGCACTCGCCGCAGACGTGGTCGAGCACGGCCGCCGCATGGCCGCACGGTCATCCCACGGCCGGCTCGACCCACCACTGACCCTGGTCCTGGAGGACGTGGCGGCCGTCGCCCCGCTCCCCCAGCTCCCGGACCTCCTCCACGACGAGGCCCTCCCCCTGCTGGCGCTCTGCCGCAGCCGCGAACAGGCCCGCTCCCGCTGGCCGAACGTCCCCCTGGACCCGCCCCGCTGACGCCACCGGACCCCGCTTCACCGCTCGAGGACGTACTCGCGCTCCTCGGCCCCCGACTCCAGCTCCACCACGCGCCCGCTCGCCACGAACCCGAACCGCCGGTAGAAGGCGGCCGCACGCAGGTTCTCCTCGTGCACGAAGAGCCGTATGCGCTCCGGCACCGGCGCCTCCAGCCCCCGCGCCCACTCCACAGCGGCCGTGAACAGCGCCTCGGCGAGCCCCTTACCCCGCCGCCCTTTCCGTACGAACACCCCCACGACATGCGCCTGGTGCTTCTCCACGGGCAGGCCGAAGAAGTCGGTGCTCCCCTCCTCCTCGACGAGCACGCTCACCGACCCGTCCCACTCCCCGTCGGGCCCCTCCGCGACGAACTGCCGCGCGACCCGCCCGTGCGAGGCCCCCCGCGCCCGGGCCTGCCAGAACTCGTCCGGCCGTTCCTCCGCCTGCTCCAGCGTCTCCAGGAACGCCACCGGCGCCGCCGGGTCCCGCAGGGCGTCGAGCCTCAACGCCTTGACCCGCTGCCACTCGTCGGCCCGTACGGCCCGCACCACGTACTGATCCATAATCGCGGATCCTAGCGACCCGCTTGGTGCACACTGCACCCATGCATCCGCACGCCCGGGCGCTCGCCCACGTCACCGCCCTCTCCTCCGGCCCCCCTTTGGACCCGGCCCTCACGGTCACGCTCAACTTCCACCCGGACCGCGTCAGCGACGACCGGCCGATCCTCACCGCTCTGGCCGAGGAGGGCGTCTACCGCTCGCAGTTCGTGACGGGCACCAGCAACGGCGGCCTCACCGCCCGCCCCGGCGGTGCCCGCTGGCACTGGGAGAGCCGTATCTTCGGCGGCGCCTACGACGACGCGCCCGCCGAGGGCCGCCCGGTGTACGGCGCCCTCAACTTCCGCCACAACCCGGCCGGCGCCGCTCCCCGCTTCGGATCCGCCCACTTCCGTCTCCGCCCGGAAACCCTGGCCCGCACCACCTTCTGCTACCCGGACAGCTACCTGGAGCCCGAGTCCTTCGGCGTGGCCGACCGCATGTCGCTGATCCCCCTGGCCCTGGCCGACGACCAGGACGCGCTCGACGACTACATCGAGGCCCAGGTCCACACCCCGGTACGGCTGGACCACGACGTCGCGGCCCTCGTCCTCGACCCCAGCTACCGCGACACCGAGGTCGAAGCCGCCGCCGCGAAGCTCCCCTGCCCCACGGAATGGCACCCGGGCTTCCGCCTCACGGTCACCGAACTCCGCCGTCACCCGGACTACCGCGGCCAGGACTTCGTCGACCTCGGCTGCGCCCTCGCCGTCGGCGACGTCCTCACCCCGCGCATCCTCGGCGAGGCCGCCCGCACGGGCCGTTACGACGAGCAGGCCCTGAAGCGCGTCTGGCACTACCTGGCCCGTTTCGGCTCTCAGGCATAAAGACCCGCGTAAAGCCCCGTAAACGCAGAAAAGCCCCGCACCAGAAGGTGCGGGGCTTTCCCACAATGATTGTTCGGCGGCGTCCTACTCTCCCACAGGGTCCCCCCTGC
>NZ_JBVHWK010000035.1:0-85119 GCF_055569445.1 Streptomyces sp. NPDC029122 | reverse complement strand
TCGACGCGGTGATGCGTCCCAAGGTGGACGCCGCGTGGAACCTGCACGAGCTGACCCGCGATCTCGACCTGACCGCCTTCGTCTTCTTCTCCTCCGCCGCGGGTGTCTTCGGCAACCCGGGCCAGGCCAACTACGCCGCCGCCAACGCCTTCATGGACGCCCTCGCCGCCCACCGCCGGCACCAGGGCCTGCCGGCCCGCTCCCTGGCCTGGGGCCTGTGGGAGACCAGCGGCCTCACCGGCCACCTCACGGACGGCGACCTCGGCTGGGCCTCCCGCGCCGGCGTCCTCCCGCTCAGCGCGGCCCAGGGCCTCGCCGCCCTCGACGCGGCCGCCGCCGACGGTGACGCCGACACCGATCCCGTCCTGGTCCCCGTACGCCTGGACGCGGCGACCCTGCGCACGCGCGCCGCCGCCGGGCTGCTGCCCCCACTGCTGCGCTCCCTGGTCCGCACCCCCGCCCGGCGCGCCGTCGAAACCGGCACCGGCGCCGAGGCCTCCTCCCTCGCCCGGCGGCTCGCCCCGCTCGGCGAGAGCGAGCGGGAACGTGAACTCCTCGGCCTCGTCAGCGGCCAGGTCGCCGCGGTGCTCGGCCACGCCGACCCGTCGGCGATCCGCCCCGAGGCGGCCTTCAAGGAGCTCGGCTTCGACTCCCTCACCGCCGTCGAACTGCGCAACCGGCTCAACGCCGCCACCGGCCTGAAACTGGCCGCCACGCTCATCTTCGACCACCCCACCCCGGCAGCCCTGGCCCGTCACCTCCTCTCCGGGATCCTCACCCCCGCCACCACCCCCGCCACCCCCGCCCCGGCCACCGCCGCTCCCGACGAGCCGATCGCGATCGTCGGGATGGCCTGCCGCTACCCCGGCGGGGTCTCCTCGCCCGAGGACCTGTGGCGGCTCGTCACCGAAGGCCGCGACGCCGTCGCCGGCTTCCCCACCGACCGCGGCTGGGACCTCGACGCCCTCTACGACCCCGAGGGACGCCGCCCCGGCACCTCGTACACCCGCAACGGCGGGTTCCTCCACGACGCCGCCGACTTCGACCCCGAGCTCTTCGGGATCTCGCCGCGCGAGGCCGTCACCATGGACCCGCAGCAGCGGCTCCTCCTCGAAGCCTCCTGGGAGGCCTTCGAACGCGCCGGACTCGACCCGGCGGAACGCAAGGGCACGCGCACCGGCGTCTTCGCCGGCGTCATGTACCACGACTACGCCAGCCACGTGGAGCGCGCCGCCGACAGCGCCGAGGGCTACCTGCTCACCGGCACCTCCGGCAGCGTCGTCTCCGGCCGCCTCTCGTACGCCTTCGGGCTGGAGGGCCCGGCCGTCACCGTCGACACCGCCTGCTCCTCCTCCCTCGTCGCCCTCCACCTGGCCGCCCAGGCCCTGCGGGCCGGCGAATGCACCATGGCGCTGGCCGGCGGCGTCACCGTCATGGCCACCCCCAGCGTCTTCGTCGAGTTCAGCAAGCAGCGCGGACTGTCCGCCGACGGCCGCTGCAAGTCCTTCTCCGCCGCCGCCGACGGCGCCGGCTGGTCCGAAGGCGCCGGCGTGCTCCTCCTGGAGAAGCTCTCCGACGCCCAGGCCAACGGTCACCGCGTCCTCGCGGTACTGCGCGGCTCGGCCGTCAACCAGGACGGCGCCAGCAACGGCCTCACCGCCCCCAACGGCCCCTCCCAGCAACGCGTCATCGAACAGGCCCTCGCCAACGCCCGGCTGACCACGCGCGACGTCGACGCCGTCGAGGCCCACGGCACGGGCACCACCCTCGGAGACCCCATCGAGGCGCAGGCCCTCCTCGCCACCTACGGCCAGGACCGGCCCGAGGACCGGCCGCTGTGGCTCGGCTCCGTCAAGTCCAACATCGGACACGCCCAGGCCGCCGCGGGCGTCGCGGGCGTCATCAAGATGGTCATGGCCCTGCGCGAAGGGATCCTGCCCAAGACCCTGCACGTCGACGAGCCGTCGGCCCACGTCGACTGGTCGGCGGGCGCGGTGGAACTCCTGACGGAGTCGGTGGAGTGGCCGCGGACCGGTCGCCTCCGGCGCGCGGGCGTCTCCTCCTTCGGAGCCAGCGGCACCAACGCCCACGTCGTCCTGGAACAGGCGCCCGCGACGGCGCCCGCCCCCGCCGCCCCCGACACGGACGGCGGACCGGTCACGTGGACCGTCTCCGGCCGCGGTCCCGAGGCCCTGCGCGTCCAGGCGGCGCGGCTCGCCGCGTACGCCCGGACGCACACCGGCCTGGACCCGCGCGCCGTCGCGTACTCCCTCGCCACCACCCGTTCCGCGCTCGAACACCGGGGCGCGGTGACCGCCACGGGCCTGGATGGCCTGCTGGCCGGACTCGACGCCCTGACCGAGACCACCAAGGCCCCGGTCCAGCCCGGGAAGCTGGCCTTCCTGTTCTCGGGGCAGGGTGCGCAGCGTGCGGGGATGGGTCGTGAGCTGTACGCGGCCCAGCCGGTGTTCGCGGCGGCTTTTGACGAGGTGTGCGCCCACTTCGGCTTCCCGTTGAAGGAGATCGTCTTCGGGGAGGGGGAGGCGGTTCACCGTACGGAGTTCACGCAGCCGGCGTTGTTCGCTCTCGAGGTGGCGTTGTACCGGCTGGTGGAGTCCTTCGGTGTGCGTCCGGATTTCGTGGCGGGTCACTCGATCGGTGAGATCGCGGCCGCGCACGTGGCGGGGGTGCTGTCCCTGGCGGACGCTGCCCGTCTGGTGGCGGCGCGCGGTGCGCTGATGGGTGCGCTGCCGGAGGGCGGGGCGATGGTGTCCGTCCGGGCCGGTGAGGACGAGGTGCGGCCGCTGCTGTCGGCCGAGGTGGACATCGCGGCGGTCAACGGCCCGTCTTCGGTGGTGGTTTCGGGTGCGGAGGACGCGGTTCTGGCCGTGGCCGCGCAGCTGTCCGGGCAGGGTCACAAGACCAAGCGCCTCACGGTCTCGCACGCCTTCCACTCGCCGCTGATGGAGCCGATGCTGGAGGCGTTCCGCGAGGTCGCCGAGACCCTGGAACACGCGCCCTCCTCCGTCCCGGTGGTCTCCAACGTCACCGGTGAGCAGATCATCGCGTTCACGGCCGACTACTGGGTGGAGCACGTCCGGGCAGCTGTCCGTTTCGGTGACGGTGTCGCCCACCTGGCCGCGCAGGGCGTGGGGCACTTCCTGGAGCTCGGCCCGCAGGGCGTCCTCGCCGCCATGGCGGGGGAGTCCCTCCCCGACACCTTCTCCGGGCTGCTGGCGCCCGTCCTGCGCAAGGACCGTCCCGAGCCCGAGGCCTTCCTGGGCGCCCTCGCCGAAGCCTGGACCCGCGGCCTCCCCGTCGACCGGGCGGCCCTGGCCGGCGGTACGGCGGCGGCCCCGGCCACCGTGGACCTTCCCACGTACGCCTTCCAGCGCAGCCGCTACTGGCCGCGCCCCGCCGCCTCCGCCTCCGCGGACGTGCTCGCTGCCGGACTCGGCGCCCCCGGGCACCCGCTGCTCGGCGCCAGCGTGACGCCGGCCGACGGAGGGCAGCTGCTGCTCACCGGGCGGCTCTCCTTGCACAGCCACCCCTGGCTCGCCGACCACGCGGTGGCCGGCACGGTCCTGCTGCCCGGCACCGCCTTCGTGGAACTCGCGCTCCGCGCGGGCGACGAGGCGGGCTGCGGCGAGCTGGAGGAACTCGCCATCGAGACGCCCCTTGTCATCCCCGACCGGGGTGGCGTCCTGCTCCAGGTGCTCGTCGGTGCCGTCGACGAGGACGGCACGCGGCCGGTGAGCGTCCACTCGCGTCCCGAGGACGCCGACGCGGTCTGGACCCGGCACGCCGCCGGACGGCTCGCCCCTGCCCCCGAAACGACCCCCGAACCCCTGTCCGACCTGGCCGTATGGCCTCCGGCGGATGCCGAGCCGGTCGACCTCGACGGGTTCTATGAGGGGCTCGCCGCGGCCGGTTACGGGTACGGGCAGGCCTTCCAGGGGTTGGCCCGGGCCTGGCGTCGGAGCGACGGTGACGTGGTGTTCGCCGAGGTGGGGCTGCCCGATGCGCAGCAGGATGAGGCGGGCTGGTTTGCACTGCATCCGGCCCTGCTCGACGCTGCGCTGCACGGGCTCGCTGTCGCCGGGCCGGCCACGGACGCGGGGCAGGTCCGCCTGCCCTTCGCCTGGAGCGGTGTGCGTCTGCACGCCGTGGGCGCGTCCAGGCTGAGGGTGCGGCTGACGCCGGCCGGCCCGGATTCCCTCTCGCTCGACATCGCGGACCCGGCCGGGAACCCGGTCGTCTCCGTCGCCTCGCTGGCGACCCGTACGGTCGCCGCCGAGCAGCTGACCGCCGCCGTGGCGGGTGCCGGCCACTCCGACGCCCTGTACCGGCTCGACTGGACCGCGGCTCCGCCGGCCGCCGCGGCCGCCGGCGGGCCGCGGGTGGCGGTCGGCGGTGCGGGTGCGGACCACGCGGACCTCGCTTCCCTGCGGGCCGCCCTCGACGAGGGTGCGCCGGTGCCCGCCGCGGTCCTCCTGCACGCCGGATCCCTGGCCGCGGTCCCGGCCGCAGGACTGGCCGGAGCCGTGTACGGGACCACCGCCGCGCTGCTCGACACGCTGCAGACCTGGCTGGCCGACGAGCGGCTCGGGGCCACCCGGCTGGTCGTCGTCACGCGCGGTGCGGTGGCCGTACTGCCCGGCGAGGACGTCACCGACCTGGCCCAGGCGCCGCTGTGGGGTCTGGTGCGGGCCGCGCAGGCCGAGAACCCCGGCCACTTCGTCCTCCTCGACACCGACACCGGCACTGATACCGGACTCGGCCTCCCCGACGCGGTGTTCACCGGGAACGAGCCGCAGGCCGCGCTCCGCGACGGCGCGCTGCTCGTACCGCGCCTGGTCCCGTCCGCCGGCACGTCCGCCGCGGGCGGCGTCCTGGTCCTGCCCGCCGGCTCCTCCTGGGTCCTCAACAGCACCAAGGCGGGGACGCTCGACAGCCTGGACTTCGTCCCGTCCCCGGCCGGCGGGATGGAGCTCGCCGAGGGCGAGATCCGTGTCGCGGTCCGCGCCGCGGGCCTGAACTTCCGCGACGTGATGATCGCGCTCGGCATGTACCCGGGTCTGGCCCGTATGGGCAACGAGGGCGCCGGCGTCGTCACCGAGGTGGGCCCCGGGGTCACCGGCATCGAGGTCGGGGACGAGGTCACCGGTCTCATCCGGGGCGCGTTCGGCCCCGTCGCGGTCGTCGACCACCGCCTGGTGGTCCGCATCCCCGACGGCTGGACCTTCGAGCAGGCCGCCGCGATCCCGACCGTGTTCCTCACCGCCTACTACGGGCTCGTCGACCTGGCGGGTCTGAAGGCGGGCGAGCGGGTCCTCGTCCACGCCACCGCCGGAGGCGTCGGCATGGCCGCCGTGCAGCTCATCCGCCACCTGGGCGCCGAGGTGTTCGGCACGGCCAGCGAGGGCAAGTGGGACGTGCTGCGCGAACTCGGACTGGACGAGGCGCACATCGCCTCCTCCCGTGACGCCCTCTTCGAGGAGCACTTCTCCGTCGCCACCGGCGGCGAGGGCATGGACGTGGTGCTGGACTGCCTGGCTGGGGAACTGGTGGACGCCTCGCTGCGGCTGCTGCCGCGCGGCGGCCGCTTCCTGGAGATGGGCAAGACGGACGTGCGCGACCCCGAAGAGGTCGCCCGGCTCCACCCCGGAGTGACGTACCAGGCCTTCGACATGGTCGAGGGCGCTGGTCCGGAGCGGATCGGCGAGATGCTCGCCGAGTTGGGCCGGCTGTTCGAGGCGGGCGTGCTGCGGCCGTTGCCCGTCCGTGCCTGGGACGTCCGGCGGGCGCCGGAGGCGTTCCGGTTCATGAGTCAGGCCAGGCACACGGGGAAGATCGTGCTGACGGTTCCGCAGGGCTGGGACCCGGACGGGACGGTCCTGATCACCGGCGGTACCGGCACCCTGGGCGCGCTCGTCGCCAAGCACCTCGTCACGAAGCACGGCGTACGGCACCTGCTGCTCGCCGGCCGGCGCGGCCCGGACGCCCCCGGCGCCTCCGAACTCGTGGCGGAGATAGCCGGGCTGGGCGGGACGGCCGAGGTGGTGGCCTGTGACGCCGCCGACCGCGACGCGCTGACCGCCCTCCTCGCCGCGATCCCCGCCGACCGGCCGCTGCGCGGGGTCGTCCACACCGCCGGAGTCGTGGACGACGGAGTCCTCGGCTCGCTCGACGCCGACCGGCTGGCCCGCGTACTGCGGCCCAAGGTCGACGCCGCCGTCAACCTGCACGAACTCACCCGCGACCTCGACCTGACCGCCTTCGTCCTCTACTCCTCCGTGGCCGGCGTCATGGGCGGCCCCGGACAGGGCAACTACGCCGCCGCCAACTCCTTCCTGGACGCGCTCGCCCAGCACCGGCGCGCCCACGGACGGCCGGGCGTCTCGCTCGCCTGGGGCCAGTGGGCCGAGTCCAGCGGCATGACCGCCGGACTCGACACCGCCGACCTCGCGCGGATGAGCCGCAGTGGTGTCCTGCCGCTCGCCACCGAACAGGGCCTGGCCCTGTTCGACGACGCTGCACGCCACGACGAAGCCCTGCTGGCCGCCGTACGCCTGGACACCACGGCGCTGCGCGGCCAGGCCGACGCGGGCCGGCTGCCCGGTGTGCTCAAGGGCCTCGTGCGGGCCTCCGTACGCCGGGCCGCGGGCGAGACGGCCGCCGCCCCGGGGGCCTCGGCCCTCGCCGAGCGGCTGTCCCGCCTCACCGGTGCCGAACGCGCCGAAGCCCTCCTCGACCTGGTCCGCACCCAGGTGGCCACCGTCCTCGCCCACCCCAACCCGGCGGCCATCGACACCGAACGCGGTTTCCTCGACCTCGGGTTCGACTCGCTGACGGCCGTGGAACTGCGCAACGGACTCGGCGCGGCCACCGGCCTCCGGCTCCCGACCACGCTGATCTTCGACCATCCGTCGCCCGCCGCCCTCGCCGGTTTCCTGCACACGGAACTGGACCCGGGCGAGGGCACCCGGGAGGCCGCGGTGCTCGACGCCATGGCCGGCTGGGAGGCGGCCGTGGCCGCGCTGCCGGAGGGCAGCGACGGCAGGGAACGGGCCGTGAACCGGCTGCGCTCGATCCTGTGGAAGCTCGAGCAGGCCGGCACCGACCACGACACCGACGAGGGAGCACAGACCTCCGACGGGACCGCGGAGATCACCTCGGCGAGCGACGACGAGATGTTCGCCCTCATCGAGAAGGAACTCGGTCTCAGCTGATCCCCGACCCGTCGTCCTGACCGTCCCACCGGAGGCACTGCCACGATGGCCAGCAGTAACGAAGACAAGCTCCGCGACTACCTGAAACTCGTCACCGCCGACCTCCAGCAGACCCGCAAGCGTCTGCAGGCCGCGGAGGCGAAGGAGCAGGAGCCGATCGCCATCGTCGCCATGGCCTGCCGCTACCCGGGGGACGTCGGTTCGCCCGAGGACCTGTGGCGGCTGGTGGCGGAAGGCGGCGACGGCATCGTCGCCTTCCCCACCGACCGCGGCTGGGACCTCGACGGCCTCTACGACCCCGACCCGGACGCCCATGGCAGCAGCTACGTCCGGGAGGGCGGGTTCGTCTCCGACGCGGCCGGGTTCGACGCGGGCTTCTTCGGGATCCCGCCACGCGAGGCCCTCGCCATGGACCCCCAGCAGCGGCTCTTCCTGGAGTCCTCCTGGGAGGTCTTCGAACGCGCCGGGATCGACCCCGCCACCCTCAAGGGCAGCCGTACCGGCGTCTTCGTCGGCGCCGGAAACCCCGGCTACCTGGGCGGCGGCACGGGAACCCCGCACCGCGAGGTCGAGGGCTACACCCTCACCGGCAACGTCAACAGCGTCATCTCCGGCCGCGTCGCCTACACCTTCGGGCTGGAAGGCCCGGCCATCACCGTCGACACGGCCTGCTCCTCCTCCCTCGTCGCCGTCCACCAGGCCGCCCAGGCCCTGCGCGCCGACGAGTGCTCCATGGCGCTGGCCGGGGGCGTCACCGTCATGCCCAACCCGTGGCTGTTCCAGGAGTTCAGCCGCCAGCGCGGACTGGCCGGCGACGGCCGTTGCAAGGCGTTCTCCTCCACCGCCGACGGCACCATCTGGGGCGAGGGCGTGGGCGTGCTCCTCCTGGAGAAGCTCTCCGACGCCCGCCGCAACGGCCACCGCGTCCTCGCCGTGGTCCGCGGCTCCGCCGTCAACCAGGACGGCGCGAGCAGCGGCCTGACCGCCCCCAACGGGCCCTCCCAGCAGCGCGTCATCCGCCAGGCGCTGGCCAACGCCCGGCTGACGGCACAGGACGTGGACGCGGTCGAGGCGCACGGTACGGGCACCGCCCTCGGCGACCCGATCGAGGCGCAGGCCCTGCTCGCCACCTACGGGCAGGACCGGCCGGAGGGCCGGCCGCTGCTGCTGGGCTCGGTCAAGTCGAACATCGGCCACACGGCCGCAGCGGCGGGCGTCGCGGGCATCATCAAGATGGTCATGGCGATGCGGGAGGGCGTGCTGCCGCGCACCCTCCACGTGGAGGAGCCCACCCCCCAGGTCGACTGGTCGGCGGGCGCCGTCGAACTCCTGACGGAAGCCGTGGACTGGCCCGGGACCGACCGTCCGCGCCGCGCGGGCGTCTCCTCGTTCGGCATCAGCGGCACCAACGCCCACGTGATCGTCGAGCAGGCGCCCGCCGGCGCGCCGGAGGAACAGCCCCACGCCCCGGCCCGTTCCGGGCCGCTGCCGTGGGTGGTCTCGGCGCACAGCGCGCAGGCGCTGCGCGGCCAGGCCGAGCGCCTCCTCGGCCTCGACACCTCCCTCCCGGCGGCGGACGTCGCGGCAGCGCTCGTGATGACCCGCTCCGCGCTGGACCACCGCGCGGTGGTCCTCGCCGAGGACACGGACGGCTTCCGCTCCGGCCTGCGCGCCCTCGTCGACGGCACTCCGGACGGGTCGCTGTCCGAGGGCACGGCACGCCCCGGGAAGCTGGCCTTCCTGTTCTCGGGGCAGGGTGCGCAGCGTGCGGGCATGGGGCGCGAGCTGTACGCGGCCCAGCCGGTGTTCGCGGCGGCCTTCGACGAGGTGTGCGCCCACTTCGGCTTCCCGCTGAAGGAGATCGTCTTCAGCGGCGGGGACGAGGTCCACCGCACCGAGTTCACGCAGCCGGCGTTGTTCGCCCTTGAGGTGGCGTTGTACCGGCTGGTGGAGTCCTTCGGTGTGCGTCCGGACTTCGTGGCGGGTCACTCGATCGGTGAGATCGCGGCCGCGCATGTGGCGGGGGTGCTGTCCCTGGCGGACGCTGCCCGTCTGGTGGCGGCGCGCGGGGCGCTGATGGGTGCGTTGCCGGAGGGCGGGGCGATGGTGTCCGTACGCGCCGGTGAGGACGAGGTGCGCCCGCTGCTGTCGGCCGAGGTGGACATCGCGGCGGTCAACGGCCCGTCTTCGGTGGTGATTTCGGGTGCGGAGGACGCGGTTCTGGCCGTGGCCGCGCAGCTGTCCGGGCAGGGTCACAAGACCAAGCGCCTCACCGTCTCGCACGCCTTCCACTCGCCGCTGATGGAGCCGATGCTCGAGGCGTTCCGCGAGGTCGCCGAGACCCTGGAACACGGAACCCCGTCCGTCCCGGTCGTCTCGAACGTGACCGGTGAGCAGATCACCGCGTTCACGGCCGACTACTGGGTGGAGCACGTCCGGGCCGCCGTCCGCTTCGGCGACGGTGTCCGCCACCTCGCCGGACGCGGTGTCAGCCACTTCCTGGAGCTCGGTCCCGCCGGGGTCCTCACCGCGATGGCCCGGGAGAACCTCCCCGAGGACTTCGACGGCCTGGCCACCACCTGCCTCGACAAGCAGCGCCCCGAGCCCGAGGCCTTCCTCGGCGCCCTCGCCGAAGCCTGGACCCGCGGCCTCCCCGTCGACTGGACGCCCCTCCTCGCCCCCCGCACCCCGGCGGACTCCGTCGAGCTGCCCACGTACGCCTTCCAGCACCGCCACTACTGGCTGACCCCCGAGGCCGGCACCCCCCGCGACGCGGCCGAGGAGCGGTTCTGGCAGGCCGTCGACGAGGAGGACGTCGACACCCTCATCGCCACCCTGGACATCGACGGCGACAAGCCGCTGCGCGAAGCCCTCCCCGACATGGCCTCCTGGCTGCGCCGCCGCCGCGCCCCCGAGACCCGCACCGCCCTCGCCGCCCTGCACTCCGCACCCGACGAGGAAGCCGGCAGGGCCGCCGGGTCGGCGCTGCGCGAGGAGCTCCGGGGCCTCCCGGAGGCCGAGCAGCTCCGCACCGTCCTGGACCTCGTACGCGCCCTCGCCGCCGCCGTGCTCGGCCACGACGGGCCGGCCGCCGTCGACCCGCAGCGGGCCTTCAAGGAGCTGGGCTTCGACTCGCTGGCCGCCGTCAACCTGCGCAACCGGCTGAACAACGCCACCGGGCTGCGGCTGCCCGCCGCCTTCGCCTACGACCACCCGACCCCCGCCGCCGTCGCCGCGTTCGTCCGGGCCGAAGTGCTCGGTGAGCGCACCGCCGCCGTCACCGGCCACATCGCGGGCGCGGCGGCGCAGGACGAGCCCGTCGCGATCGTCGCCATGGCCTGCCGCTACCCCGGCGGCGTCCGCTCGCCCGAGGACCTGTGGCAGCTCGTCGACACCGGCGCCGACGTCATCAGCCCCTTCCCCGCCGACCGCGGCTGGGACCTCGAGGCCCTCTACCACCCGGACCCCGACCACCCCGGCACCACCTACGTCCGCGAGGGCGGGTTCCTCCACGACGCCGCCGACTTCGACCCGGCCTTCTTCGGGATCTCCCCGCGCGAAGCCGTCGCCATGGACCCCCAGCAGCGGCTGCTCCTGGAGGCCTCCTGGGAGGCCTTCGAACGGGCCGGCATCGACCCGACGAGCGTGAAGTCCGCCCCCATCGGCGTCTTCGCGGGCGCCACCCAGCCCGGCTACTTCGGCGGGCTCCAGCAGATGGGCGGCGAAGGCGTCGAGGGCTACTCCCTCACCGGCAACCTGACCAGCGTCATCTCCGGCCGCGTCGCCTACACCTTCGGGCTGGAGGGCCCGGCCGTCACCGTCGACACCGCCTGCTCCTCCTCCCTCGTCGCCCTGCACCTCGCCGCCCAGTCCCTGCGGGCCGGCGAGTGCACCATGGCGCTGGCCGCCGGCGTCACCGTCATGCCGACCCCGGACCTGTTCGTCGAGTTCAGCCGCCAGCGCGGACTGGCCGGCGACGGCCGCTGCAAGGCGTTCTCCGCCGCCGCCGACGGCACCGCCTGGTCCGAGGGCGCCGGGGTCCTCCTCCTGGAGAAGCTCTCCGACGCCCGCCGCAACGGCCACCGCGTCCTCGCCGTGGTGCGCGGTACGGCGACCAACCAGGACGGCGCCAGCAACGGCCTCATGGCCCCCAACGGGCCCTCCCAGCAGCGCGTCATCCGCCAGGCCCTCGCCAACGCCCGCCTCGCCCCGCAGGACGTGGACGCCGTCGAGGCCCACGGCACCGGCACCGCCCTCGGCGACCCCATCGAGGCGCAGGCCCTGCTGGCCACCTACGGCCAGGACCGGCCCGGGGACCGGCCGCTGCTGCTCGGCTCGATCAAGTCGAACATCGGCCACACCTCGGCCGCCGCCGGTGTCGCCGGCGTCATGAAGATGGTCATGGCCATGCGCCACGGCGTACTGCCCAGGACCCTGCACGCCGACGAGCCGTCCCCGCACGTCGACTGGTCGGCGGGCGCGGTGGAACTCCTCACCGAGGCCGTCGAATGGCCGGAGACGGGCCGTCCGCGCCGGGCCGGCGTCTCCTCGTTCGGCGTCAGCGGCACCAACGCCCACGTGATCGTCGAGGAGGCCCCGCAGGAGCCCGCGCCGCAGGCCACGACCGAGCCCGGGCCCGAGCAGGAGCCGGCGCCCGCTGAGCTGCTGCCCTGGCTGGTCTCCGCCCGCACCCCTGACGCCCTGACCGAACAGGCGCGCCGCCTGCGCGACCTCACCGCGGCCCGCCCCGGGCTGGACCTGCCGAGCACCGCCTCCGCCCTGCTGTCCTGGCGCGCCCAGCTGGAGAGCCGCGCCGTGGTCCTCGCCGACAGCCGCGAGGGCTACCTGGAGGGCCTCGACGCCCTCGCGGCCGGCGCCTCGGCGCCCGGCACCTTCCGCGGCGAGGCCGTCGGGGGCGCCCGTACCGCCTTCCTGTTCTCCGGGCAGGGCGCGCAGCGGCCGGGCATGGGCCGCGAGCTGTACGACGCCCAGCCGGTGTTCGCCGACGCCTTCGACGAGGTCTGCGCCCACTTCGACCTCCCGCTGAAGGAGATCGTCTTCGGCGGCGGGGACGAGGTCCACCGCACCGAGTACACCCAGCCCGCGCTGTTCGCCGTCGAGGTCGCACTCTTCCGCGTACTGGAGTCCTACGGCGTCCGCCCCGACTTCGTGGCGGGTCACTCGATCGGTGAGATCGCGGCCGCGCATGTGGCGGGGGTGCTGTCCCTGGCGGACGCGGCCCGTCTGGTGGCGGCGCGCGGTGCGCTGATGGGTGCGCTGCCGGAGGGCGGGGCGATGGTGTCCGTCCGGGCCGGTGAGGACGAGGTGCGGCCGCTGCTGTCGGCCGATGTCGACATCGCGGCGGTCAACGGCCCCGAGTCCGTGGTGATCTCCGGCGCCGAGGACGCCGTACTCGACGTGGCCGCCAAGCTGGCGGAGCGGGGTCGCAAGACCAAGCGGCTGACGGTCTCGCACGCCTTCCACTCGCCGCTGATGGAGCCGATGCTGGAGGCGTTCCGGGAGGTCGCCGAGTCCCTGACCTACGCCGCGCCCGCCATTCCGGTCGTCTCCAACGTGACCGGCGGGCAGATCACCGCGTTCACGGCCGACTACTGGGTGGAGCACGTCCGGGCCGCCGTCCGCTTCGGTGACGGTGTCGCCCACCTGGCCGCGAAGGGGGTCACCCACTTCCTGGAGGTCGGCCCGCAGGGCGTCCTCGCCGCCATGGCGGGGGAGTCCCTCCCCGACACCTTCTCCGGACTGCTGGCGCCCGTCCTGCGCAAGGACCGTCCCGAGCCCGAGGCCTTCCTCGGCGCCCTCGCCGAAGCCTGGACCCGCGGCCTCCCCGTCGACTGGACCCCGCCGCTCGCCGACCGCCCCGCCTGCCGGGTCGACCTCCCCACGTACGCCTTCCAGCGCAGCCGCTACTGGCTCGACGCCGCCCCCGCCGGCGCCGGCGCGCCCACCGCGCGGGACGAGGCCGACACCGAGTTCTGGGCGGCCGTCGAACGCGAGGACCTCCAGGCCCTCACCGGGACCCTGCGCCTCCCCGACGAGGAGCAGCTGCGCGGCGTCCTGCCCGCCCTGTCCACGTGGCGGCGCGCCCGCCGCCGGCAGCACACCATCGACTCCTGGCGCTACCGCATCACCTGGAAGCCCGCCCCCGACCCGGCCGCCGCCGCCCGCCCGGACGGACACTGGCTGCTCGTCGTACCCGAAGGCGCGGACCCCGCCGGGCCGCTCGCCGGCCGGGCCGCCGCCGCGCTCACCGCCGCCGGAGCCACCACCACCGTCCTGCGCCTCGACGCGACCGCCGCCGACCGCACCGACTGGGCCGCCCGGCTGCGCGCCGGCACCGGCCCGGAGCTCACGGGCGTGCTCTCCCTGCTCCCGCTCGACACCCGCCCGCACAGCGCCCAGCCCGGGGTCAGCGCCGCGCTCGCCGCGACCGCCGCCCTGGCGCAGGCCCTCGGAGACGCCGGCATCGGCGCCCCCCTGTGGAACCTGACCAGCGGCGCCGTCTCCACCGGACCCTCGGACCCGACGGCCGACCCCACCGGCGCCCAGGCCCAGGTGTGGGCCCTCGGCCGGGTCGCCGCCCTCGAATACCCCGACCGCTGGGGCGGCCTCGTCGACGTGCCCCACGACCTCGACGAGCGGGCCGCCGCCCGCCTCGCCGCCGTCCTGGCCGCACCCGGCGGCGAGGACCAGCTCGCCGTCCGCGGCGCCGGCGTCCAGGTACGCCGGCTGCGCCGCGCACCCGCCCCCGCCGGCCGCCCGGCCGCCGCACCCTGGCGGCCCACCGGAACCGTCCTCGTCACCGGCGGCACCGGCGCCCTCGGCAGCCGGCTCGCCGGCTGGCTCGCCGAAGGCGGCGCCGAACACCTGCTGCTGACCAGCAGGCGCGGCGCGGACGCCCCCGGCGCCACCGAACTCGCGGCCGCCCTGCGCGCGTCGGGCACCGAGGTCACCCTCGCCGCCTGCGACGTCGCCGACCGCGACCAGCTCGCCGCCCTGCTGGCCTCCGTACCGGCCGACCGGCCGCTGACCGCCGTCGTCCACGCCGCGGGCGTCTCCGACAACGGGTTCATGGACGAGGTCACCGCCGGACACCTGGCCCACGTCCTGCGCCCCAAGGCCGTCGCCGCCGACCTGCTCGACGAACTCACCCGCGGCCTCGACCTGTCCGCGTTCGTCGTCTTCGCGTCCAGCGCCGGCATGTGGGGCAGCGGCGGCCAGGCCGCCTACGCGGCCGCCAACGCCCACCTCGACGCCCTCGCCGAACGCCGCCGCGCCCACGGGCTGCCCGGCACCGCCGTCGCCTGGGGCCCCTGGGCCGAAGCCGGCATGGCGGCCTCCGAGGACATCGACGAGCACCTGCGCCGCCGCGGAGTCATCGGCATCGCGCCGGACACCGCCATCGCCGCCCTCCAGCAGGCCCTCGACCTCGACGAGACCTGCGTCGGCGTCGCCGACGTCGACTGGGCGCTGTTCGCCCCCACCTACACGGCCATGCGCCACAGTGCGCTCATCAGCGAACTGCCCGACGTGCAGGAGGCGTTGGCCGACGACGGCCCGGAGGCCGGACAGGAGGCCGCCGCCTCGGCCGCCGCCCTCCGGCAGCGGCTCGCCGCCGCCGCGCCCGCAGAACAGCAGCACCTCCTCGTCGAGCTGGTCCGCGGACACGCCGCCGCGGTCCTCGGCCACCGCACCGCCGACGGGGTGCAGGAGGCGCGGCCCTTCAAGGACCTGGGCTTCGACTCGCTCAGCGCCGTCGAACTGCGCAACCGCCTCGCGGGCGACACGGGCCTGAAGCTGTCCGCCACCCTCCTCTTCGACCACCCCACCCCCGCGGCGCTCGCCCAGCACCTGCGCGAGCACCTGCGGGGCGGCGACATCGAGACGGACCGGTCCGTCCTCGCCGACCTCGACCGCATCGACGCGGCCCTCACCCGGCTCACCCCGGACGACGGGGCGCGCCACCGCATCGCCGGCCGGCTCCAGGTGCTGCTCACCAAGTGGGGCGGCACGGACCCGGAGAAGACCGAGGAAGCCGACGCCCACGACGAACTGGCGTCCGCCTCGGCCGAAGAGATCTTCGCGTTCATCCACGAAGAGCTCGGCAAGTCGTAGCCCGTGCCGGAACGTCATCCAAGGAGCTCCCGCCAGATGGACAACGAACAGAAGCTGCTCGATCACCTCAGGTGGGTGACCGCCGAGCTGAAGCAGACCCGGCAGCGGCTGCGCGAGGTCGAGGCGGACGAGCCCGAGCCCATCGCCGTCGTCGGCATGGCCTGCCGCTACCCGGGCGGCGTGCGCTCGCCCGAGGACCTGTGGCGCCTCGTCCGCGACGGCCGCGACGCCGTCTCCGGCTTCCCCGTCAACCGCGGCTGGGACCTCGAATCCCTCTACGACCCGGACCCCGACCACCTCGGCACCACGTACGTCCGCGAGGGCGGCTTCGTCCACGACGCGGGCGACTTCGACGCCGACTTCTTCGGGATCTCCCCGCGCGAGGCCCTCGCCATGGACCCCCAGCAGCGGCTGCTGCTGGAGACCGCCTGGGAGGCCTTCGAGCGGGCGTCCGTCGACCCGACGGCGGTCGCCGGCAGCCGGACCGGCGTCTACGTCGGCACCACGTACACCGGCTACGGCAGCGACCGGGAGGGGGCCGCCGAGAACGTCGAGGGCCACCTGATGACCGGCATCGCCACCGCCGTGTCCTCCGGGCGCCTCTCGTACGCCTTCGGGCTGGAGGGCCCGGCGGTGTCCGTCGACACCATGTGCTCCTCCTCCCTCGTCGCCATCCACCTGGCCGTGCAGTCCCTGCGCCAGGGCGAGTGCGCGCTCGCCCTCGCGGGCGGCGCGCAGATCATGTCGACGCCCGAGGTGTACGTCGAGTTCAGCCGCCAGCGCGGACTCTCCCCCGACGGCCGCTGCAAGCCGTTCGCGGCCGCCGCCGACGGCACCGGCTGGTCGGAGGGCGTCGGCGTCCTGCTCCTGGAGAAGCTGTCGGACGCCCGCCGCAACGGCCACCGCGTCCTGGCCGTCGTCCGCGGCTCCGCCGTCAACCAGGACGGCGCCTCCAACGGCCTGACCGCCCCCAACGGCCCCTCCCAGCAGCGGGTCATCGAGGAGGCCCTCGCCAACGCCCGGCTCTCGCCCCACGAGGTCGACCTGGTCGAGGCGCACGGCACCGGCACCACCCTCGGCGACCCCATCGAGGCCCAGGCCCTCCTCGCCACCTACGGCCGCAGCCGTCCCGAAGGCCGCCCCCTGCACCTGGGCTCCATCAAGTCCAACATCGGCCACTCGGCGGCCGCGGCCGGCGTCGCCGGCGTGATCAAGGCCGTGATGTCCGTACGCGACGGGGTGCTGCCCCGCAGCCTGCACATCGACGGCCCCACGCCCGAGGTCGACTGGTCCTCCGGCGCGGTCGAGCTCCTCACCGACGAGCGGCCCTGGCCCGCCACCGAGGGCCCCCGCACCGCCGCCGTCTCCTCCTTCGGTGCCAGCGGCACCAACGCCCACGTGATCGTCCAGGCCGCGGGCCAGGACACGGACGCCGAATCCGCCCCGCGGGCACCCGCGACGGCCCGGCCGCTCCTCCCCGCCGCCACCCTGCCCTGGGTGCTCTCCGGCCGTACCGCCGAGGGCCTGCGCGGCCAGGCGGCCCGGCTGCGCGCCTTCGCCGACGAAGCCGGCACCGGGGTGTCCGAGGCGGCCATCGGCCTCGCCCTGGCCACGACCCGGGCCGGGCTGGAGCGGCGCGGCGTCGTCCCGGCGGGCTCGCGGGCCGGCTTGGACGCGCTGGCCGCCGGGCTGCCGGCAGCGGGCGTCGTGGACGGGGCCGTGGTGACGGGCGCGGAGCGTCCGGTGTTCGTGTTTCCCGGCCAGGGTTCGCAGTGGGCGGGGATGGCGGTGGAGCTGTACGACTCCTCGCCGGTGTTCGCGGCGCGTCTGGACGCGTGCGCGGAGGCGCTGGCCGCCTATACGGACTGGTCGTTGTTGGAGGTGCTCCGGCAGAAGGACGGTGCTCCTGGTTTCGACCGGGTCGATGTGGTGCAGCCCGCGCTGTGGGCGGTGATGGTGTCGCTGGCGGAGCTGTGGCGTGCGGCTGGTGTCGTCCCGGCGGCGGTGGTCGGTCATTCGCAGGGTGAGATCGCGGCGGCCGCGGTGTCGGGTGCGCTGTCGCTCCGGGACGCGGCGAAGGTGTCGGCGTTGCGGGCGAAGGCGTTGCTCGCGTTGGCGGGCAAGGGCGGGATGGTGTCCGTCGCCGACACCGCCGAAGCGGTGGCGGAACGTATCTCCGCCTGGGGTGAGCGGCTCGCGCTCGCTTCGGTGAACGGGCCGCGCTCCACGGTGGTTTCGGGTGATCCGGAGGCTCTGGACGGGCTGGTGGCGGCTTGCGAGGCCGATGGTGTCCGGGCGCGTCGGATCAATGTGGACTATGCCTCGCACGGTCCGCAGGTGGAGTCGATCCGTGACGAGGTGATCGGTCTGCTGGCCGGGATCGAGCCGCGGACGGCCGAGGTCCCGTTCTTCTCCACCGTGACGGGGGAGTGGGCCGACGGGTCGGAGCTGGACGCCGAGTACTGGTACACCAACCTGCGCCGCACCGTTCGCTTCCAGGACGCCATCACCGGCCTCCTGGAGCGCGGGCACGGGCTGTTCGTCGAATCCAGTGCGCACCCGGTGCTGACCATCGGTGTCCAGGAGACCATCGAGGCGGCCGGTTCCCCGGCCGTCACCCAGGGCACCCTGCGCCGTGACGAAGGCGGCCCGCAGCGCTTCCTCGCCTCCCTCGCCGAGGCCTGGACCCACGGCGCCCCCGTCGACTGGCAGAGCCTCTGCGACACCCCGGACGCGCCCGCCGACCTCCCCACGTACGCCTTCCAGCGCCGCACCTACTGGCTCGAGGCCGCCCCGGCAGCCGACCGCGCGCCCGTCGTGGACGAGGCCGAAGCCGGCTTCTGGAGCTCCGTGGAGAGCGCGGACGTCACCGCCCTCGCCGACACCCTCGCGCTCCAGGACACCGGGCCGCTCCAGGAACTGCTGCCCGCCCTGTCCGCCTGGCGCCGTGACCGCCGGGAGGCGAGCGCGCTCGACGCCCGCCGCTACCGCATCACCTGGAAGCACCTGCCCGACGCGGCACCGGCCCGGCTCCACGGCGACTGGCTGCTGCTGGCCCCCGAAGGCACCCCCGAAGGCACCGCCGACGACACCGCCGCCGGGCCCTTCGAGGAACTGCTCACCGCCCACGGCGCCCGCGCCCGCGTCCTCGCCCTCGACCCCGCCCGGGCCGACCGGGACACGTGGGCCGGGGCCCTGCGCGCCGCGCAGGAAGGCCACGAGCCGTTCGCCGGGGTCCTCTCCCTGCTCTCCACCGACGAGGCCGCCGGTCTCCTCGGCACCCTCGTCGCCACCCAGGCGCTCGAGGACGCGGGCATCGAGGCCCCCCTGTGGGCCCTCACCCGCGGGGCCGTCGCCGCCGGTCCCGAGAAGGCTCCGCGCAGCGCCGTACAGGCACAGGTCTGGGGCCTCGGCCTCGTGGCCGCACTGGAACGGCCGCGCGGCTGGGGCGGCCTCGTGGACCTCCCCGCCGACCTAGACGAGGCCGCCGCGGCACGCCTCGCCGGGGCCCTCGCGGGCCGGGACGGCGAGGACCAGATCGCGATCCGCACCGCCGGCACCTACGTGCGCCGGCTCGTCCGGGCCGCCCTGCCCGACGGCGCACCCGCCCGCGAGTGGCAGCCGTCCGGCACGACCCTGCTCACCGGCGCCGCCGGCCCGCTGGGAGCCGAGACGGCCCGCCGCCTCGCCGCCGCGGGCGCCGGCCACCTCCTGCTCACCGCGGCCCCCGCGGAGTTCACCCCCGCGCTCGAAGCCCTCGCCGGCGAACTCGCCGCCGACGGCACCGAGGTGACCCTGGAGGAGTGGGACGGCGCGGACCCGGCGGCGCTCGCCGCGGTGACCGCTCGCGCGGAGCGGGCCGGACGGCCGGTCCGCACCGTCGTCCACGCCGCCGCACACGTCGAACTCACCCCCCTCGCCGCCACCACCGGCCGGCACCTGGAGGAGGCGCTCGCCGCCAAGGTCACCTCCGCCCGGGCCCTCGACGAGGTGTTCGGCACGGACGGCCCCGCCCTGGACGCGTTCGTCCTGTTCTCCTCCGTCACCTCCTACTGGGGCGGCGGCGAGCACGCCGCGTTCGCCGCGGCCAACGCCCACCTGGACGCCCTCGCCCAGCAGCGCCGCGCCCGGAACCTGCCGGCCACCGCCGTCGGCTGGGGCGTATGGGACCTGTTCGACGCCGAAGCCCACCCCGACGAGGCGCGCGAACTCCACGAGCGCTCCGCCCGGCGCGGCCTGCCCCTCCTGGACCCCGCGGCGGCCCTCCGGGCCCTGCGGCGGATCCTCGACCACGACGAGACGGCCGTGGCCGTCGCCGACGTCGACTGGGACCGCTTCCTGCCCCTGTTCACCTCGGCCCGTACGGGACGCCTCACCGAGGACGTCCCGCAGGCCCGCCGCATCCTCGCGCGGGCCGGCCACGGCGGCGACGAGGACACCGGGAACACGGGAGCCGCCGACGCGCTGCGCCACAAGCTCGCCGAACTGTCCGGCGAGGAACAGGAACGCGTCCTCACGGACCTGGTGTGCGGCCACGCCGCCGCCGTCCTCGGCCACGCCTCGGCCGGCGCGGTCGACGCCGCCCGGGCCTTCAAGGACCTCGGCTTCGACTCGCTGACGGCCGTCGGCCTGCGCAACGGGCTGAACACCGCCACCGGGCTCGCCCTGCCCGCCACGATGGTCTTCGACTACCCCACCCCCGGCGCGCTCGCCGGCTACCTGCGCGGCCTGCTCCTGGACGGCGGTGCCCGGCGCGGAGAGGCGACTGCGGACTCCGTGCACAGCGACCTGGACCGCCTCGAGTCCGACCTGCTGTCACTGGCACCCGGCCAGGGCGAACGCAAGAACCTCACCCGCCGCCTGGAGGCACTGCTCTCCCGCTGGAAGGACGCGCAGGCCGCCGCGGACGCCGAATCCGTCAGCGGAAAGCTCGACGCCGCGTCCGACGAAGAGATATTCGCATTCATCCGCAAGGAATTCGGCCGCCCGGAGTAAGGGCGTCCTCCGGCCAGTCGGTCACACGAATTCCAGTTCTATCCGAGAGGTTCGAAGAGGTCCCCATGGCGACGAACGAAGAGACGCTCCGCGATTACCTCAAGTGGGTCACCGCCGATCTGCACGAGACGAAGCAGCGGCTGCGCGAGGTCGAGGACGCCGGGCACGAGCCGATCGCGATCGTCGGCATGGCCTGCCGCTTCCCCGGCGGCGTCGCGTCGCCGGAGGACCTGTGGCGCCTGGTGTCGGACGGCGCGGACGCCATCGGCCCCTTCCCCGAGGACCGCGGCTGGGACCTCGACGCGATCTACGACCCGGACCCCGAGCGCTCCGGCCGCACCTACGTCAAGGAAGGCGGATTCCTCTACGAGGCCGGCGCGTTCGACCCGGGCGTGTTCGGCATATCGCCGCGCGAGGCCCTCGCGATGGACCCCCAGCAGCGCCTCGTCATGGAAGCCGCCTGGGAGGCGTTCGAGCGCGCCGGAATCGACCCGCAGTCCGTGAAGGGCAGCCGCACGGGCACCTTCATCGGCTGCTACAACCTCGACTACTGCTGGTCCCTGCCCTCCATCCCCGAGGGGTACGAGGGCCACCTGACCACCGGCAGCGCGGCGAGCGTCGTCTCCGGCCGCGTCGCCTACACCTTCGGCCTGGAGGGCCCGGCCGTCTCCGTCGACACCGCCTGCTCCTCGGGACTCGTCGCCCTGCACATGGCCGCGCAGGCGCTGCGCTCCGACGAGTGCTCCATGGCCCTCGTCGGCGGCGTCACCGTCATGTCCACCCCGCTGGAGTTCATCGGCTACAGCGAGCAGCGCGGCATGGCCGCCGACGGCCGCTGCAAGGCCTTCTCCGCAGGTGCCGACGGCATGGCGCTCGCCGAGGGCGCCGGCATCCTGCTCGTCGAGCGGCTCTCCGACGCCGTGCGCAACGGGCACGAAGTACTGGCCGTCGTACGGGGTTCGGCGACCAACCAGGACGGCGCCAGCAACGGCCTGACCGCCCCCAACGGTCCCTCCCAGCAGCGCGTCATCAAGCAGGCCCTCGCCAACGCCCGACTGTCCGCCCACGACGTCGACGCCGTCGAGGCGCACGGCACCGGAACGGCCCTCGGCGACCCGATCGAGGCGGGGGCGCTGCTGGCGACCTACGGCCAGCGGCCCGCGGACGCCGCACCCCTGCGGCTGGGCTCCGTGAAGTCCAACATCGGCCACACGCAGGCCGCTTCGGGCATCGCCGGGGTCATCAAGATGGTCATGGCGATGCGCAACGGCGTCCTTCCCAAGACCCTCCACGTCAGCGAGCCGTCCCCGCACATCGACTGGTCGTCCGGCGCGGTGGAACTGCTCACCGAGCCCTCGGACTGGACCGTCGACGGCCGCCCGCGCCGGGCCGCCGTCTCCTCGTTCGGCATCAGCGGCACCAACGCCCACGTCATCCTGGAGCAGCACCTCGCACAGGACGGGGCCGAGGGCGCCGCCGGCAGTCCCGCACCCGAGGTACCCGCCGGGACCGTCGTCACCGGCGGCCCGGTCCCGTGGACCCTGTCCGGCAAGACCACCGAGGCCCTGCACGGGCAGGCGGCCCGGCTGCGCGCCCACGCGGAGTCCGGCACCGCCGTCGAACCGGCCGTGGTGGCCCGGGCCCTGGCCACGACCCGGGCCGCGCTGGAGCGGCGCGGTGTCGTCCTGGCGGGCGACCGCGAGGGCTTCCTGACCGGCTTGGACGCGCTGGCCGCCGGGCTGCCGGCGCCGGGCGTCGTGGACGGCGCCGTCGTCAAGGGCGCGGAGCGTCCGGTGTTCGTGTTCCCGGGGCAGGGTTCGCAGTGGGCGGGGATGGCGGTGGAGCTGTACGACTCCTCGCCGGTGTTCGCGGCGCGTCTGGACGACTGTGAGCGCGCCCTGGCCCCGTATACGGACTGGTCGTTGTTGGAGGTGCTCCGGCAGAAGGACGGTGCTCCTGGTTTCGACCGGGTCGATGTGGTGCAGCCCGCGCTGTGGGCGGTGATGGTGTCGCTGGCGGAGCTGTGGCGTGCGGCTGGTGTCGTTCCGGCGGCGGTGGTCGGTCATTCGCAGGGTGAGATCGCGGCGGCGGCGGTGTCGGGTGCGCTGTCGCTCCAGGACGCGGCGAAGGTGTCGGCGTTGCGGGCGAAGGCGTTGCTCGCGTTGGCGGGCAAGGGCGGGATGGTGTCCGTCGCCGACACCGCCGAAGCGGTGGCGGAACGTATCTCCGCCTGGGGTGAGCGGCTCGCGCTCGCTTCGGTGAACGGTCCGCGCTCCACGGTGGTTTCGGGTGATCCGGAGGCTCTGGACGAGCTGATGGCGGCTTGCGAGGCCGATGGTGTCCGCGCCCGCCGCATCAGCGTGGACTACGCCTCGCACGGTCCGCAGGTGGAGTCGATCCGTGACGAGGTGATCGGTCTGCTGGACGGGATCGAACCGCGGACGGCCGAGGTCCCGTTCTTCTCCACCGTGACGGGGGAGTGGGCCGACGGGTCGGAGCTGGACGCCGAGTACTGGTACACCAACCTGCGCCGCACCGTTCGCTTCCAGGACGCCATCACCGGCCTCCTGGAGCGCGGGCACGGGCTGTTCGTCGAATCCAGTGCGCACCCGGTGCTGACCATCGGCGTCCAGGAGACCATCGAGGCGGCTGGTTCCCCGGCCGTCACCCAGGGCACCTTGCGCCGTGACGAAGGCGGCCCGCAGCGCTTCCTCGCCTCCCTCGCCGAGGCCTGGACCCACGGCGCCCCCGTCGACTGGCAGGCCGTCCACGCCGGCCAGGACACGGCGCGCGTCGACCTGCCCACCTACGCCTTCCAGCGCGAGCGCTACTGGCTGGAGGTGGCCGACTCCGGGTCCGGTGACGTGTCCGCCGCCGGTCTCGGCGCCGCCGACCACCCCCTCCTCGGCGCGGCCGTCCGCCTCGCCGACGGGGACCAGGCCGTCCTCACCGGCCGCCTGTCGCTGCGCACCCACCCCTGGCTCGCCGACCACGCCGTGAACGGCACGGTCATCCTGCCCGGGACCGCGTTCGTCGAGCTGGCCGTCCGCGCCGGCGACGAGGCCGGCTGCGACACCCTCGACGAACTGACCCTCGAAGCCCCGCTCGTCCTGCCCCCCGAGAGCGCGGCACGCCTCCAGCTCGTCGTCGGCGGCCCCGAAGCCGACGGCCACAGGCCCGTGGCCCTCTACTCCCTCCCCGAGGACGCCCCCGAGGGCACCCCGTGGACCCGCCACGCCACCGGTCTGCTGCTCGGCGCCCGCCGCGAACCGGACTTCGACCTCTCCGCCTGGCCGCCGCCCGGTGCCGACCCCGTCCCCCTCGACGGCTTCTACGAGGCCCTCGCCGGTACCGGCTACCAGTACGGGCCCGCGTTCCGGGGCCTGACCGCCGTGTGGAAGCAGAGCGACGGCGACGAGCTCTACGCCGAGGTCGCCCTGCCCCACGAGCAGTACGACGACGCCGCCCGCTTCGGCCTCCACCCCGCCCTCCTCGACGCCGCCCTGCACGCCGGTCTGGTTCCGGCCGCCCGCGGCGAGGCCGACGGGATACGCCTGCCGTTCTCCTGGAACGGGGTCACCCTGCACGCCGTCGGCGCGACCGCGCTGCGCGTACGGATCTCCCCGGCCGGGGACGACGGCGTCGGCCTGGAGATCGCCGACGCCACGGGCCGCCCCGTCGCCACCGTCGGCGCCCTGGTGTCCCGGGCCGTCACCGCCGCGTCCCTCGACTCCGGACCGGTCACCGACGACTCCCTGTTCCGGCTGGACTGGACGGCCGTGGACACGGACGGCCTCCCGCGGGACGCCGCGCCGCACGACTGGTGCGTGCTCGGCGAGGACCGCCTCGGCATCGAGGCCGCCTTCCAGCGGGTCGGGGCGTTCCCGCAGGTCTTCGACGACGTGTCCACCCTCGGCGACGCCGTCGCCGCCGGACTGCCCGCCCCCGAGGTCGTCGTCCTGCCCGTCGGCGGCGCCCCCGCCCCGGACGCGGACTCCCCGGCCGGTGCGCTCGCCGACGCGGTGCGCGCGGAGACCGCCCGCGTCCTGGCCCTCCTCCAGGAATGGCTCGCCGACGAGCGGCTGGAGGGAGTCCGGCTGGCCGTCGTCACCCGCGGAGCCGTCTCCGTACGCCCCGGCGAGGACGTCACCGACCTGGTCCACGCCCCGCTGTGGGGCCTGGTCCGCTCCGCCCAGGCCGAGAACCCGGGCCGGCTGCTGCTCGTGGACCTCGACGCGGCCGGCGCCACGCCCGAGGACGCCGCCGCGGCCCTCCCCGCGGCCGTGGCCGCCGCGGGGCGTGCCGACGAGCCGCAGGCCGCCGTACGCGACACGGCGGTGCTCGCGCCGCGCCTGGTCCGCGGCGCCGCCGCCGGCGGCACCCTGACGCCCCCGCGGAACGCCGACGGCTGGCAACTGGCCTCCTCCGGCGGCACCCTCGACGGCCTGGCGCTGGTGCCCGCCGGGAGCCGGCCGCTCGCCGAGGGCGAGGTCCGTGTCGCGGTCCGCGCCGCCGGCCTGAACTTCCGCGACGTGATGATCGCGCTCGGCATGTACCCGGGCGACGCCACCATGGGCAACGAGGGCGCCGGCACCGTCACCGAGACCGGCCCGGGCGTCACCGGACTCGCCGTCGGCGACCGCGTGATGGGCCCGTTCCCCGGTGCCTTCGGCCCGCACACCGTGGCCGACCAGCGCGTCGTCACCCGTGTCCCCGACGGCTGGACCTTCGAGGAGGCCGCGTCCGCCCCGACCGCCTTCCTCACCGCGTACTACGCGCTGGTGGATCTGGCCGGCCTGAAGGCGGGCGAGCGGGTCCTGATCCACGCCGCCGCCGGCGGTGTCGGATCGGCCGCGGTGCAGATCGCCCGGCACCTGGGTGCCGAGGTGTTCGGCACGGCCAGCGAGGGCAAGTGGGACGCGCTGCGCGCGGCCGGTCTCGACGACGCCCACATCGCCTCCTCCCGTGACGTCTCCTTCGAGGAGCGCTTCTCCGCCGCCACCGGCGGCGAGGGCGTCGACGTGGTCCTGAACTCCCTCGCCGGCGAACTCACCGACGCCTCGCTGCGGCTGCTGCCGCGCGGCGGCCGCTTCGTCGAGATGGGCAAGACCGACGTCCGCGACCCGCGGGACACCGAACGGCACCACACCGGGGTCGCCTACCGGGCCTTCGACCTCGCCGAGGCCGGACCCGACCGGATCGCGGAGATGCTCGCCGAGCTGGGCCGGCTGTTCGAGGCGGGCGTGCTGCGGCCGTTGCCCGTCCGTGCCTGGGACGTCCGGCGGGCGCCGGAGGCGTTCCGGTTCATGAGTCAGGCCAGGCACACGGGGAAGATCGTGCTGACGGTTCCGCAGGGCTGGGACCCGGATAGCACGGTCCTGATCACCGGCGGTACCGGCACCCTGGGCGCGCTCGTCGCCAAGCACCTCGTCACGGAGCACGGCGTACGGCATCTGCTGCTCGCCGGCCGGCGCGGCCCGGACGCCCCCGGCGCCTCCGAACTGGTGGCGGAGATAGCCGGGCTGGGCGGCACGGCCGAGGTGGTGGCCTGTGACGCCGCCGACCGCGACGCGCTGACCGCCCTCCTCGCCGCGATCCCCGCCGACCGGCCGCTGCGCGGAGTCGTCCACACCGCCGGAGTCCTCGACGACGGGGTGATCGCCTCCCTCGACGCCGACCGGCTCGGCGCCGTCCTGCGGCCCAAGGCGGACGCGGCCGCGCTCCTCCACGAGCTCACCCGCGACCTGGACCTCACCGCCTTCGTCCTGTTCTCCTCCGCCGCCGGCGTCATCGGCGGCCCCGCCCAGGGCAACTACGCCGCCGCCAACGCCTTCCTCGACGCCCTCGCCCAGCACCGCCGCGCCCGCGGCCTGCCCGCCACCTCGCTCGCCTGGGGCCTGTGGGACGAGGCCAGCGGCATGACCGGCCACCTCTCCGAGGAGGACGTCGCCCGCATGGCCCGCTCCGGCATGGTCGCCTTCTCCCCGGCCGAGGGCCTCGCGCTCCTCGACGCCGGCACGGCCACGGGCGCGCCCCTGCTGGTCCCCGTACGCCTGGACCAGACCGCCCTGCGCACCATGGCCACCACCGGCGCCCTGCCCGCCCTCGCCCGCGGCCTGGTCCGCGTGTCCGGCCGCCGCACCGTGGAGAGCGCCGACGGCGCCGGCGGCTCGGCCCTCGCCCGCCGGCTGACCGCACTGACCCCCGACGACCGGCTGCGGACCCTGCTCGACCTGGTCCGCACCCACGCGGCCGCCGTGCTCGGGCACTCGGCCGCCGAAGCCGTCGGCGCCGACCGGGCCTTCAAGGAGCTCGGCTTCGACTCGCTGACCGCCGTCGAACTGCGCAACCGGCTCGGCGCGGCCACCGGACTGCGGCTGCCCGCGACCATCGTCTTCGACCACCCCACCCCCGCCTCCCTCGCCCGCCAGCTGCGCACCGCGCTCGTCGGCGACGCCGGGGCGGAGCGGCGGGACGAGGACAACGCCCCCCTCACCGTCCCGGCCGCCGACGGCGACCCGGTCGTGATCGTGGGCATGGCCTGCCGCTTCCCCGACGGCGTGGACTCGCCCGAAGCGCTGTGGCGGCTCGTCACCGCCGAGGGCGACGCCATCGGCGCCTTCCCCGCCGACCGCGGCTGGGACCTGGACGCCCTCTACGACCCGGAGCCCGGCACGCCCGGCCGCACGTACGTCAAGGAGGGCGGGTTCCTGCACGACGCGGGCCGCTTCGACGCCGAACTCTTCGGGATCTCCCCGCGCGAGGCCCTCGCCATGGACCCGCAGCAGCGGCTCGTGCTGGAAGGCGCCTGGCAGGTCTTCGAACGGGCCGGCATCGACCCCGCCACCCTCAGGGGCACCCGCACCGGCGTCTTCGTCGGCGCCGTCCCGTCCGGGTACGCCACCGAACTGCGCGAGATCCCCGAGGGCGTCGAGGGCTACTTCGGCACCGGCCTCTCCAACAGCGTCATCTCCGGCCGCGTCGCCTACAGCTTCGGCCTCGAGGGCCCCGCCGTCACCGTCGACACCGCCTGCTCCTCCTCACTGGTCGCCCTCCACCTGGCGGCGCAGTCCCTGCGCCAGGGCGAATGCTCGATGGCGCTGGCCGGCGGCGTCGCGGTCATGTCGACCCCCGCCGAGTTCGTCGAGTTCGGCCGCCAGCGGGCGCTCGCCGCCGACGGCCGCGCCAAGGCCTTCGCGGGCGCGGCCGACGGCACCGCCTTCTCCGAGGGCCTCGGCGTGCTCCTCCTGGAGAAGCTCTCCGACGCCCGCCGCAACGGCCACCGCGTCCTCGCCGTCGTACGGGGCTCCGCCACCAACCAGGACGGCGCCTCCAACGGCCTCACCGCCCCCAGCGGACCCGCCCAGCAGCGCGTCATCCGCCAGGCACTGGCCTCCGCGAAGCTCTCCGCGCAGGATGTCGACGCCGTCGAGGCCCACGGCACCGGCACCCGGCTCGGCGACCCCATCGAAGCGCACGCCCTGCTCGCCACCTACGGCCAGGGCCGCGACACCGACCGGCCGCTGTGGCTCGGCTCCCTCAAGTCCAACATCGGCCACACCCAGGCCGCCTCCGGCATCGCCGGCGTCATCAAGTCCGTGATGGCCCTGCGCCACGGCGTCCTCGCCCGGACCCTGCACGTCGACGAGCCCTCCCCGCACGTCGAATGGTCCACCGGGGGCGTCGAGCTGCTCACCGAGCAGCGGGCCTGGCCCGAGACCGGCCACCCCCGCCGGGTCGGCGTCTCCTCCTTCGGGCTCAGCGGCACCAACGCGCACGTCATCCTGGAGCAGGCCCCGCAGGCCGCCTCCCAGGACCGCGACCGGGCGCCCGAGGACACCGGACGCCCGACGGTGGCCGGGGTCCTCGCCGCCACCGTCCCCTGGACCCTGAGCGGCAAGAACCCCGCGGCCCTCCAGGCACAGGCGCGGCGCCTGTACGACCACCTCGCCGCCGACGTCGACCTGTCCCTGTCCGACGTCGCCCTGTCCCTGGCCACCACCCGGGCACGCCTGGAGCACCGGGCCGCCGTCGTCCTCGGCAGCCGCGAGGAGGCCCTCGCCGGACTCGCCGCCCTCGCGGAGGCCGCACCCGCCGGCCGCACCGTCACCGGCACCGCCGACACCGAGGGCAAGACGGTGTTCGTGTTCCCGGGTCAGGGTTCGCAGTGGGCCGGGATGGGCGTCGAACTCCTGGACTCCTCGCCGGTGTTCGCGGCCCGGTTCGCGGAGGTCGCGGCGGCGGTGGAGGCGCATGTCGACTGGTCGGTGGAGGAGGTGCTGCGCGGGGAGGGTGATCTTTCCCGTATCGAGGTGCTCCAGCCGGTGCTGTTCGCGGTGATGGTGTCCCTGGCCGACCTGTGGCGTGCGGCGGGTGTGGTGCCGGACGCGGTCGTCGGCCACTCCCAGGGGGAGATCGCCGCCGCGGTCGTCTCGGGTGCGCTGTCGCTGGAGGACGGTGCGAAGGTCGTCGTACTGCGCTCGCAGCTGTTCGCCGACGAGCTGGTCGGGCGGGGTGCGGTCGCCTCCGTCTCGCTGGGCGCGGACGCGGTCCGCGAACGGCTCGCCCCGTACGGGGACGCGCTCTCCATCGCCGGGATCAACGGTCCGGGCACCGTCACCGTCGCCGGTGAGGTAGCCCCCCTGGAAGAGCTGGTCGCGGCCCTCGAGGCGGAGGGGGTGCGCGCGAAGGTCATCCCGTCGACGGTGGCCTCCCACTGCGCCCAGGTCGACCGCCTCAAGGACCAGGTGACCGGACTGCTCTCCTTCGTCCGGCCGCGGGCCGGCTCCGTCCCCCTCTACTCCACCGTCACCGGGGAAGTCCTGGACGGCTCGGAGCTGACCGCCGCCTACTGGTACGAGAACTGCCGGCGGCCCGTCTCCTTCGAACCCGTCGTACGCTCCCTGCTCGCCGACGGACACCGCGTGTTCGTCGAGTCCAGCGCCCACCCCGTCCTCGTGTACGGGGTCATGGAGACCGCCGAGGACGCCGGGTCCGAGGCCCTCGCCCTGGGTACCCTGCGCCGCGAGGAGGGCGGCCTGGCCCGCTTCTACACCGCCCTCGCCACCGCCTGGACCCGCGGCGTCGACGTCGACTGGACCTCCGTCCTCGCCGGACGCGGAGCCCGCACCGTCGAACTCCCCACGTACGCCTTCCAGCAGCAGCGCTACTGGCTGGCCTCCGGCCCCGCCGAGGCCACCGCCCTCCTCCAGGGTCCCGCCGAGGAGACCGAGGGCGCGTTCTGGTCGGCCGTCGAAGCCGGCGACCTCGACTCCCTGGCCGAGACCGTCGGCCTCGACGGCGACCGCCCGCTGCGCGAGCTGCTGCCCGAGCTCGCCACCTGGCGGCGCGGCCGCCGCGAACGCTCCACCGTCGACTCCTGGCGCTACGACGTCGACTGGACCCTGCTGCCCGAGGACGCCACCGACCGGCTCACCGGACGCTGGCTCGTCGTGGAGCCCCTGCGGGCGGCCCACCCGGAGCGCACCGCGGCCACCGTCGCCGCGCTCGCCGCGCACGGCGCCGACGTCCACCGGCTCGCCCTCGACCCGGCCGCGGCCGACCGCACCGCCTGGGCCGCCTTGCTCCCCGGCGACCCGCTCACCGGCGTGGTCTCCCTGCTCGGCGACGCGGCCGACCGGGACGACGTCGCCACCGGCACCCTCGTCCTCGTCCAGGCCCTGAACGACGCCGGAGTGACCGCGCCCCTGTGGGCGCTCACCCGCGGCGCCGTCGCCACCGGCCCGGCCGACGCGCCCGCCGACCCCGTCCAGGCCCAGCTGTGGGGCCTCGGCCGGGTCGTCGCCCTCGAACAGCCCCGTACCTGGGGCGGCCTCGTCGACCTGCCGGCCGAGCTGGACGAGCGGGCCTCGGCGCGACTCGCCCGGGTCCTCACCGGCCTCGGCGACGAGGACCAGGTCGCGGTGCGCTCCGGCGGAGCCTTCGGCCGCCGGCTGGTGCGCGCCCCGCTGGGGGACCGCGAGCCGGTCCGCCGCTGGCAGCCGTCCGGGACGGTCCTGGTCACCGGCGGCACCGGAGGCGTGGGCGCGCAGGTCGCCCGCCGCCTCGCCGCCACCGGCGCCGCCCGCCTCGTCCTCACCAGCCGGCGCGGCGCCGAGGCCCCGGGGGCGGAGGAACTCGCCGCCGAACTCCGTGCCCTGGGCGCCGACGTGACGCTCGCCGCCTGCGACGTGTCCGACCGCGGCCGGCTCGAGGCGGTCCTCGACGCGATCCCGGCCGGGCAGCCGCTGACCGCCGTCGTCCACGCCGTCGGCGTCGTCCAGTCCACCCTCGTCGACGAGATGACCACCGACGAGTACCGGAAGATCAACGAAGGCAAGATCGACGGCGCTCGCCACCTCGACGAGCTGCTCGGCGACACCCCGCTCGACGCGTTCGTCCTGTTCTCCTCGAACTCCGGTGTCTGGGGCAGCGGCCGGCACGGCGGCTACGCCCCCGGCAACGCCTGGCTCGACGCGTTCGCCCAGCAGCGCAGGGCCCGCGGCCTGACGGCCACCTCCCTCGCCTGGGGCGCCTGGGGCGGCGGCGGCATGATGGAGGGCGAGGGCGTCGAGGAGTACATGCGCCGCCGCGGCGTCATCGAGATGGACCCCGAACTCGCCCTGAACGCGATGGTCCAGGCCGTGGAGCACGACGAGGTGTTCCGCGCCGTCGCCGACGTCGAATGGGAGCGCTTCGCCCGCGGCTTCACCTCCGGCCGCCCCAGCCCGCTCATCCAGGGCGTCCCGGAGGCCCGCGCCGCCCTGAAGGCCGCCGAGGAGCCCGAGCGGACGGCGGCGGCCGCCACCGGGGCCGCGGCCCGGCTCGTCGAAGAGCTCACCGCGGCGAACCCCGCCGAACGCGAGACGATCCTCCTCGACCTGGTGCGCGACAAGGTGGCCGGCGTCCTCGGCCACGACTCGGTCGACGCCATCGAACCCGGCCGCGCCTTCAAGGGCCTCGGCTTCGACTCGCTGACCGCCGTCGAACTGCGCGACCGGCTCGGCGCCGCCACCGGCCTCAAGCTCCCCGCCACCATCGTCTTCGACTACCCCAACCCGGCGGCCCTCGCCGGGCACCTGCGCGGCGCCCTGCTGCCGGAGTCGACGGCCCCCGTCGGCTCGGTCCTCGACGAGCTCGACCGCCTCGAGGGCGCGCTCGCCGCCACCGCACCCGACAGCGACACCCGCACCAAGCTCAAGCAGCGCCTCGAAGCCCTGCTGTGGACCGTGGGCGGCACGGACGCCACCCCGGACGAGACCACCGGCGAAGGCCTGCACAGCGCCACCGCCGACGACATGTTCGCCCTGCTCGACAAAGAGCTGGGCACCTCCTGACACATCCGGGAGGGGTGTCTCCCCGGACGGGCCACGACCACGGTCTGTCCGGGGAGGCACCCCTTCCCCCATCCCACCCGCCGGCCAGCGATCCGCCCCACGGGGCCCACGGAGATACCGACCATGGCGAACAACGAAGAGAAGCTCCTCGAATACCTCAAGCGGGCGACGGCCGACCTGCAGCAGACCCGCAAGCGGCTGCAGGCCGCCGAGTCGGCCGGCCACGAACCGATCGCGATCACCGGCATGGCCTGCCGCTATCCGGGCGGGGTGAGCTCCCCCGAAGACCTGTGGGAGCTGGTCGCGGCCGGCGGCGACGCCGTCGGCGGCTTCCCCGTCAACCGCGGGTGGGACATCGAATCCCTCTACGACCCCGACCCCGACAAGCCGGGCACCAACTACGTGAAGGAAGGCGGCTTCCTGCACGACGTCGACGAGTTCGACGCCGCCTTCTTCGGGATCTCCCCGCGCGAAGCCCTCGCCATGGACCCCCAGCAGCGCCTCCTCCTGGAGACCGGCTGGGAGGCCGTCGAGCGCGCCGGGATCGACCCCGCCACCCTCACCGGCAGCCTCACCGGCACCTTCGTCGGCTTCAGCGCCATCGACTACACCACCGGCATCCTCCAGGCCCCCGACGAGCTCGAGGGCTACCTGGGCACCGGCAACCTGGCCAGCGTCATGTCCGGCCGGCTCGCCTACTCCCTCGGCCTGGAGGGCCCGGCCGTCACCATCGACACCGCCTGCTCCTCCTCGCTCGTCGCCCTGCACATGGCCGTCCAGGCCCTGCGCAACGGCGAATGCTCCATGGCCCTCGCCGGCGGTGTCACCGTCATGTCGAACCCCGCCGGGTTCGTGGAGTTCAGCCGCCAGCGGGCGCTCGCCGCCGACGGCCGCTGCAAGGCCTTCGCCACCGCCGCCGACGGCTTCGGGCCCGCCGAGGGCGTCGGCATGCTCCTCGTCGAACGGCTCTCCGACGCCCGCCGGGCCGGCCGCCGGGTCCTCGCCGTGATCCGGGGCACCGCCGTCAACCAGGACGGCGCCAGCAACGGCCTCACCGCCCCCAACGGGCCCGCCCAGATGCGGGTCATCAAGCAGGCCCTCGCCAGCGCCCGCGTCACCGCCGCCGACGTCGACGCCGTCGAGGCGCACGGCACCGGCACCACCCTCGGCGACCCCATCGAGGCCCAGGCCCTCCTCGCCACGTACGGGCAGAACCGGCCCGCCGACCGGCCGCTGTGGCTCGGCTCCGTGAAGTCCAACATCGGCCACACCTCGGCCGCTTCGGGCGCGGCCGGCGTGATGAAGATGGTCATGGCGATGCGCAACGGTCTCCTCCCGCAGACCCTGCACGTCGACGCGCCCTCCCCGAAGATCGACTGGGCCTCCGGCGCCGTGGAGCTGCTGACCGAGCCGCGCGCCTGGCCGGAAACCGGCCGTCCGCGCCGGGCCGGCGTCTCCGCGTTCGGCATCAGCGGCACCAACGCGCACGTCATCCTCGAGCAGACCCCCGAGGACCCCGGAACGGACGCCGAGGCCGAGCCGGCCGAGACCGGCCCCGGCCGCCCCGCCGTCCTGTCCGGCCCCGTGGACGGCACCCCCTGGCTCCTGTCGGGCCGCACCGCCGCCGCCCTGCGCGGACAGGCCGGGCGGCTCGCCGCGCACGCCGCCGCGCAGCCCGGCGCGCACACCGCCACCGGAGTCGCCCTGGCCACCACCCGGGCCGCCTTCGACCACCGCGCGGCGATCACCTCCCTCACCTCCGCGCGGGACACCGGGCGCGCCCTCGCCGCCCTCGCCGGGGGCGACACCGCGACCGGCGTCCACCAGGGGCAGGCGGGTGTCGGCAAGACGGTGTTCGTGTTCCCGGGGCAGGGTTCGCAGTGGGCGGGGATGGCGGTGGAGCTGTACGACTCCTCGCCGGTGTTCGCGGCGCGTCTGGACGCGTGCGCGGAGGCGCTGGCCGCCTATACGGACTGGTCGTTGTTGGAGGTGCTCCGGCAGAAGGACGGTGCTCCCGGTTTCGACCGGGTCGATGTGGTGCAGCCCGCCCTGTGGGCGGTGATGGTGTCCCTCGCCGAGCTGTGGCGTTCCGTCGGGGTCGTCCCGGCGGCCGTCGTCGGTCATTCGCAGGGTGAGATCGCGGCGGCCGCGGTGTCGGGTGCGCTGTCGCTCCAGGACGCGGCGAAGGTGTCGGCGTTGCGGGCGAAGGCGTTGCTCGCGTTGGCGGGCAAGGGCGGGATGGTGTCCGTCGCCGACACCGCCGAAGCGGTGGCGGAACGTATCTCCGCCTGGGGTGAGCGGCTCGCGCTCGCTTCGGTGAACGGGCCGCGCTCCACGGTGGTTTCGGGTGATCCGGAGGCCTTGGACGAGCTGATGGCGGCCTGTGAGGCCGACGGTGTCCGCGCCCGCCGCATCAGCGTGGACTACGCCTCGCACGGTCCGCAGGTGGAGTCGATCCGTGACGAGGTGATCGGTCTGCTGGACGGGATCGAACCGCGGACGGCCGAGGTCCCGTTCTTCTCCACCGTGACGGGCGAATGGGCCGACGGTTCCGAGCTGGACGCCGAGTACTGGTACACCAACCTCCGCCGCACGGTCCGCTTCCAGGACGCCATCAGCGCACTCCTGGAGCGCGGCCACAAGATCTTCGTGGAGTCCAGCGCGCACCCGGTGCTGACCATCGGCGTCCAGGAGACCATCGATGCCGCCCAGACCTCCGCCGTCACCCAGGGCACCCTGCGCCGTGACGAAGGCGGCCCGCAGCGCTTCCTCGCCTCCCTCGCCGAGGCCTGGACCCACGGCGCCCCCGTCGACTGGCAGGCCGTCTACGCCGGGCAGGACGCCTCTGGCGTCGAGCTGCCCACGTACGCCTTCCAGCGGGAGCGCTACTGGCTGACGGCCACCGCCACCGGCGCCGGCGACGTGTCCGCCGCCGGTCTCGGCGCCGCCGACCACCCCCTCCTCGGCGCGGCCGTCCGCCTCGCCGACGGCGGCCAGACCGTCCTCACCGGCCGCCTGTCGCTGCGCACCCACCCCTGGCTCGCCGACCACGTCGTGGCCGGAGCCCGCGTGCTGCCCGGCGCCGCGTTCGTCGAGCTGGCCGTCCGCGCCGGCGACGAGGCCGGCTGCGACACCCTCGACGAACTGACCCTCGAAGCCCCGCTGGTCCTGCCCGACGAGGGCCCCGTACTGCTCCAGGTCGTCGTCGGCCCCCCGGACACCGGCTCCAGGCGCACCGTCGCCGTGTACGGCCGCCAGGACGCCGCCGACGGCACCTGGACCCGCCACGCCCAGGGCGTGCTCAGCCGCGCCGAGACCCCGCGGCCCGGCCGCGAGCTCGGCGCCTGGCCCCCGGCCGGTGCCGAGCGCGTGGACCTCGACGGCTTCTATGAGGGGCTGTCGGGGTCGGGGTACGGGTACGGCCCGGCCTTTCAGGGGTTGGCCGAGGTCTGGCTCCCGGGCGACGGTGTCGGGGTGTACGCCGAGGTGGTGCTGCCCGAGGATCAGCAGGAGGACGCCGGCCGGTTCGGCCTCCACCCGGCCCTGCTCGACGCCGCGCTCCACGCGCTGGCGGTGAGCGGGCCGGAGACGGAGGACGGAACGGCCTGGCTGCCGTTCGCGTGGAGCGGAGTGCGCCTGCACGCCGCGGGAGCCTCGCGCGTGCGCGTGCACCTGACCCCGGCCGGCCCGGACGAGGTGGCCCTCACGGTCGCCGACGCCACCGGCCGCCCCGTGGCCTCCGTCGCGTCGTTCGCGTCGCGGCTGGTGTCCGCCGGGGAACTGTCCGCCGCCGCGGCCGCCGCCGGAGCCACCGGCGGGGCGAGCACCGTGACGCGTACGCCCGTACGCCGGACGGCCGCCTCGCAGGACGCGGCGGAGGCCGAATCGTTCGCACAGCGGCTGGCCGCGCTCTCCCCGCAGGAGCAGGAGCGCACGGTCACCGACCTCGTCCGTACCCGGGTGGCCGCGGTCCTCGGCCACCCGGAGACGGAATCGGTCGAGGCGGAGAAGGCCTTCCGGGAGCTCGGGTTCGACTCGCTGACCGCGGTCGAGCTGCGCAACCGGCTCACCGCCGCGACCGGCCTGTCCCTGCCCGCGACCCTCGTCTTCAGCCACCCGACCCCGCTCGCCCTCGCCCGGCACCTCCTCGACCAGCTGGGCACCGCCCGCGGCGCGCAAGCGCCCGGGCTGCGTGAACTGGCCGCCCTGGAAGCCGTACTGGCGGACGCCGACCCGGACGGCACCGCCCGCGACACCGTCGCCAAGCGGCTGGAAGCACTGCTGTGGAAGTGGCGCGGAACCGAAACGGAGGCGGACGTCCTCGACGACGACGCCCTCGCGTCGGTGACGGACGACGAGATCTTCGCACTGATCGACAAGGAACTGGGAGCTTCCTGACCTGCTCCTCTGTCCCATATCCACTTAGGAGTACCGAGCATGTCGACGAGCAACGAAGAGAAGCTCCGTGAATACCTCAAGCGCGTCACAGCCGACCTGAGCCGTACCAAGCAGCAGCTGCGCGACGCGGAGGACGCCGGGTACGAGCCGATCGCCATCGTTTCGATGGCCTGCCGCTTCCCGGGCGGGGTCACCGACCCCGAGGGCTTCTGGAACCTCGTGGCGTCCGGTACCGACGCGATCGGCCCCTTCCCGGCCGACCGCGGCTGGGACACCGACCTGTACGATCCCGACCCCGACGCCCCCGGCAAGACGTACGTCAGGGAGGGCGGCTTCCTCCAGGGAGCCACCCTCTTCGACCCGGAGCTCTTCGGCATCTCGCCGCGCGAGGCGGCCGCCATGGACCCGCAGCAGCGGCTGTTCCTGGAGACCGCCTGGGAGACCCTGGAGCGAGCGGGCTACGACCCGCTGTCGCTGAAGGGCACCGAGACGGGCGTCTTCGTCGGCGCCGTCGCCTCCGACTACGCCTCCCGGCTGGACGCCCTGCCGGACGGCGTGGAGGGCTACATCGGCACCGGCACCATGTCGAGCGTCCTGTCCGGCCGGGTCGCCTACACCTTCGGGCTGGCCGGCCCCGCCGTCACCGTCGACACCGCCTGCTCCTCCGGCCTGGTCGCCCTGCACCTGGCCGTGCAGGCCCTGCGCCAGGGCGAGTGCTCGCTCGCCCTGGCCGCGGGCGTGGCCGTCATGGCCAGCCCCGCCGCGTTCGTGGAGTTCAGCCGCCAGCGCGCGCTGGCCGCCGACGGCCGCTGCAAGGCCTTCGGCGCCGGCGCCGACGGCACCACCTGGTCCGAGGGCGCCGGAGTGCTGCTCGTGGAGCGCCTCTCCGACGCGCGCCGCAACGGCCACCAGGTCCTCGCCGTCATCCGCGGCTCCGCCCTCAACCAGGACGGCGCCAGCAACGGCCTCACCGCCCCCAGCGAGCCCGCGCAGCAGGAGGTCATCCGCCGCGCCCTCGCCAACGCCCGGCTCACCCCGCGCGACGTGGACGCGGTCGAGGCGCACGGCACCGGCACCTCCCTCGGCGACCCGATCGAGGCACAGGCCCTGCTCGCCACCTACGGGCAGGAGCACTCCGCCGACCAGCCGCTGTGGCTCGGCTCGTCGAAGTCCAACATCGGGCACGGCGGTCCCGTCGCGGGCCTCGCCGGCGTCATCAAGATGGTGCAGGCGCTGCGCCAAGGCGTGCTCCCCAAGACCCTGCACGCCGACGAGCCGTCGCCGCACATCGACTGGTCCTCCGGCGGCGTCCGGCTGCTGAACGAGTCCCGCGACTGGACGCGCCGCGGCGAGGAGCCCCGCCGGGCCGGAGTGTCCTCCTTCGGCGTGAGCGGTACGAACGCCCACGTCATCATCGAGGAGGCCGCCCGGGCGGACCGGCCGGCGGCGCCGTCCCCCGAGGACGGCGGCGGCGCGCCCGTGCCGTGGATCCTCTCCGGCCGCACCCGGGCCGCCCTGCGCGAGCAGGCCGCCCGCCTCCTGGCCCACGTCCGGGACGGCGCCGCGCCCGCCTCCACCGGCTTCTCCCTGGCCACCACCCGCACCGCCCACCCGGTGCGCGGCGCGGTCGTCGCCGCCAAGCACGAGGAGTTCCTCGCCGGGCTCGCCGAGCTCGCCGAGGGCGACACCACCGGCGTCACCGCCGCCGCGGGCGCGGACCGCCCCGTCTTCGTCTTCCCCGGCCAGGGCTCCCAGTGGGCGGGCATGGCCGTGGAACTGTACGAGGCCTCCCCGGTGTTCGCGGCCCGCCTCGACGAGTGCGCCGAGGCGCTGGCCCCCCACACCGACTGGTCGCTGCTCGACGTGCTCCGGCAGAAGGACGGCGTACCCGGTTTCGACCGGGTCGACGTGGTGCAGCCCGCCCTGTGGGCGGTGATGGTGTCCCTCGCCGAGCTGTGGCGCTTCCACGGGGTCCGCCCCGCCGCCGTGCTGGGCCACTCGCAGGGCGAGATCGCGGCCGCGGCGGTGTCGGGCGCGCTGTCGCTCCAGGACGCGGCGAAGGTGTCCGCGCTGCGGGCGAAGGCGATCGTGGCCCTGGCCGGCAAGGGCGGCATGGTGTCGGTCGCGGACATCGCCGACGCGGTGAAGGAACGCATCTCCGCCTGGGGCGAGCGTCTGGCGCTGGCTTCGGTGAACGGGCCGCGCTCCACGGTGGTTTCCGGTGATCCGGAGGCCCTGGACGAGCTGACGGCGGCCTGTGAGGCCGACGGTGTCCGCGCCCGCCGCATCAACGTCGACTACGCCTCGCACTCCGCGCAGGTCGAATCGATCCGCGACGAGGTCATCGGCCTGCTGGCCGGGATCGAGCCGCGCACCGCCGAGATCCCGTTCTTCTCCACCGTGACGGGGGAATGGGCCGACGGTTCCGAGCTCGACGCCGAGTACTGGTACACCAACCTGCGCACCACCGTCCGCTTCGAGGAGGCCGTCCGCAGCCTCCTGGACACCGGCCACGGCCTGTTCGTCGAGGCCAGCGCCCACCCCGTCCTCACCATCGGCGTCCAGGAAACCATCGACGCCGCCGAGTCCCCGGCCGCCCCCACCGCCGTCACCCTCGCCACCCTGCGCCGCGACGAGGGCGGTCCGCAGCGCTTCCTCACCTCCCTCGCCGAAGCCTGGACGCGCGGCGCCACCGTCGCCTGGCCCACCGTCTTCCCCGACGGCGCGCAGCGCGTCGAGCTGCCCACGTACGCCTTCCAGCACCGCCCGTACTGGCTCGACGCCGCGCCCTCGGACCCGGCGTCCCCCGGCCTCGTCGCGCACGGCGGCGACGAGGTCGACGCCGCCTTCTGGGCGGCAGTGGACAGCGGCGACCTCGCTCCCCTCGGGGTCGGCGCGGACCAGCCCCTCGGCGAGGCACTGCCCGCCCTGGCCGCCTGGCGCCGCACCCGCCGCGAGAAGTCCGCGATCGACTCCTGGCGCTACCGCACCGTGTGGACGGTCGCCGACACCGCCGCACCGCGGCTCACCGGCACCTGGCTGATCGTGGAGTCCGAGGGCGGCGACGACGCGGTGGCCGCGGCCGCCGCCGACCGCCTCGCCGCCCAGGGCGCCCGCACCGTCCGCGTCCCCGTCGACGTCTGGGCGAGCGACCGGTACACCCTCGCCCAGCAGCTCCACCAGGAACTCACCGCCGAGGGCGAGGACCGCGTCACCGGGATCCTGTCCCTGCTGTCCCTCGACGAGCGGCCCCATCCCGACCACCCGGACCTCCCGCTCGGCCTGGCCGGCACGGTCACCCTCGTCCAGGCGGTCCTCCAGGTCCGCGAACTCGCCGAGTTCGACGCCCCGGTGTGGTCCCTCACCCAGGGTGCCGTCTCCGTCGGCGACTCCGACCCGCTCACCAGCCCCGTCCAGGCCGCCGTATGGGGCCTGGCCCGCGTCCTGGTCCAGGAGCACCCGCGGCTGTGGGGCGGCATCGTCGACCTGCCGCGGCAGCCCGACGAGGAGGCATGGAAGCGGCTCGCCGGCGTCCTCACCGAGCCGGGCGACGAGGACCAGCTCGCCGTACGGTCCTGGAACGTCCTGGTCCGCAGGCTGGTCCGGGCGCCGCTCGGCGACGCCGAACCGGCCCGCGCCTGGCAGCCGTCCGGCACCGCCCTCATCACCGGCGGCACCGGCGGCCTGGGCGCGCAGACCGCCCGCTGGCTCGCCCGCGCGGGCGCCGAACACCTGCTGCTGATCAGCCGCAGCGGACCCGACGCCCCCGGCGCCGGCGCCCTGGAAGCCGAACTCACCGGGCTCGGCGCCAAGGTGACCATCGCCGCGGCCGACGTCACCGACGCCGCCGCGCTCGCCGCCGTCATCGGGGCGCTGCCCGCGGAAACCCCGCTGACCTCGGTGTTCCACACCGCCGCAGTCCTCGACGACGGCATGATCGACTCGCTGACCCCCGACCGCATGGAGCGCGTCCTCGCCGTCAAGGCGCGCGGCGCCCTCAACCTCCAGGAACTGACCCGCGACAAGGAGCTCACGGCCTTCGTCCTGTTCTCCTCCTTCGGCGCCGCCTACGGCTCCGCGGGCCTGGGCAACTACACCCCCGGCAACACCTTCCTCGACGCCCTCGCCGAGCAGCGCCGCGCCCTCGGGCTGCCCGCCACCGCCGTCGTGTGGGGCACCTGGGAGGGCAGCGGCATGGCCGACAACGGCGTCGGCGAACGCGCCCGCCTCCAGGGCGTCTGGGAGCTCCCCCCGGAACTCGCCACCGCCGCCCTCCAGCAGTCCCTCGACCACGAGGAGACCAGCCCGGTCGTCATCGACATCCGCTGGGACAGCTTCTCGCTGGGCACCAACACCGAGCGCAACAGCCCCCTCTTCGAGATGGTCCCCGAGGCGGCGCAGCTCCTCGCCCGGGCCGGGGCTGCTGCTGCGGCCGAGGCCGAGGAGGCCGACGGCGCCGCCGACGCCCTGCTGCACCGGCTCACCGGCCTCCCGCCGGCCGAGCAGGACCGCGTCCTGCTCGACCTGGTCCGCAAGCAGGCCGCCTCCGTCCTCGGCCACGGCACCGCCGGCCCCGAGGCCCTGGCCGCCGTCGGCCCCCAGCGCGCCTTCCGCGAGCTGGGCTTCGACTCCCTCAGCGCGGTCGAACTGCGCAACCGGCTCGGCGCCGCCACCGGCCTGAGCCTGCCCTCCACCCTCGTCTTCGACCACCCGACGCCCGTCGAGCTCGCCGCCCTGCTGCGCACCGAACTCCTCGGCGACACCGACGGCCCGGACGCGCTGCTCGACGAGATCGACCGGCTCGGCGGCGCCCTCGCCGGGGCCGCCCCGACCACCCCCGAAGACCGCGGCCGGATCAGCAGCAGGCTCCACGCGCTGCTCGCCGCCTGGAACGCCACCGCAGCGGACGCGGCGCCCGCCTCCGACGCCGACCTCGACGCGGCCTCGGACAGCGAGCTCTTCGACCTGCTCGACGACGAGTTGGAGACGCAGTGACCCCGCGCCCGCAACGACCGCGCCGTGTTGGCTTCCCGTTCCCGGTAGGTGAGTGACGTTGAGCACGAACAATGAGGACAAGCTCCGCGAATATCTGAAGCGGGCCACCGCCGACCTGCGCAACGCGCGCCGGCGCGTCAAGGAGCTCGAAGAGCCCGAGCCCGTGGCCATCGTCCGCATGGCCTGCCGCTTCCCCGGCCGGGTCGCCACGCCCGAACAGCTGTGGGACCTCGTCGCCGACGGCCGCGACGGCATCGGCGGCTTCCCCGAGGACCGCGGCTGGGACCTCGGCGCCCTCTACGACCCCGACCCCGACCGGATCGGCACCTCGTACACCCAGCAGGGCGGCTTCCTCCAGGACGTCCCGCGCTTCGACGCGCGGCTGTTCGGCATCTCGCCGCGCGAGGCCCTGGCCATGGACCCGCAGCAGCGGCTGCTGCTGGAGGCCTCCTGGGAGGTCCTGGAGCGCGCCGGATACGACCCGACGTCGCTCAAGGGCAGCCGCACCGGCGTGTTCGTCGGTGCCTCCGCCTCCAGCTACGCCACTGACCTCGACTCCGTCCCCGACGACGTCGAGGGCTATCTCGGCACGGGCAGTGCGGCCGCCGTGGTCTCCGGGCGCCTCGCCTACACCTTCGGGCTGGAGGGCCCGGCCGTCACCGTCGACACCGCCTGCTCCTCCTCGCTCGTCGCCCTGCACCTGGCCGTGCAGGCCCTGCGCCAGGACGAGTGCTCCCTCGCCCTGGCCGCCGGCGTCACCGTCATGTCCACCCCCGGCCTGTTCGTCGAGTTCAGCCGCCAGCGCGGCCTGGCCGCCGACGGCCGCTGCAAGGCCTTCGCGGACTCCGCCGACGGCACCGGCTTCGCCGAGGGCATCGGCGTCCTGCTGCTGGAGCGGCTCTCGGACGCCCGCCGCCACGGCCACGAGGTCCTCGCCGTCATCCGCGGTTCGGCGGTCAACCAGGACGGCGCCAGCAACGGCCTGACCGCCCCCAACGGACCCTCCCAGATCCGCGTCATCAAGCAGGCCCTCGCCAACGCCCGCCTCGGCGCCCAGCAGATCGACGCCGTCGAGGCCCACGGCACCGGCACCACCCTCGGCGACCCCATCGAGGCGCAGGCCCTGATGGCCGCCTACGGCAAGAACCGCCCCGAGGACCGGCCGCTGTGGCTCGGCTCCGTCAAATCCAACATCGGCCACACCCAGGCCGCCGCCGGCATGGCCGGCGTGATGAAGATGGTCATGGCCATGCGCCACGGACTGCTGCCCCGCACCCTCCACGTCGACGCACCCACCAGCCAGGTCGACTGGTCGGCCGGCTCCGTACGGCTGCTGCGCGAACCCGTCGAGTGGACCTCCCGCGACGGCGGCCCGCGCCGCGCGGGCGTCTCCGCCTTCGGCGTCGGCGGCACCAACGCGCACGTCATCCTCGAACAGCACACCCACGACGGCCCCGACACCGACACCGACGACGCGGCCGCCGCCGCCCCCGCCGCCACCCCGGCGGTCCTGTCCACCCCGCTGATCCCGTGGGCCCTCTCCGGCCACACCCCGGGCGCCCTGCACGCCCAGGCGGGCCGGCTGCGCGCCTTCGCCGCCCGCGAGAGCGCGCCGGGCCCCGCCGACGTGGCCCACTCCCTGGCCACCACCCGCGCCGCCCTGGAGCAGCGCGCCGTGGTCGTCGCCGTCGGCGACAGCGGCTTCCAGGAAGGCCTCGCCACCCTCGCCGACGCCGCACCCGGCGCCACCACCGTCGTCCGGGGCGCCACCCTGCCCGGCTCCGGGACCGTCCTCGTCTTCCCCGGCCAGGGCTCCCAGTGGGCGGGCATGGCCGTGGAACTGTACGAGGCCTCCCCGGTGTTCGCGGCCCGCCTCGACGAGTGCGCCGAGGCGCTGGCCCCCCACACCGACTGGTCGCTGCTCGACGTGCTCCGGCAGAAGGACGGCGTACCCGGTTTCGACCGGGTCGACGTGGTGCAGCCCGCCCTGTGGGCGGTGATGGTGTCCCTCGCCGAGCTGTGGCGTGCCGCCGGGGTCGTCCCGGCGGCCGTCGTCGGCCACTCGCAGGGCGAGATCGCGGCCGCGGCGGTGTCGGGCGCGCTGTCGCTCCAGGACGCGGCGAAGGTGTCCGCGCTGCGGGCGAAGGCGATCGTGGCCCTGGCCGGCAAGGGCGGCATGGTGTCGGTCGCGGACATCGCCGACGCGGTGAAGGAACGCATCTCCGCCTGGGGCGAGCGTCTGGCGCTGGCTTCGGTGAACGGGCCGCGCTCCACGGTGGTTTCCGGTGATCCGGAGGCCCTGGACGAGCTGATGGCGGCCTGTGAGGCCGACGGTGTCCGCGCCCGGCGGATCAACGTCGACTACGCCTCGCACTCCGCGCAGGTCGAGTCGATCCGCGACGAGGTCATCGGCCTGCTGGCCGGGATCGAGCCCCGCACCGCCGAGATCCCCTTCTTCTCCACCGTCACCGCCGGATTCGTCACCGGCACCGAGCTCGACGCCGAGTACTGGTACACCAACCTGCGCACCACCGTCCGCTTCGAGGAGGCCGTCCGCGCCCTCCTCGCCGAGGGCCACGGCATCTTCGTCGAGGCCAGCGCCCACCCCGTCCTCACCATCGGCGTCCAGGAAACCATCGACACCACGGCCGCCGCCGCCGTCACCCTCGGCTCCCTGCGCCGCGACGAGGGCGGCTCGCGCCGCATCCTCACCTCCCTCGCCGAAGCCTGGGTCCACGGCGCCGGCGTCGACTGGGCGACCCTCGTCGCCCCGCACGGCCCCCGCACCGTGGAACTGCCCACGTACGCCTTCCAGCAGCAGCACTACTGGCTGGAGGCGACCGCCACCCCCGAGACCCCGGGCGGGACACCGCCCGCCGACGAAACCGAGGCGCGTTTCTGGGACGCCGTCGAACGCGAGGACCTCGAAACCCTCGCCGGCACCCTCGACCTGGAGGAACGGCGCTCCCTGGGCGAGCTGCTGCCCGCCCTGTCCTCCTGGCGGCGCCGCCGCCGCGAACGCTCCACCGTCGACACCTGGCGCTACCGCGTCTCCTGGGACCGCCTCCCGGAGCCCGCCCCGGCGCCGCTGACGGGCACCTGGCTGGTCGTGCTGCCCGCCGACCCCGCACACGAGTCCCTCGCCGCCGACTGCGCCGCCACGCTCGCCCGGCACGGCGCCGCGACCGTGACCGTACGCGTCACCGGCGGCGACCGGACCGCGCTCGCCGAACTGATCCGCACCGCCGTCGCCGCCGCCGAGATCACGGGGGTCCTCTCCCTCGCCGGTCTCGGCGCCGACGCGGCCCTGCACAGCCTCCTCCTGGTCCAGGCCCTCACCGACGCCGCCGTGACCGGCGCCAGGCTGTGGACCGTGACCCGCGGCGCCGTCTCCACCGGCCGCTCCGACGACGCCGCCGACCCCGCCCAGGCGCAGGTCTGGGGCCTGGGCCGGGTCGTCGCACTGGAACAGCCCCGCAGCTGGGGCGGACTCGTCGACCTGCCGCGGGCCGCCGACGAACGCGCCCTGACCCGGCTCGTCCAGATCCTCGCCGGAGGCGCCGGCGAGGAGGACCAGATCGCCGTCCGCGGCTCCGGCACCTTCGGCCGCCGCCTCGTCCGCGCCGCCCTGGAGGACCGCGGACCGGCCCGCGAATGGCGCCCGCACGGCACCGTCCTCGTCACCGGCGGCACCGGCGGAGTCGGCGCGCACGTCGCCCGCCGGCTCGCCGCCGCGGGCGCCGAACGCCTCGTGCTGGCCGGCCGCCGCGGGCCCGACGCCCCCGGCGCCGCCGAACTCCTCACGGAGCTGCGCGCCCTGGGCGCCGAGGCCGAAGCCGTGGCCTGCGACGTCTCCGACCGCGACGCGGTTGCCGCGCTGCTGGCCGCCGTACCCGCCGTCACCCCCCTGACGGCCGTCGTGCACGCCGCCGGCGTCCCCCAGTCCACCGTCCTGGAGGACGTCACGCCCGAGGAGTTCGAGCGGGTCCTCGCCGGCAAGGCCGCCGGCGCCACCCACCTCGACGAGCTCCTCGGCGACACCGCCCTGGACGCCTTCGTCCTGTTCTCCTCCAACTCCGGGGTATGGGGCGCCGCCGGGCACACCGCCTACGCCGCCGCCAACGCCCACCTCGACGCGCTCGCCGAACGCCGCCGGGCCCGCGGCCTCACCGCCACCTCCGTCGCCTGGGGCGCCTGGGGCGGCGGCGGCATCATGGAGACCGCCGGCGCCCAGGAGTACATGAGCCGCCGCGGCGTCCTGGAGATGGACCCGGCGACCGCCCTGTCCGCGCTGTTCCAGGCCGTCGACCACGACGAGGCGTTCGTCGCCGTCGCCGACGTCGACTGGTCCCGCTTCGCGCCCGGCTTCACCGCCACCCGCCCCAGCCCGCTGCTCACCGGCATCCCCGAGGCCCGCGAGGCCACCCGGCCCGCCCGCGCCGACGCGGACACCGACGGGGAAAGCCCCTCGGGAGAGTTCGCCCGCCGCCTGCGGCAGGCCCCCGAAGGAGAGCGGGACACCATCCTGCTCGACCTGGTCCGCCGGGAGGCCGCCGCCGTCCTCGGCCACCCCTCCCTCGACGCCATCGAGCCCGGACGGGCCTTCAAGGCGACCGGCTTCGACTCGCTGACCTCCGTCGACCTGCGCAACCGGCTCACCGCGGCCACCGGCCTCACCCTGCCCGCGACGATGGTCTTCGACCACCCCACCCCCCAGGCCGTCGCCGACCTGCTGCGCGCCGGACTCCTCGGCGCCGGGGACACCGCCACCGCGGCCGGCGCCGCCACCGCGCGGACCGCCGCCTCCGACGAGCCCATCGCCATCGTCTCCATGAGCTGCCGCTACCCCGGCGGGATCACCTCGCCCGAGGACATGTGGCAGCTCGTCGTCGAAGGCCGCGACGCCATCGGCGGCTTCCCCACCGACCGCGGCTGGAACCTCGACGGCTTCTACGACCCCGACCGCGCCAAGGCCGGTACGAGCTACGTCCGCGAGGGCGGCTTCGTCGACACCGCCACCCACTTCGACCCCGGCTTCTTCGGCATCTCGCCCCGCGAGGCCCTCACCATGGACCCCCAGCAGCGCCTGCTCCTGGAGACCGCCTGGGAGGTATTCGAACGGGCCGGCCTCGACCCGGACACCCTCAAGGGCAGCAGTACCGGCGTGTTCATCGGAGCCGGATACCCCGGCTACGGCCACGACGTGCAGATGCCCGAAGGCTCCGACGGCCAGATGCTGTTCGGCGCCTCCGCCGCCGTCGCCTCCGGCCGCCTCGCCTACACCTTCGGGCTGGAGGGCCCGGCGGTCACCGTCGACACCATGTGCTCCTCCTCGCTGACCGCCCTGCACCTCGCAGTGCAGGCCCTGCGCACCGGGGACTGCCGCATGGCGCTCGCGGGCGGCGCGATGGTCATGTGCTCGCCCGGCGTCTTCATCGGCTTCAGCCAGCAGGGCGGACTCTCCCCGTCCGGCCGCTGCAAGTCCTTCTCCGAGGACGCCGACGGCACCGGCTGGTCCGAGGGCGTCGGCGTGATCATGCTCGAGCGCCTCTCCGACGCACAGGCCAACGGCCACCAGGTGCTCGCCGTCATCCGCGGTACGGCCGCCAACCAGGACGGCGCCAGCAACGGCCTCTCCGCCCCCAGCGGCCCCGCCCAGCAGCGCGTCATCCGCGCGGCCCTCGCCGACGCCGGACTCGACCCCGCCGACGTCGACGCCGTCGAGGCGCACGGCACCGGCACCACCCTCGGCGACCCCATCGAGGCCCAGGCCCTCCTCGCCACCTACGGCCGGGCCCACACCGCCGAGCAGCCCCTGTGGCTGGGCTCCCTGAAGTCCAACCTGGGCCACTCCCAGGCCGCCTCCGGTGTCGCCGGCGTCATCAAGACCGTCATGGCGATGCGCCACGGCGTCCTGCCCAAGACCCTCCACGTCGCCGAGCCGTCCCGCGAGATCGACTGGGCCTCGGGCGCCGTGGAGCTGCTGACCGAGGCCCGGCCGTGGCCAGAGACGGGCCGCCCGCGCCGCGCGGGCGTGTCCTCCTTCGGCGGCAGCGGCACCAACGTCCACGTCGTGCTGGAGCAGGCGCCGCGGACCGAGGAGCCCGCCCGCGTGCCCGCCGTCCCGGCGTTCCCGGCCGCCGCACTGCCCTGGATCGTCTCCGGGCGCGGTACGGCCGCCCTGCGCGGCCAGGCCGGGCGGCTGCGGGAGTTCGCCGCGGCCGAGGGCGCCGAGGCACTGCGCCCCGTGGACGTCGCCTGGTCGCTGGCGACCACCCGGGCCGCCCTGGAACGCCGTGGCGCGGTCCAGGCCGACGACCGCGACGGACTCCTTGCCGGGCTCACGGCCCTGGCCGAGGGCACGCCCGGCGTCGGCGTCACCGAGGGCGCCGTCGTCAAGGGCACCGGCCGCCCGGTGTTCGTGTTCCCGGGGCAGGGTTCGCAGTGGGCGGGGATGGCGGTGGAGCTGTACGACTCCTCGCCGGTGTTCGCGGCGCGTCTGGACGACTGTGAGCGCGCCCTGGCCCCGTATACGGACTGGTCGTTGTTGGAGGTGCTCCGGCAGAAGGACGGTGCTCCCGGTTTCGACCGGGTCGATGTGGTGCAGCCCGCCCTGTGGGCGGTGATGGTGTCCCTCGCGGAGCTGTGGCGTGCGGCTGGTGTCGTTCCGGCGGCGGTGGTCGGTCATTCGCAGGGTGAGATCGCGGCGGCCGCGGTGTCGGGTGCGCTGTCGCTCCGGGACGCGGCGAAGGTGTCGGCGTTGCGGGCGAAGGCGTTGCTCGCGTTGGCGGGCAAGGGCGGGATGGTGTCCGTCGCCGACACCGCCGAAGCGGTGGCGGAACGTATCTCCGCCTGGGGTGAACGGCTCGCGCTCGCTTCGGTGAACGGGCCGCGCTCCACGGTGGTTTCGGGTGATCCGGAGGCTCTGGACGGGCTGGTGGCGGCTTGCGAGGCCGATGGTGTCCGGGCGCGGCGCATCAGCGTGGACTATGCCTCGCACGGTCCGCAGGTGGAGTCGATCCGTGACGAGGTGATCGGTCTGCTGGCCGGGATCGAACCGCGGACGGCCGAGGTCCCGTTCTTCTCCACCGTGACGGGCGAATGGGCCGACGGTTCCGAGCTGGACGCCGAGTACTGGTACACCAACCTCCGCCGCACCGTTCGCTTCCAGGACGCCATCAGCGCACTCCTGGAGCGCGGCCACAAGATCTTCGTGGAGTCCAGCGCGCACCCGGTGCTGACCATCGGCGTCCAGGAGACCATCGATGCCGCCCAGACCTCCGCCGTCACCCAGGGCACCCTGCGCCGTGACGAAGGCGGCCCGCAGCGCTTCCTCGCCTCCCTCGCCGAGGCCTGGACCCACGGCGCCCCCGTCGACTGGCAGGCCGTCCACGCCGGCCAGGACACGGCGCGCGTCGACCTGCCCACCTACGCCTTCCAGAACGAGCCCTTCTGGCCCGATCCGCTGCCGCCCTTCTCCGGCGACGCCACCGGCTTCGGGCTCTCGGACGCCGGGCACCCGCTGCTCGGTGCGGCCGTGAGCCTCGCGGGCGGCGAAGGCCTCCTGTTCACCGGCCGGATCGCCCCCGACACCCAGTCCTGGCTCGCCGACCACGCGGTGTCCGGCACGCCCATCCTCCCCGGCACCGCCTTCGTCGAGCTGGCCGTCCGCGCCGGCGACGAAGCCGGGTTCACGCTGCTGGACGAGCTCACCCTCGAAGCACCGCTGGTCCTCCCGGCCCGCGGCGGTGTCCACCTCCAGGTGCTGGTCGGCCCCGAAGGCGGCGCCGGCACCCGTCCGGTCACCGTCCACTCCCGCGCCGAGGACGCCCCCGCCGACCTGCCCTGGACCCGCCACGCCAGCGGCGTCCTCGCCCGGGACGTCCGCTCCCCCGGCCACGACCTGACCGTCTGGCCGCCGGCCACCGCGGAACCCGTCGACCTCGACGGCTTCTACGCCGCCGCGGCCGAGACCGGCTACCAGTTCGGACCCGCCTTCCAGGGGTTGCGCGCCGCCTGGCGCCAGGAGTCCACCGGCGACGTCTTCGCCGAGGTCGCGCTGCCCGACAGCCACCAGGGCGAAGCGGCCCGCTACCTCCTGCACCCCGCACTGCTCGACGCCGCGCTGCACGCCATGCGGCTCGGCGAGTTCATCGAGCTGACCGGACAGGCCCGGCTGCCCTTCGCCTGGAGCGGCGTCGCCCTCCACGCGGCCGGCGCCGGCACCCTGCGGGTCCGGGTCAGCGCGGCGGGCACCGACACCATCGCGGTGGACGTCTGCGACGCGGCCGGCGCACCGGTCGCCACCGTCGACGCGCTCGTACTGCGTCCCGTCGACACGGCCACCCTGCGCCAGGGCGCCGACGCCGGCACCGACGGGCTGTTCCGCCTCGACTGGACGGAACTGCCGGCCCACGCCGACGCCTCCGCCGCCGGGAACTGGGCCGTCATCGGCTCCGCCGCACCCGGCATCGCGGCCGCCCTGGAAGGCGCGGGCGCCGCCGTCGACCGGTACGAGGACCTCGCGGCCCTCGCCGCCGCCGACGGCGCGGCCCTGCCGCAGACCGTGGTCCTGCCGTACGGAGACCCGGACGCGCACCCGGGCCCGGCCGGCGCGCCGGCCGAGGTCCGCGCCGGTGCGGCCGCCCTGCTCGCCACCGTGCAGGAGTGGCTGGCCGGGGAACGCTTCGCCGGATCCCGGCTGGTCGTCCTCACCCACGGCGCGGTCGCCACCCGTACCGGCGAGGACGCCACCGGCCTCGCGCACTCACCCGCCTGGGGGCTGGTCCGCTCCGCCCAGGCCGAGAACCCCGGCCGGCTCCTGATCGCCGACCTCGACACCACCGAGGAGTCGGCCGCCGCCCTCCGGGGCGCGGTCGCCGCGGCCCTCGTCCACGACGAACCGCAGACCGCGCTGCGCTCCGGCACCGCCCTGGCGCCGCGCCTGGTCCGGGCCGGATCGGGCACGGCCCTGCCGGTACCGGACGGAACCGCCGCCTGGGCCCTGGACACCACCGCCGCCGGAACCCTCGACCACCTGGCCCTGCTGCCCCGGCCGGAGGCGGCCGGACCGCTGCCCGAGGGGGCGGTGCGCATTGCCGTGCACGCCGCCGGGCTCAATTTCCGCGACGTCCTCGTCTCCCTCGCGATGTACCCGGGCGGCGGGTTCATGGGCTGCGAGGCGGCCGGTGTGGTCGTCGAGACCGGCCCGGGCGTCACCCGCCTCGCCCCGGGCGACCGGGTGATGGGCATGGTCCCGCACGCCTTCGGCCCCCTCGCGGTCGCCGACGCCCAGATGGTGGCCCGCGTCCCCGAGGGCTGGTCCTTCGAGCAGGCCGCCTCGGTGCCCGCCGTGTTCCTCACCGCGTACTACGCGCTGGTGGATCTGGCCGGCCTGAAGGCGGGCGAGCGGGTCCTGATCCACGCCGCCGCCGGCGGTGTGGGTTCGGCCGCGGTGCAGATCGCCCGGCACCTGGGTGCCGAGGTGTTCGGCACGGCCAGCGAGGGCAAGTGGGACGCGCTGCGCGCGGCCGGTCTCGACGACGCCCACATCGCCTCCTCCCGTGACGTCTCCTTCGAGGAGCGCTTCTCCGCCGCCACCGGCGGCGAGGGCGTCGACGTCGTCCTGGACTGCCTGGCCGGGGAACTGGTCGACGCCTCGCTGCGGCTGCTGCCGCGCGGCGGCCGCTTCGTCGAACTCGGCGCCACCGACGTCCGCGACGCCGGGCAGGTCTCCCTGGTCCACCCGGGCGTCCACTACCGCCGCTTCGACCTGGCCGAGGCCGGTCCACAGCGCACCGCCGCGATGCTCACCGAACTGACGGGCCTGTTCGGGACGGACGAGCTGCGGCCGCTGCCCACCCGCACCTGGGACGTCCGGCGGGCGCCGGAGGCGTTCCGGTTCATGAGCCAGGCCAGGCACACGGGGAAGATCGTGCTGACGGTTCCGCAGGGCTGGGACCCCGACGGGACGGTCCTGATCACCGGCGGTACCGGCACCCTGGGCGCGCTCGTCGCCGAGCACCTGGTGACGACGCACGGTGTACGGCACCTGCTGCTCGCCGGCCGGCGCGGCCCGGACGCCCCCGGCGCCTCCGAACTGGTGGCGGAGATAGCCGGGCTGGGCGGCACGGCCGAGGTGGTGGCCTGTGACGCCGCCGACCGCGACGCGCTGACCGCCCTCCTCGCCGCGATCCCCGCCGACCGGCCGCTGACCGGCGTGGTGCACGCCGCCGGGGTCGTCGACGACGGCGTCTTCGACTCGCTCACCCCGGCCCGTATGGAACGCGCCATGCGGCCCAAGGTGGACGCCGCGTGGAACCTCCACGAGCTCACCCGCGACCTGGACCTGCGCCGGTTCGTGCTCTACTCCTCGGCCGCGGGCGTGACCGGCAACTCCGGCCAGGCCAACTACGCCGCCGCCAACACCTACCTGGACGCGCTCGCCCACCACCGCCGCGCCCATGGCCTGCCCGCCACCTCCCTCGCCTGGGGCATGTGGCACCAGACCAGCGAGCTCACGGCCGGCCTCGACGACACCGACCTGGCCCGGTTCAGCCGCGGCGGCGTCACCCCGCTCACCGCGGAGCAGGGCCTCGCCCTGTTCGACGCGGCCGTGGACCAGGACGAGGCACTGAGCGTCCCCGTCCGGCTCGACCCGGCCGCCCTGCGCGACTCCGCCGGCGGAGCCGGCCTGCCCGCGCTGTACCGCTCCCTCGTCCGCACCCCGGTGCGGCGGGCCGCGGGAACCACCGCCACGGCGGAACCGGACGGCTCCGCACTCACCCGCAAGCTCGCCGGCCTCTCCGCCGAGCGCCGCCTGGGCGTGCTGCTGGACCTCGTACGCACCAACGTGGCGGCCGTCCTCGGCCACGCCAACCCCGGATCCCTCGAGGCCGACCGGGCCTTCAAGGAGCTCGGCTTCGACTCGCTGACCGCCGTCGAACTGCGCAACCGGCTCGGCGCGGCCACCGGACTGCGGCTGCCCGCGACCATCGTCTTCGACCACCCCACCCCGGTCGAACTCGCCGGACACCTCCGGGACGAACTCGCCCCGGAGACCGGAGCGACGGACGACGCGGCCGGCCCGGCGGGGACGGGCGCACCGGTCGACGAGGCACACCTGCGGCGGGCCCTGGCCACCCTCCCGCTGGCCCGGCTGAGCGAAGCGGGCGTCCTCGACACGCTGCTGCGGCTGGCCGGCAGCCCGGCGGCCGAACCGCCCACGTCCGACCACACCGGGGCACGGGAGGACTCGATCGCCACGATGGACCTCGACGATCTCGTGTCCCTGGCCCTGGACGGCGACCACCACTGATACGCGAAGACGAGATCCGGAGATCACACCCATGAGCACCCCCTCGGAAAAGGTCGTCGAAGCGCTGCGGGCGTCGCTGACGGAGACGGAACGCCTGCGCCGGCAGAACCAGCACCTGGTGGACGCCGCGCACGAGCCCATCGCCGTCGTCGCCATGAGCTGCCGCTTCCCCGGCGGCATCGAATCCCCCGAAGACCTCTGGGAGTTCGTCGCGAAGGAGGGGGACGCCGTCTCCGGTTTCCCCGACAACCGCGGCTGGGACCTCGGCGACACGGGAACGGTGCGCGAGGCCGCGTTCGTCCCCGACGTCGACGAGTTCGACGCCGCGTTCTTCGGGATCTCACCGCGCGAGGCCCTCGCCATGGACCCGCAGCAGCGGCTGCTGCTGGAGGCCTCGTGGGAGGCGCTGGAGCGGGCCGGCATCGACCCGGTCCGGCTCAAGGGCACCCAGACCGGCGTCTACATCGGCGCCTCCCAGCCCTCGTACGCCCAGAGCCTCGGCGACGAGGCCGAGGGCGCCGAGGGGCACCTCGTCACCGGCTCCGTGGCCAGTGTGATCTCCGGCCGGCTCTCCTACACGTACGGCTTCGAGGGCCCCGCGGTCACCATCGACACCGCGTGCTCCTCCTCCCTGGTCGCCGTGCACCTCGCGGCCCAGGCGCTGCGCCAGGGCGAATGCTCGCTCGCCCTGGCCGGCGGGGTCACCGTGATGGCGTCCCCCGGCCTGTTCGTGGGCTTCAGCGCCCAGGGGGTCATGGCGTTCAGCGGCCGCTGCAAGGCGTTCGCGGCCGGCGCCGACGGCACCTCCTTCTCCGAGGGCGTCGGCCTCGTCCTGCTGGAGAAGCTCTCCGACGCGCGCCGCAACGGCCACGAGGTACTCGCCGTCATCCGCGGCTCCGCCATCAACCAGGACGGCGCCAGCAACGGCCTCACCGCCCCCAGCGGCAAGGCCCAGCAGCGCGTCATCCGGGCCGCGCTCGCCAACGCCCGGCTCACCCCCGACCAGGTCGACGCCGTCGAGGCGCACGGCACCGGCACCACCCTCGGAGACCCCATCGAGGCCAACGCCCTGCTCGCCACCTACGGCCGCGGCCGGCCCGAGGACCGGCCGCTGTGGCTCGGCTCGATCAAGTCCAACATCGGTCACACCCAGGCGGCGGCCGGCGTGGGCGGCGTCATCAAGACCGTCATGTCGCTGCGCCACGGGATACTCCCCAAGACCCTGCACGTGGACGCGCCCTCCCCGCACATCGACTGGGCCGCCGGAGACGTCGAACTCCTGCTGGAGTCCCGCTCCTGGCCCGAGACCGACCACCCGCGCCGGGCCGCCGTGTCCTCCTTCGGCCTCAGCGGCACCAACGCGCACGCCATCCTCGAAGCCGCCCCCGAGGCCCCCGCCGCCCCCGAGCGGCAGGAGGGGCCGGACGCCGCCGCCCCGGCCGTGGGCACCGGCGGACCGCTCCCCTGGGTGCTGTCCGGCAAGGGGGCGGCGGCGCTGACCGCGCAGACCGCCCGCCTGCGGCAGTTCGTCCGGTCCGATGCCGCGCCGCGGCCCGAGGACGTGGCGCTCTCGCTGGCCGCCACCCGCTCGGCCTTCGACCATCGGGCCGTGGCGCTCGGATCCACCCGCGAGGAGCTCCTCTCCGCGCTCGACGCGCCCGTCGCGGCGGGTGTGGCGGACGCGGGCGGCAAGACGGTGTTCGTGTTTCCGGGTCAGGGTTCGCAGTGGGCCGGGATGGGTGTCGAACTCCTGGACTCCTCGCCGGTGTTCGCGGCCCGGTTCGCGGAGGTCGCGGCGGCCGTGGAGGCGCACGTCGACTGGTCGGTGGAGGGGGTGCTGCGCGGGGAGGGTGATCTTTCCCGTATCGAGGTGCTCCAGCCGGTGCTGTTCGCGGTGATGGTGTCCCTGGCCGACCTGTGGCGTGCGGCGGGTGTGGTGCCGGACGCGGTGGTCGGCCACTCCCAGGGGGAGATCGCCGCCGCGGTGGTGTCGGGTGCGCTGTCGCTGGAGGACGGTGCGAGGGTGGTCGTGCTGCGCTCGCAGCTGTTCGCGGACGAGCTGGTGGGGCGGGGTGCGGTCGCCTCCGTCTCGCTGTCGCGTGCCGAGGCCGAGGCGCGCATCGCCCCGTACGGGGACGTGCTCTCCATCGCGGGGATCAACGGTCCGCGGGCGGTGACGGTGGCCGGTGAGGTGGCCCCGCTGGAGGAGCTGGTCGCGGTCCTGGAGGCGGAGGGGGTGCGGGCGAAGATCGTGCCGTCGACGGTGGCCTCCCACTGCGCCCAGGTCGACCGCCTCCAGGGGCGGATCCTGGATCTGCTGGGCTTCGTGGAGCCCCGGACCGGTTCGGTTCCGCTGTACTCCACCGTCACCGGCGAGGTCCTGGAGGGGCCGGAGCTGACGGCCGCCTACTGGTACGAGAACTGCCGGCGGCCCGTCTCCTTCGAGCCCGTCGTCCGCTCCCTCCTGGCGGAGGGTTTCCGGGCGTTCGTGGAGTCGAGTGCGCATCCGGTGCTGACGTACGGGCTGGTGGAGACGGCCGAGGCCGTGGGCGCCGACATCCTGGCCACGGGCACGCTGCGCCGTGGCGAGGGCGGTCTGACCCGCTTCCACACCTCCCTCGCCACCGCCTGGACCCGGGGCGTCGACGTCGACTGGACCTCCGTCCTCACCGGCTCCGGCGCCCGCACCATCGCCCTGCCCACGTACGCCTTCCAGCGCCAGAGCTACTGGCTCAAGCCCGCCCCCGTCCGGCCCGAGGCGCCCACCAGCGGCCCCGCCACCGCCGACGAGACCGAGGCCCGGTTCTGGGCGGCCGTCGAGGCCGAGGACCTGGAGGCCCTGGCCGGCACCCTCGCCCTCGAGGAGCGCCGGGCCCTCGGGGAACTGCTGCCCGCCCTCGCCATCTGGCGGCGAGGACAGCGGGCCCGCTCCACCCTCGACTCCTGGCGCTACAAGGCCGCCTGGACCCCGCTGACCGCGGCCCCCGCCACGACCGCCCCGGCCGGCACCTGGCTGATCGTCACCCCGCCCGCCGCCGGCGACGCGGCCGGCACGGTCGCCGCCGGCCTCGCGGCCCACGGCGTCGAGACCGTCGTCCTCGAAACCGACCCCGCCACCGCCACCCGCCCGGCCCTCACGGTCCGGCTCGGCGAGGCCACCGCCGCCCTGCCCGGACTCGGCGGCGTCCTCTCCCTCCTCGGCCTGGACGAGGCGGCCGGCGCCACCGGCACCCACGTCCTCGTCCAGGCCCTGGCCGACGCCGGGATCACCGCCCGGCACTGGGCCGCCACCCGGGGAGCCGTCGCCGCCGGCCGCGCCGACGCCCCCGCCGTACCGGCACAGGCCCGCGTCTGGGGCCTCGGCCGGGTCATCGCCCTGGAACAGCCCGGCAGCTGGGGCGGCCTCGTCGACCTGCCGCCGGTGCTGGACCAGCGCGCGCTCGACCGGCTCGCGAAGGTCCTGGCCGGCGGCTACGGCGACGAGGACCAGGTCGCCGTCCGCACCAGCGGCGTCCTCGGCCGCCGGCTGGTGCGCGCCCCGCTGGGGGACCGCGAGCCGGTCCGCCGCTGGCAGCCGTCCGGGACGGTCCTGGTCACCGGCGGCACCGGAGGCGTGGGCGCGCAGGTCGCCCGCCGCCTCGCCGCCACCGGCGCCGCCCGCCTCGTCCTCACCAGCCGGCGCGGCGCCGAGGCCCCGGGGGCGGAGGAACTCGCCGCCGAACTCCGTGCCTTGGGCGCCGACGTCACGCTCGCCGCCTGCGACGTGTCCGACCGCGGCCGGCTCGAGGCGGTCCTCGACGCGATCCCGGCCGGGCAGCCCCTGACCGCCGTCGTCCACGCCGTCGGCGTACCCCAGTACACCCTCGGCGCCGAGACCACGGCCGCGGAGTTCGAACAGCTGTCGGCCGCGAAGGTGGCCGGCGCCGACCACCTCGACGCCCTCCTCGACGGCACCGACCTCGACGCCTTCGTCCTGTTCTCCTCCAACTCCGGAGTGTGGGGCGCCGCCCGGCACACCGCCTACGCCTCCGCCAACGCCTACCTCGACGCGCTCGCCGAACGGCGCCGGGCCCGCGGCCTGACCGCCACCTCCCTCGCCTGGGGCGCCTGGGGCGGCGGCGGCATGATGGAACTGGAGGGGGCACAGGAGTACATGCGCCGCCGCGGTGTCCTCGAGATGGATCCGCGGGCCGCCCTGGACGCCATGGTCCAGGCCGTCGAACACGACGAGGCCTTCGTCGCCGTCGCCGACGTCGACTGGTCCCGCTTCGCGCCCGGCTTCACCTCCGAGCGCCCCAGCGCCCTGCTCACCGAACTCGCGCCGCAGGCCGCGCCCACCGAGCCCCAGCCCCTGGACGAGTCCTCCTCCGACCTGGTCCGCAGCCTGCGCGCGGCCTCCCCGGGCGAGCGCACCACCCTGCTGACCGACCTCGTACGAGCCCAGGCGGCCGCCGTGCTCGGCCACGCCTCGGGCGAGGCCGTCGAGGCGGGCCGGGCCTTCAAGGAACTCGGCTTCGACTCGCTCACCGTCGTCGAACTGCGCAACCGGCTCACCGCCGCCACCGGACTGACCCTGCCGGCGACCCTGGTCTACGACCACCCGAGCCCGGTCGCCCTCGCCCGATTCCTCGCCGCCGAACTCCTGGGCACCGGCGAGCAGGAGACGGCCGCGCCCGTCACCGGCCACGGCGCCGCCGAGGACGACGACCCGGTGGTCATCGTCGGCATGAGCTGCCGCCTGCCCGGCGGCATAGAGACCCCCGAACAGCTGTGGCAGGCGGTCTCCGAGGGCGAGGACCTCGTCGGGGACCTGCCGCGCGACCGCGGCTGGCGGATCGCCGGCCTTCCCGGCGAAGGCACCGCCGACGGCGGGGACGAGGACGGCTTCCAGGCCGTCAAGACCCTCAGCCAGGCCGGACTGCTGCGCGGCATCGGCGAGTTCGACGCCTCCTTCTTCGGCATCTCCGAGGCCGAGGCCCTCGTCATGGACCCCCAGCAGCGGATCCTGCTCGAAACCGCCTGGGAGGCGTTCGAGCGGGCCGGCGTCGACCCCCGCGGCCTCACCGACGAGCAGATCGGCCTCTACATCGGCGTCGGCTACCAGGGCTTCCTGCCGACGGAACGGATCCCCGAGGAGAGCGAACCGCACTTCGGCAGCGGCATCGCTCCGGCCATCGCCTCCGGGCGGGTCGCCTACGCCCTCGACATCCACGGCCCGACCCTCACCGTCGACACCGGCTGCTCCTCGTCCGGCGTCGCCCTGCACCTGGCCGTGCAGTCGGTCCGGCGCGGCGAGTGCGCGATGTCCCTCGCGGGCGGCGTCACCGTCCTGTCGGCCCCCGTCGCCTGGCACCACATGGGCGGCGCCGCCGCCGACGGCCGCTGCAAGCCGTTCTCCGAGGACGCCGACGGCACCGGCTGGGGCGAGGGCGCCGGCATGGTGCTCGTCGAACGCCTCTCCCGGGCACGGCGCCTGGGTCACCCGGTCCTGGCCGTCGTACGGGGGTCCGCCGTCAACCACCACGGCGCCGGCAACGGCCTCACCGCCCCCAGCGGCACCTCCCAGCAGCGCCTCATCCGGCAGGCCCTGGCCGACGCCGGCCTGAGCGCCCGGGACGTGGACGCGGTCGAGGGCCACGGCACCGGAACCCCGCTCGGCGACGCCATCGAGGCCGAGGCCCTGCTGGCGACGTACGGCCAGGACCGGCCGGCCGACCGGCCGCTGCTGCTGTCGACCGTCAAGTCCAACATCGGCCACCCCCAGTCCGCCTCCGGCGTCACCGGCGTCATCAAGACGGTGCTGTCCCTGCGCCACGCGCTGCTGCCGCCGACGCTCAACGTCAAGGAGCCCACGAGCCGCGTGGACTGGTCGGCGGGCGCCGTCCGCCTGGTCACCGAGCCCACCCCGTGGCCGGAGACCGGCCGCCCGCGCCGGGCCGGCGTCTCCTCGCTCGGCGCCAGCGGCACCCAGGTCCACCTGATCCTCGAAGCGCCGCCCGCCCCGGGACCGGCCCCCGCCGGCCCGGCCCGTACCGGCCCGGGCACCGTCGCGGTCCCGCTGTCCGGCCGCACCCCGCAGGCGCTCCGGGCCCAGGCGGCACGCGTCGGCGCCGCACTCGCCGAGGATCCCGCCCTCGACCCCGCCGACGTCGGCTTCACCCTGGCCACCGGCCGGGCCGCCTTCGAACACCGCGCGGTGCTGCTCGCCGCCGGCCGCGACGAGCTCCAAGCGGCGCTGGCCGCCGTGGAGCGGGGCGAGGAACACCCCCGGGCCGTCACGGAAGGCACCGCGCGGATCGCGTTCACCGGTGCCGTACGCGGCCTCGCGGACGCCCTGTACGAGGCCCGGCCCGTCTTCGCCGACGCCTGGGACGCCGTACGCGCCCACCTCGACGTCCGGCTGGCAGCGCCCTTCCCGGCCGTCGCCGAGGCCTTCGCCGAGGAGGTCGCCCTGTTCCGGCTGTACGAGAGCTGGGGCCTGGCCCCGCAGGCGCTGCTGGTGTCCGGCCCCGGCCGGCTCGCCGCCGCGCACGTGGCGGGCGCGCTCACCCTGGAGGAGGCCGTCGAGGCGCTGGCCGTCCTCGCGGACGGGGAACAGCCACGGGTGACGGGCGCCGCACGGCCGGAAATCGCCCTCCTGGACGCCGACTCCGGTGAACCGCTCGGCGAGGACTGGACCGAGGGGCTCGCCGAGGCCCTGACCGCCGCCCCGGCCCCCGCCCCTTCCGCGGACCCGGTGGCCGATGAGCCGCTGGCCCTGGCCGCGGCCTTCCACAGCGCCGGCGAGCCCGTCGACTGGGCCGCGGTGTTCGAGGGCAGCGGAGCCCACGGCGTGGACCTGCCGACCTACCCCTTCCAGCGCGAACGGTTCTGGATCTTCGGCTGAGGAACGAGGGCCGGGGGCCGAGGCACCCGCGCGCACCCCTGGTACCCGTCCACCCCCGGCCCTGACGACCGGGGGTGGACGCGTGTCCGGACCCGCCCGCCCGGCGTCTTAAGCGCGGCTTTAAGCCACGCGCCTACGGTCACGCCCGCGTACGCACATCGATCACGACCGTGGAGGAACCCCATGCTGGACGAGCAGAAGCGCAAGGAGATCGTCGCGGAGTACTTCCGCAAGGTGAACGAGGGCGACATCGACGCCATCCTCACCCACTTCACCGAGGACGCCCGGATCGAGGACCCGGTCGGCCGTGAGCCCCGTGTCGGCCGCGCCGCCCAGCGCGAGTACTTCCACAGCAACATCGCCGCCGAGGTCACCGTCGCCCCCGGCCACGCCTCCGTCGGCCAGGACGGCAAGCAGGTCGCCGTTCCGGTCGCCGCGACGATGACCAACATCCTCGACCCGAACCGCACCCGCACCAACATCAACGCGGTCGACGTCTTCACCCTCAACGCCGACGGCCTGATCGAGGACATGCGCGTCTTCTGGGGCATGAGCGACATCGGCGTCTGAGCCCCCCCCACCGCGCCGCCGGAGGCCCCGGCGCACCCGACAGGCGATCACGACCGAGGAGAGGTACGGAGATGAGCACCCCCGACGAGCACGGCGACCTGTGGATCCGGCGCTTCCACCCCACGCCGGAAGCACGACACCGCCTGGTGCTGCTGCCGCACGCCGGTGGCAGCGCGTCCTTCTTCTTCCCCTTCTCCAAGGAGCTGGCCGGGCACGCCGAGGTACTGGCCGTGCAGTACCCCGGCCGCCAGGACCGCCGGGCCGAACCGCCCCTGGACGATGTGGCCGAGCTGGTGGAGCAGATCCACCGGGCGCTGCTGCCCTGGACCGACAAGCCGCTGGTGCTGTTCGGGCACAGCATGGGCGCGGTGCTCTCCTTCGAGCTCGCGCGCAGGTTCGAGCGCGAGGGCGTCCCGCTGGCCGGCCTGATCGCCTCCGGCCGGCGCTCGCCGACCGTCCGGCGCGAGGAGAACGTCCACACGCGCGGCGACGACGCGCTGATCGCCGAGATCCGGGCCCTCAGCGGCACCGACGCCGGCCTGCTGGCCGACGAGGAGCTGCTGCGCATGGTCCTGCCGGCGATCCGCAGCGACTACAAGGCCATCGAGACGTACCGCTACCGCCCCGACGGTCCGGGACCGGCCCTGAAGTGCCCGGTCAGCGTCCTGACGGGCGAGTCCGACCCGCGCGTGAGCGTCCCCGAGGCGATGGAGTGGCGGGAGCTGACCAGCGGCGGGTTCAGCCTGCGCAGCTTCCCCGGCGGGCACTTCTACCTGACCCCGCAGCAGGCCGGAGTGACCCGGGCGGTCATCGAGGACCTCGCGGCCTTCACCGCGGTTCCGGCCGGGCGCTGACGCCCGCGCGCCGGCCGCGGCCGTACCGATCGACCGAACGAACCGAGACGGGTGCCCCCATGCAGACCAAGGTGCAGTTCAGCGCGGCCACGAGGAACCTCCTCGTCGCCCTCTACTCCCGGGCCCATGACGCCAAGTCGGACCGCCCGATCCTGGGCGACCGCCTCGCGGTCCGGGCGGTCGAGTCCATCGAGGACTACGACGAGCTGAAGGTCCAGCTCAAGATGCGCGACGACGACGCCATCTCCCTGGCCATCCGCGGCAAGGAGGTGGACCGCTGGGTACAGGACTTCCTGAGCCGCAACCCGCGCTCCGTCGTGCTCCACCTCGGCGCCGGCCTCGACGGCCGCGTCTTCCGCGTCGAGCCCTCCGACGACGTCGAATGGTACGACCTGGACCTGCCGGAGATCGCGCAGATCTACCGCGACCTGTTCCCGGCGCGGCAGCACCACCACGTCATCGGCGCCTCGGCCCTCGACTCGGACTGGCTGGACGCGGTCCCCGCCGACCGGCCGGTGCTCGTCGTCGCCGAGGGCGTCCTCGTCTACTTCACCGAGGAACAGGTCCGCGACCTCGTCACCCGGATCGTCGGCCGGTTCCCCGAGGGCGAGCTGCTGTTCGACGCCTACACGCCGTTCTCGGTGAAGGCGATGAACAAGCACTGGACGGTCAAGGCGACCGGCCAGCGCTTCGTCTGGGGCCTGAAGGACCCCAAGGCGCTGGAGCGGTGGGACCCGCGGATCGAGCACCGGATGGAGTGGACCTTCACCGACTCGCCGTACGTGTCGCACATGCCGTGGACCTCGCGGGTCATGTGCAAGATCATGAACGTGATACCGGTACTGCGCACCTACAACCGGGTGCTGCGCTACACCTTCTGACGACCCGTGACACGGGGAAGGGCCCGGGAGCCGATCGGCTCCCGGGCCCTTCGGCGCGCCCGCTCACACGGTGGGGACCCCTATCGGACACCCTTACGCACCCCTGAATCCGGCCATGAACACGCCCTCACATTGCTCCGGAAAGGGGATCGGCGGAATGCTGATCCGGGCCGCAAACTGGCCGCGGTGCCGTCGTCTTCGGGAGTCGCACGGACGACGACTCCGATGAACACGACATCGTGAAAGGTGGTGTGCGGTGGCGCTGAGCGAGAACGCAATCGCCGCAACAGGACTGACCAAGAACTTCGGGAAGTTCCGGGCACTCGACGGACTCGACCTGACGGTCCGCACGGGCGAGGTGCACGGCTTCCTCGGCCCCAACGGGGCCGGCAAGTCCACCACCATCCGGGCCCTGCTGGGCCTGCTGAGGCTGGACGCCGGACAGGCCTCCCTGCTCGGCAAGGACCCCTGGGCCGACGCGGTGGAGATCCACCGCAGGCTCGCCTACGTCCCCGGCGACGTGAGCCTGTGGCGCAACCTCTCCGGCGGGGAGGCCATCGACACCCTCGGCGCCCTGCGCGGAGGCATCGACCAGGGCCGCCGGACCGAGCTGATCGAACGCTTCCAGCTCGACCCGACCAAGAAGGGCCGTACCTACTCCAAGGGCAACCGGCAGAAGGTCGCCCTCGTGGCGGCCTTCGCCTCCGACGCCGAACTCCTCATCCTCGACGAGCCCACCAGCGGTCTCGACCCGCTGATGGAGGCCGTCTTCCAGGACAGCGTCAAGGAGGTCAAGCGGCAGGGCCGCACCGTCCTGCTCTCCAGCCACATCCTCGGCGAGGTCGAGGCCCTGTGCGACCGCGTCAGCATCATCCGCAAGGGCCACACGGTCGAGACGGGCACCCTCACCGAGCTGCGGCACCTCACCCGTACCGCCCTCTCCGTCGAGTCGGAGCGCGCCATCACCGGCGTCGAGGGCCTCGCGGGCGTCCACAACGTCCAGGCCGAGGGCAACCACGTCCGCTTCGACGTGGACAACGGCAACCTCGACACCGTGCTCTCGCACGTGGCCTCCTTCGGCGTGCGCGCGCTCACCAGCACCCCGCCCACGCTCGAAGAACTCTTCCTGCGCCACTACGGCGACCACGTGGAAGAGGGCACCGAGCAGCGCGGCGGGCGGCGCGCCAAGGCGGGAGCGGGCGCGCGATGAGCGAGTACGCGAATACCCAGCCACTGCTCAAGCTCGCGCTGCGCAGGGACCGCATCCAGCTGTCCGTGTGGCTCTACGGCACCGCGGCGCTCGCCTACAGCGCGGCGGGCAGCGTCAGCAAGACCTACGCCGACGACACCGCCCGCACCGAAGCGGTCAAGCTGCTCACCGACAACCCGGCCCTGCTGCTCACCCGCGGCGCGCCCGTCGGCACCAGCGAGGGCGCGCTCGCCATGGTGCAGGTCCTGACGTTCCTGTGCGTCCTGGCCGGCCTGATGAGCACCTTCGCCGTCGTGCGGCACACCCGCCAGAACGAGGAGAGCGGCCGCGCCGAACTCGTCGGGGCGGCCCCCGTGGGCCGCCAGGCGGGCCTCGCCGCGGCCCTGCTGCTGGCCCTCCAGGCCAACGTGGGCCTGTTCATCTTCCTCGGCATCGTGCTGCCGCTGGCCGGGCTGCCCATCGGCGGCTCGCTGGTCGCCGCCGCGGCCGTCGCCGCGACCGGACTCGCCTTCGCGGGCGTGGCCGCCGTCACGGCCCAGCTGTCCGGCACCTCACGGGGCGCGAACTCACTGGCCGGCGCGGCCATCGCCGTCGCCTTCCTGATCCGCGGCATCGCCGACGCCGGCGGAGAGGTACGGGCGTCGGGCACGGTCGTGGAGAGCTCCTGGCTGTCCTGGCTGTCGCCCATCGGCTGGGCCCAGCGGACCAGCCCGTTCGGCGAGGACAACTGGTGGGTCCTCGTGGTCCCGCTGCTGTTCGCGGCCGCCTCGGCGACCGTCGCGCTGCGCCTTTCCGCGGGCCGCGACCTCGGCGCCGGCATGTTCGAGGACCGTCCGGGGCCGGCCACCGCCGCACCCGGCCTGCTCGGCCCGTACGGGCTGGCCAGGCGTCTGCACCGCGGTTCGCTGATCGGCTGGGCCGTGGGCATCGCCGTGCTCGGCGCGGTGATCGGCGGCATGGGCAAGTCGGCCGGGGACGCGCTGAAGGACAACGCCGGCCTCACCGACACCCTCGGCAAGATCGGCGGCGGGGGCGGTGCCCCCGTGGACACCTTCTTCGCCTCGATGATGGTCATGGTCGGCGCGATCACGGCGGGCTTCGTCGTGCAGGCGCTGCTGCGGCTGCGGGCCGAGGAGACCTCCGGGCGGCTGGAGTCCCTGCTGGCCACCGCCATCGGGCGGGGCCGCTGGGTGGCCGGCCACGTGGCCGTCGCGGTCGCGGGCTCGCTGATCCTGTTACTCGTCGCCGGGCTGGCCGCGGGCCTCACCTACGGGGCCGCCGCGGGCGACGTCGGCGCGGGCGTGGCCGACCTGACCGGGGCGGCGCTGGTCCAGGCCCCCGCGGTCCTGGTGCTCGCCGGCGTGGTGGTGCTGGTGTTCGGCCTCGCGCCGGCGGCCACCTCCGGCGCCGCGTGGGGGGCGCTCGCCCTCTGCCTGGTCGTCGGCCAGCTCGGCGCCCTGCTGAAGCTGCCCCAGGCGGTGCGCGACCTCTCGCCGTTCAGCCACCTGCCGGCCCTGCCCGCGGTGGATGCCGAGGCGCTGCCGCTGGTGCTGCTGACCGCCGTGGCGGTGCTGCTCCTGTGGGCGGGCACCGCCCTGTTCGGGCGGCGCGACCTGGCCGCCTGAGCCCGGGCCGCGACCCGGCGTACACGGAGGCCGTCCGCACCGGAGATCCCGGTGCGGACGGCCTCTTCGTGCGTCTCCGTGCGTCTCCGTGCGTCTCCGTGGGTCTCCGTGGGTCTCCGTGGGTCTTCGCGGGGGCGGACCGCTCCGCGTCACTCCTGGCCGGGGTCCAGGAGCGACAGGTCCGACTTCCCCCAGTACACCCACACCGCTTCGATCAGACCGTGCGAGCCGGTCCGGAAGATGCTCGTGAGCGCGAATTTGATGCGCTTGCGGAACGGGTCCGCGGGCTTGTCCAGATATCCGTGCTTCGTCAGCGCGGGGCCCAGCGGAAGATAATTCATGTACACCGAGACCGGAATGGCCACGTGCAGGCCGTCCTGCGCGGCCACCGGAACGCCGGCGACATCCACCGTTTTCGCTTCCGCGGCCCGCTGGAAATGCACGCGCAATTCGTCGTGCCCGATCATGGGAACCGAACCGACCGGATCCTCGAAGCGCACGTCCTTCGTGTACAGCTCCAGCATGTGGTCCACGTTGCCGCTGCTCATGCGACGGCAGTGCTCCAGCGCCAGTTCCTTGCGAGCCGCCTCGTCCAGCATTCTCTTCCTCCCTAAGCCGCGTCGGCGAGGGAGACGTCGCTCGCCCCCCAGTAGGCCTTCATGTCCTCGATCAGCCCGTCGTCCCCGGCCCGGATCACCATCAGGAAGCGGAACAGCATCCGCTGCCGTGCGGGTTCGGCCGGGGCCGGCAGTACTCCGTGCCGCGTCAGGACCGGCCCGAGCGGCAGGTAGTCCATCGTGGCGACGACCGGAACGGCGGCGTGGCGCCCGTCCTGGGCCGCCACCGGTGGCCCCGGCACCTCCACCGCGTGGCTGGTCACCGCGCCGGTCGCGTGCGCGCGCAGCGCCGCGTGGCCCTGCTGTGCCCCGGCGCCCACGGGGTCCTCGAAGCGGACGTCCGGCGAGTACAGCTTCAGCAGCCCCTCGACGTCCCCCGCGTTGACCCGGCGCGTGTGTTCCAGGATCAGGTCTTTCAGCGCCGCCTCGTCCAGCATGGATTCTTCTCCTTTCAGCAGGCCGGACCATCGTGGCGGCGGCCGCCCGGATCCCGCCATAGGCGCCTTGTTTGATAGGGGTTCGTAGGGGTTCAGGGCATTGTGGGCGAGTGCTAGCGTCGCGGGGATCGGGAATGCCTGCACCGGCTCCCGGGAATTCGAATTCGACGGTGCGCAAGGCGTCTGACGGATGGAAGGGTCACGCACTCATGACCGCAGAAACACGCGCCGTGGTAATCGGTGGCGGCCTGGCCGGAATGCTGGCGTCCACGGTGCTCGCGCGGCACGTGGACCGCGTCACCGTGGTGGAACGGGACGTTTTCCCCGAGGGGCCGGAACTGCGCAAGGGCGTTCCGCAGGCACGGCACGCCCACCTCCTGTGGTCCGGCGGCGCCCGCGCCATCGAGTCCCTGCTGCCCGGCACCCTCAAGCGACTGGCCGACGAGGGCGCCCACCGCCTCTACCTGCCGCGCGACATCGTCTGGTTCACCCCGTACGGCTGGCAGACCCGCTTCCCCGGCAGCCAGTTCATGATCACCGCCAGCCGGGCGCTGCTCGACTGGGTGGTCCGCGAGCAGGCGCTGGAGAACCCCCGGATCGAGGTGCGCCGGCAGACCGGCGTCACCGGCCTCACCGGCTCCGCCGCCCGCGTCACCGGCGTGCGTCTGCGCGACGCCGAGGGCGTCGAGGGCGAGCTCGCCGCGGACTTCGTCGTCGACACAGGCGGGCGCCCCTCCCAGACCCTCAAGTGGCTGCCCGAGCTGGGCCTGCCGGAGGTCGAGGAGGACGTCGTCGACACGGGCATCGCCTACGCCACCCGCGTCTACCGGGCCCCCGCGGGCGCCGAGACCTTCCCGATGGTCAACGTCGCCGCCGTCCCCGGCACCGGCGCGCCCGGCCGCAACGGCGCCCTCGTCCCCATCGAGGGCGGTCGCTGGCTGGTCACCCTCGCCGGTACCCGCGGCGCCGAACCCCCCACCGGCGACGAGGAGTTCATCCCCTTCGCGCGCGGCCTGCGCCACCCGGTCATCGCCGACCTGCTGGAGCACGCCGAACCGCTCGGCCCCGTCCAGGGATCCCGCTCCACCGTCAACCGCCGCCGCTACTACGAGCGCCTCGCCACCTGGCCCGACGGCCTGCTGGTGCTCGGCGACGCCCTCGCCGCCTTCAACCCCGTCTACGGGCACGGCATGAGCTGCGCGGCCCTCAGCGCCCGCGCGCTGGACACCGCCCTGACCCGCGGCGGCCTGGCCGCCGGCACGGCCGACGCCGCACGGCACGCGGTCGCCAAGGTCGTCGACGACCCCTGGCTGCTCGCCACCACCCAGGACATCTGCTACCCCGGCACCCGCAACCACGCCAAGGACCCGCGGATCGCCCCGCGCCCGCGGGACGCCCAGCAGTTCGCCGACCTGCTCGGCACCGCCGCCCTGTACGACCCGGTCGTCAACGCGGCGGCCATGCAGGTCACCTCGCTCGCCGCGCCCGTCGCCAGCCTGGAGTCCCCGCACCTGGTCGCCGCCCTGCGCAAGGCGGGAGCGGCCGGCGCGTTCACCGAACTGGACGGCCCTCCCTTCACCCCGGCCGAGCGGGCCGTCCTCGCCCCCGCCGAGGAGACGGGAGCACCCGCCCTGACCGGCGCGTAGCACAGAGCGCCCCGCCACGCCGCGCCACCCACGAAAAGGGCGTGATCATTGCTGCCGCATTTGCTGCCGGGCAACTAGTGACCGGCCCGAAGCCGGTGAGCCCCGGCGGTTCGCAAGGCATCGTTTGCTGCGGTTCGAGGCAAGCAATGCGGAGGGGGCGGACCATGAGGCTCATGTGCAGGGAAGACGCGTGCGCGCAGCTCGAGGGCGCGCTGACGGCATGCACGTCCGCAACGGCGGGCGTCGTACTCCTGGAAGGGGCGGTGGGCTGCGGGAAGACGGAAATGCTCCTGCACCTGGCCGAAAGGGCCGAGCGGCTCGGAGCCCTGGTGCTCCGGGCCGCCGGCACCGCCCAGGAGCGCGACGTCCCCTACGGAGTGCTGCGCCAGCTGATCGCGGCACTGCCCGCCGGCACCCTCCCGGCCGCGTCCGCCGGCCGGGGGCCGCTCGGCGGACGCGAGCTCATCCAGGCGCTGCGCACCGCCGCTGACCGGACCCCGGTCGTCGTGTGCGTGGACGACCTCCACCACACCGACCCCGCCTCCCTGGAACGGCTGCTGGACGTCGCCCGCGCCGTACGCGGCGAACGGCTCCTGCTCGTGCTGGCCGACGCGCTCCACGAGCACACCGAGAGCCCGCTCGCCCGCACCGAGTTCCTGCGCCACCCCGGCTTCACCCGGATCCTGCTCGGGCGGCTCGACGAGCCCGGCACGGCGGCCCTGCTGGAAGACCACACGGGCCGTCCCGCGACCACCGCCGACACCGCCTGGCTGCACGGCGCCACCGGCGGCAACCCGCTGCTGCTGCGGGCCCTGCTCAACGAACGGCCCCGCCCCGTACGGGGCCCCGCCGACCGGTGGCCGGAACCCGCACCGGGCGGACCCTTCACCCGGGCCGCCCTGACCTGCCTGCACCGCGACGGCGCGGACTCCCGCACCCTCGCCGTGGCCCTCGCCGTCCTCGGCGACGACGCCACCCCCGAACTGGCGGCCCGGCTCGCCGGCACCGGCCCCACCGCCGCCGCCCGCGCGGCCGCCGCCCTGGAGGCCTCCGGGCTCAGCGAGGACGGCCGCCTGCGCCACCCCGCCGTGGCCGCCGCCGTCCTCGACGGAGTCCCCCGGCACGAACTCGCCCTGCTGCGCACCCGCGCCGCCCAGGTGCTCCACGAGTCGGGCGCCCGCGCCGGCACCGTCGCCCCGCACCTGCTCGCCGCCTCCGAGGCCGGCGCCAGCCCGGAGGAGGTACCGCGCGGCGACTGGCCCGTCCAGGTCCTGCGCGAAGCGGCCCTCCAGGTCCTCGTCGACGACGAGCAGTGCGACCACGCAGCCGCCTGCCTGGAACTCGCACGCACCCTGTGCGCCGACGAGCGGACCGGCTGGGAGATCGGCCTCCAGCTGGCCGCGGTGCTCTGGCGCAGACACCCCGCCGCCGCCGAACGCCACCTGGACGGCCCGCTCGCCGCACTGCGCCGCGGCGACCTCGGCCCCGCCGCGGCCGGCCGGCTCGCCCGGCTGCTCGTCGCCCAGGGCCGCATCGAGGACGCGGCCGAGGCCCTCGAACGCATGGCGGACCCGGGCACGGCCGCCCGTACCACCCGCGAGGACCCGCTGCGCGAACTGTTCGCCCTGCCCCCCGCCGCCGCCCCCGCCGCCCCGGCCGCCGGACCCGGCGCGCCCGGCGACCACCCGGGCGGCGGCCCCGCCCGGACCGGCACCGCCGAACTGCGCTCCTCCGCCGCCCTGTGGACGCACCCCGACAGCGCCGGCGACGAACAGGCCGCCGAACGCCTCCTCAAGGGCACCCCGCTGGCCCACGCCACCTTCGATCCCATCGTCCAGGCCGTCCGCACCCTGGTGCACGCGGACCGACCCGACCGGGCCGCCGTCTGGTGCCGGCGCCTCCAGGCCGAGACCCGGCCCGCCGGCTCCCCCGGCTGGCAGTCCGTGTTCGGGCTCGTCCACTCGGAGGCACTGCTGCGCCTGGGCGACCTCGCCGGCGCCGAACACGAGGCCTCCGCCGCCGTCGACGCCGTCGCCGACCGGGGCGGACTCTTCCTCTTCGGCCCCGTCGCCACCCTCGTCACCGCCCTCACCGCGATGGGCCGCTACGACGCCGTGGCCCGCCGCCTCCAGACGCCCGTGCCCGAGGAGCTCTTCTCCAGCGTCTACGCCCTCAACTACCTGAGAGCGCGCGGACACTACTACCTGGCCACCCACCGCCACCGCGCGGCGCTCGGCGAGTTCCTCGACGCCGGCCGGCTCGCCCAGCGCTGGGGCCTGGACCGGCCGCGCCAGCTCCCCTGGCGCACCGACGCCGCCGAGGCCCTGCTGCGGCTCGGCGAACACCGGCAGGCCGAGCGCTTCGTGGTGGAACAGCTCGCCACCTCCGGCGTCCGCAGCCCCCGCGTCCTCGGAGTGTCCCTGCGGCTGCGCGCGGCCACCTCCGAACTGCGCCAGCGCCCCAAACTGCTCACCCGGGCCGTCGACGAACTCAGCCGTTCCGGCGACCGGCTCGAACTGGCCAAGGCCCTCGCCGACCTCGGCCGCGCCCTGCTGCTGCTCGGCGAGGGCACCCGGGCCGGCATGGTCACCCGCCGGGCCTGGCACCTGGCCGCCGACTGCGGGGCCGTGCCGCTGTGCGGGCAGATCATGCCGGGCCAGACCGGCACCGAGCAGCGCACCGCGCCCGTCCAGCGCGCCGAGGAGACCGCGGAGACCGAGCAGCTCAGCGAGTCCGAGCGGCGGGTCGCCGCACTCGCCGCGTACGGCTACACCAACCGGGAGATCTCCGCGAAGCTCTACGTCACGGTGAGCACCGTCGAGCAGCACCTCACCCGCGCCTACCGCAAGCTCGGCATCTCACGCCGTCAGGACCTGCCCATGAGCCTGCAGTTCGACAGCCTGGAAAGCGCCTTCCCCGGCGTAGGGGTGGCCTAGGGGCCGGCAGGGGAGGGGGCCGGACGAGGTCCCCGCCTAGCATCGGCCGACGTGTCCACCCTCACCGACCTGACCAAGCGGGTCCTGCTGGGACGCGCGCTGCGCAGCGAGCAACAGCACGGCCAACTGCTCCCCAAGAGGATCGCCCTTCCGATCTTCGCCAGCGACGCCCTCTCCTCCGTGGCCTACGCGCCGCAGGAGATCATGCTCACCCTGGGCGTGGCGGGCATCGCGGCGTACCAGTACACCCCGTGGATCGCCGGCGTCGTGGTGGTGGTGCTGCTGACCGTCGTCGCCTCCTACCGGCAGAACGTCCGCGCCTACACCAGCGGCGGCGGCGACTTCGAGGTGGCCAACACCAACCTCGGCGAACGCTCCGGCCTGGTCGTGGCCGCCGCGCTGCTGTGCGACTACGTGCTGACCGTCGCCGTGTCGGTGTCGGCGGCCGTGGAGAACCTCGGCGCGAGCATCCCCCTGCTGGCGGACCACCGCGTCGAGGCCGCGATCGCGGTGGTCGTCCTGATCTCCCTGATGAACCTGCGCGGCGTCCGGGAGTCGGGCGCCGCGTTCGCGATACCCACGTACGCCTTCATGCTCGCCGTGCTCGGCATGATCGTCTGGGGTGCGGTGCGGCTGCTCAGCGGCGACGAGCTCCGGGCGGAGACCGCCGACCTGACCATCCGGGGAGAGAGCGCAGGCATCGCCGGATTCGCCCTCGTCTTCCTCGTCCTGCGGGCCTTCTCCTCCGGCTGCACCGCGCTCACCGGGGTGGAGGCCATCAGCAACGGCGTCCCGGCCTTCCGCCGGCCCAAGGGCGAGAACGCCGCGACCACCCTGGTCCTGCTCGGCGTCCTCGGCGTCACCATGTTCGTCGGGGTGACCGCCCTCGCCTACAGGACGGGCGCCAAGTTCGCCGACCCGGCACACGGCAGCCGCCTCGTCGACCCGGTGACCGGCCAGGACGCCGGCATCCCCCACCCGGTGATCGCCCAGGTCGCCAAGACCGTCTTCGAGGGCTTCTCACCGGCGTTCTACTTCGTCACGGTGATGACCGGCATCATCCTCGTGCTCGCCGCGAACACCGCCTTCAACGGCTTCCCGGTGCTCGGCTCGATCCTCGCCCGCAGCCGCTTCATGCCGCGCCAGCTGCACACCCGCGGCGACCGCCTCGCCTTCAGCAACGGCATCGTCATCCTCGCCGCCGCGGCCGCGCTGCTCATCTACGCCTACGACGCGGCCGTCACCCAGCTCATCCCGCTCTACACGGTCGGCGTGTTCGTCTCCTTCACCATCAGCCAGATCGGCATGGTCCGGCACTGGAACCGGCTGCTGCCCGCCGCCGGCGCCCGAAGCCGCTCGGCGATGCGCCGGGCCCGCGCCATCAACGCCGTCGGCGCCTGCATCACCGCCCTGGTGCTGGCCGTCGTCCTCACGACCAAGTTCGCCAGCGGCGCCTGGCTGGTGTGCCTGGCCATGGCCGGCCTCTACGCGCTGATGCGGGTCATCCGGCGCCACTACGACCGGGTCGCGGAGGAACTGGAACCCGGGGACGACAAGCCGGTGACCGCCCGCCCGGGCCGGACCCACGTCCTCGTCCTCGTCTCGCAGCTGCACAAGCCCACCATCCGGGCCGTGGAGTACGCCCACGCCCTGCGCCCCGACACCCTCCAGGCCGTCTCCGTCTCGGTCGACCCGGAGGCGGCCGTCCGGCTGCGCGGGGAATGGGACCGCTCGGGCATGCCCGTACCGCTGCGGCTGCTCGAATCCCCGTACCGGGAGATCACCCGCCCGGTCCTCGAGTACGTCCACCGCTTCCGCACCGACCACCCGCGCGACGTCGTCGCGGTGTTCATCCCCGAGTACGTCGTGGGCCGATGGTGGGAGAACCTGCTGCACAACCAGAGCGCCCTGCGCCTCAAGGCCCGGCTGCTGTTCCAGCCCGGCGTCATGGTCACCAGCGTCCCCTGGCAGCTGGCCTCCTCCGAACGGGCCGGAGGACGCCCGGACCGGGCCGCGCCGGGATCCGTCCGCAAGTCCTCGCACCGCCACCCCGCCCCCGGACCGGGCACCGGCACCCGCACCGGCCCCGCGGGGCCGCAGGACTGACACCGGGCCGCGGCACCGGCACCGGCCCGCACCGCCCCCGGCCGTACGACAGGGGTGGGCAGGGGCCCCGGCAGGGGTGTGGTCCGGGCGCGCACCGCCATAACGTCGAGCGCGACGACACGTGCGAGCGAGCGATCTTGGGGGAACCGTGGTCCGTCGGCCTTGGGACGTGGAGTGCCCGGACGCACCCGTACGGCTGTTCTGCCTTCCGTGGGCCGGCGGCGGCGCCGTGGCCTACCGTCGCGGCTGGCCCCGGGCGCTGGCGCCCGACGTCGACGTGCACGCCGTGGAACTGCCCGGCCGGGGAGCCGAGTTCGACGAGCCGCTGATGCGCCGGGTGGAACCGCTGCTCGACGCGCTGATGACGCGGATCGTCCCGCTCGTGGACCGGCCGTACGCGGTCTTCGGCCACAGCATGGGCTCCATGCTCGGCCTGGAACTCACCCGCCGCCTGGTCGGCGCGGGCCTGCCCGAACCCATCCGCATGTTCATGTCCGGCAGCGGCATGCCGGGCCGTCGCCCCCGTACCGGGGGCAGCCCGCTGCACGAACTGCCCGAGAACGAGTTCCGGGAGTGGCTGCGCAAGACCGGCGGGACCCCCGCCGAGGTGTTCCGCAACCCCGAACTCCTGGACCTCGTCTCGCCGCTGCTGCGCGCCGACTTCGAGCTCTGCGACGCCTACCGCTACCGGCCCGCGCCGCCCTTCGGCTGCCCGGTCACCGCGATCGGCGGCGACGACGACCCCTACGTCCCGGTCGACGCGCTCGCCGAGTGGGCCGAGATCACCACCGGGCCCTTCGACCGCCTGGTGCTGGCCGGCGGCCACTTCGCCTTCCAGGAGCACCTGGACCGGGTCCAGGCCTTCGTCGCCGCCGCCCTGCGCAGCGCCGTACGCGGCCTCACCCACTGACCCGCCACCACCCCGGCCGGGCCGCCGCACCGGGGCCGCCGGACCGGACACAGGGGTTGCCGCGCCCGGAACAGGGGTGCCGGGAGGGGGCGCGGTGATCCAGTCTTGGAGGGCACCGTACGCGTCGGGAAAGATGATCATCTCTTGATCGCTCGTGCGCATCAGGATCCGATACCAACGGGAAACGGGTGATCACCAGTTGATGCGGGAGTTCGAACGCGCCGCCCAGCAGGCCGGATTCGTCCTTGACGAAGCCCAGCGGCAGGCCGCCCTCAGGCTCGGCGAACTCGGCGCGGACATGACGCGCCGACGCGGACTGTTCAGCCGCAACGCCGCACCGCCGCGCGGTGTGTACCTGTGGGGTTCGGTCGGCCGCGGCAAGAGCTGGCTGACCACCACCTTCTACGAGGCGGTGCCGCTGCGGAACAAACGCCGGCTGCACTTCCACGACTTCTTCCGCGAGTTCCACGCCGCGTACCACCGCCACCGGGGCGACCGCCGGGTCACCGACCTCGCCGTCACCGAACTCCTCGGCGACTGCCGCTTCCTCGTCTTCGACGAGTTCCACGTCCACGACGCCGGTGACGCGATGCTGATCGGCCGGGTGCTCAGGTCGATCCTCGACCAGAGGATCACCCTGCTCACCACCTCGAACTACCCTCCGGCCGGACTGCTCCCCAACCCGGTCTTCCACGAGCTGTTCGAGCCCACGATCAAGATGCTCGAAGAGACCATGGACGTCGTCGAGCTCGGCGGCGGACGCGACTACCGGGCCGAGTACGGATCCGGCGCGGCCCGCTCCGAGTTCGAGCGCGGGGCGTACGTCTGGCCCGGCACCGGCGAGCAGCTCGCCGAGCGGGGCCTGAGCCTGCCCGAGGCCGCCGAGCGGCAGCCGGTGGAGGTCGGCGGCGGACGCACGGTGCCCGCGCTGGCGGTCCGCGGCGACCTGGTCTGGTTCGACTTCCACGACCTGTGCGACCAGCCGAACTCGACCGGCGACTACCTGGCGGTGGCGGACCGCTTCCCCGTCTGGGTGCTCTCCGGCCTGCCCCGCCTGGCCGGCGAGAACCGGGACGCGGCCCAGCGGTTCGCCAACCTGATCGACGTGCTCTGCGACCGGGACGTACGCCTCGTCCTCGTCGGAGAGGCACCGCTCGACGACGTACTGCGGGGCGAGAACCTGCCGCTCGACGTCAACCGCACCGCGAGCCGCCTGTCGCTGCTGTCCGCCACGGCCGACTCCGACGCGCGCTGAGCGGGGCCCGGACGGTGCGGAACGCGCGGCTCGGTCCGCAGCTGTTTCCGACATCAGACAACAAAGGGCTATGCCGATGGCGACCGAACAAGAACTCCGCGACTACCTGAAGCGGGCCACCGTCGAACTGCGCTCCGTCAAGCAGCAGCTCCACGATGCCGAGGCAGCGGGCAGCGAGCCCATCGCCATCGTGGGAATGGGCTGCCGCTTCCCCGGCGGGGTGACGTCGCCGGAGGACCTGTGGCGGCTGCTCGACGGGGGAGTCGACGCGATCTCCCCCTTCCCCGCCGACCGCGGCTGGGACCTCGAAGCGCTGTACGACCCGGACCCCGAGCGGCCCGGTACGACGTACACCCGCGAGGGCGGGTTCATCGACCGCGTCGCCGAGTTCGACGCCGGGTTCTTCGGGATCAACCAGCGCGAGGCCCTCGCCATGGACCCCCAGCAGCGCCTCCTGATGGAGACCGCCTGGGAGGTCGTCGAACGCGCCGGGATCGACGCCGCCTCGCTGCGCGGCAGCCGCACCGGAGTGTTCCTCTCCGTGATGTACCACGACTACGCCAACCTCCTGGAGGGCCGGGAGAACCTGGCCGGCTACGTCATCAACGGCAGCGCCGGCAGCATCGCCTCGGGCCGCATCGCCTACACCTTCGGCTTCGAGGGCCCCGCCCTCACCGTGGACACGGCCTGCTCGTCCTCGCTGGTGACCCTGCACCTGGCCGCCGAGTCGCTGCGCCGCGGCGAGTGCTCCCTCGCGATGACCGGCGGCGCGACGGTGATGTCCACCCCCGCCTCCTTCGTGGAGTTCAGCCGCCAGCGCTCCCTCGCCCCCGACGGCCGCTGCAAGCCCTTCTCCGCGCACGCGGACGGCACGGGCTGGTCCGAAGGCGTCGGCATGCTCCTCCTGGAGCGGCTCTCGGACGCCCGGCGCAACGGCCACGAGGTGCTCGCGGTGATCCGGGGCACGGCCGTCAACCAGGACGGCGCCAGCAACGGCCTCACCGCCCCCAACGGCCCGTCGCAGCAACGGGTCATCGCGCAGGCCCTGGCCAACGCCCGGCTGACCGCCGACCAGATCGACGCGGTCGAGGCCCACGGCACGGGCACCTCGCTCGGCGACCCCATCGAGGCGCAGTCGCTGCTGGCGGCCTACGGTCAGGAGAGGCCGGCGGACCGGCCCCTGTGGCTGGGCTCGCTCAAGTCGAACATCGGCCACACCCAGGCCGCCGCCGGAGCCGGCGGGGTGATCAAGATGGTCATGGCCATGCGCCATGGCGTACTCCCCAGGACCCTGCACGCCGAAGAGCCGACCCCGCACGTCGACTGGGCCTCCGGTGCGGTGGAGCTGCTCGCCGAAGCCCGGCCGTGGCCCGCGACCGGACGGCCCCGGCGCGCCGGCGTGTCCTCCTTCGGCATCAGCGGCACCAACGCCCACGCCATCCTGGAACAGGCCCCCGACGAACGGGCGTCCGAGGAACAGGCCCCCGCCCCGCTCCTCGCGCAGGGCGCCCCGGCCGCCGGGACCCCCGACGAGGCCACCGCCGAGCCCGTCGCCCTCCCCGCGGCCTTCTCCCGCGGCGCGAGCACCCCCGCCCCGCCCGTCCCCTGGCCGCTCTCCGGCCGCACCGGACCGGCCCTGCGCGCGCAGGCCCAGCGGCTGCGGGACCGGATCGAGGCCGACCCGGCCCTGGACCCGCGCGCCGTGGCCGCCGCCCTCCTGCGCACCCGCTCGGACTTCGAACACCGCGCGGTCCTCCTCGCCGGGGACCGGCCCGGCTTCCTGCGGCAGCTGGACGCGCTGGCCGCCGGCCCGGACACGGGCGAGGACGACGGACGGCGCCCCGACGGGCCGGTCACCGGTGTGGCCCGGGCGTCCGGCGTCCGGCCGGTCTTCGTCTTCCCCGGCCAGGGCTCGCAGTGGACCGGCATGGCCCTCGGACTCCTCGACAGCTCCCCGGTCTTCGCCGCACGCGTCGAAGCGTGCGAGGCCGCGTTCGCCCCGTACGTGGACTGGTCGCTGACCGACGTCCTGCGGGCGGCGGACGGCGCGCCCTCCCTGGAACGCGTGGACGTCCTGCAGCCCGCCCTGTTCGCGGTGATGCTCTCCCTCGCCGAACTCTGGCGGGCCTGCGGCGTCGAGCCGGCCGCCGTGGTCGGCCACAGCCAGGGCGAGGTCGCGGCGGCCGTCGTCGCCGGCGCCCTGTCCCTCGCCGACGGGGCCCGGATCGTCGCCCTGCGCAGTCGGGCCCTGCTGGAACTGTCCGGGACCAGCGCGATGGCCTCGGTCGCCCTGCCGGCCGAGCGGGTCACCGCCCTGCTGCCCGCCTGGGACGGCCGGCTCTCCCTCGCCGCCGTCAACGGACCGACCTCCGTGGTCGTCGCGGGCGACCGCACGGCCCTGGAGGAACTGCTGGAGAAGCTGACCGCCGACGGCGTCTGGGCCCGGCGGGTCCCCGGTGTGGACACCCCGGGGCACTCGGCGCGCATCGAGGAGGTGCGCGAACGGATGCTCGACGCCCTCGCCCCCGTCGCCCCGGCCGAATCCGCCGTCCCCTACTACTCCACCGTCACCGGCACCCTCCTGGACACCGGGGGACTCGACGCCGGCTACTGGTACCGCAACATGCGCCGGACCGTCCAGCTGGAGCAGGCCGTCCGCGCCCTCGCCGCCGACGGCTACGCCCACTTCCTGGAGATCAGCCCCCACCCGGTGCTGGGCGTGGGGCTGGCCGAGACCCTCGAACAGACCGGCACCGACGCCTTCCTGGGCGAGACGCTGCGCCGGGACGCCGGCGGCCCCGAACGCTTCCTCACCTCCCTCGCCGCCGCCCACGCCCACGGCGTGGAGGCGGACTGGGAGGCGGCGTACGCCGGGCGGCTGCCGCACCCCGCCGACCTGCCCACCTACGCCTTCCAGCGCAGCCGGTACTGGCCCGAGGGGTTCGCCCCCGCCGGCGACGCGACCGCGCTGGGCCTCGGCCCCGCCGGACACCCGCTGCTCGGCGCCGCCGTCCCGCTGCCCGGCACCGACGGGTTCCTCTTCACCACCCGCCTCTCGCTGACCTCCCACCCCTGGCTCGCCGACCACGCGCTGCTGGGCCAGGCCCTGCTGCCCGGCACCGCGTTCCTGGAGCTGGCCCTGTACGCCGGCCGCCGGCTCGACTGCGCCCGCGTGGAGGAACTGGTCCTGGAGGCACCGCTGCCGCTGCCCGCGCACGGCGGCGTCCAGATCCAGCTCACCGTCGGCGCGGCCGACGAGGCGGGCCGCCGGCCGGTGGCCGTGTACGCCCGTACCGACGGCCCGGGCGCCGACCCGGCCGGGACCGGGCAGCCGTGGACCCGCCACGCCGCCGGGCACCTGACCCCGGACACCGCCCCCGCGGCCACCGCCTTCGGGGTGTGGCCGCCCGAGGGCGCGAGCCCGGTCGACGTGAGCGGCGTCTACGCCGGGTTCGCGGCGGCGGGCTTCGGCTACGGGCCCGCCTTCCAGGGCCTACGCGCCGCGTGGCGCCGGGGCGACGAGGTGTTCGCGGAGGTCCGCCTGCCCGAGGACCAGCAGGGCTCCGCGACCCGGTTCGGCCTGCACCCCGCCCTGTCGGACTCCGCCCTGCACGCCGTCCCGCTGGGCGCGCCGGCCGGCGGGGACGGCGGGACCGGCGGCATCGGCGAGGGGCGGATGCCGTTCGCCTGGCACGACGTGACCCTGCACGCCACCGGCGCCCGGGCGCTGCGGGTCGCCGTCGCACCCGCCGGGAACGAGGCCGTCTCCCTGGAACTCACCGACCAGACCGGTCTTCCCGTGGCCGGCGTCGGATCGCTGATGCTGCGGCCCCTGAACCGGGAGCAGCTCGCCGGGACCCGGCCCGGGCACGGCGACGGGCTGTTCCGCCTCGACTGGACCCCGCTCCCCGCGTCCCGTGCGGCCCTCGACGGTTCCTGGGCGGTGCTGGGTCCGGCCACCCCCGGCCCGGCCTCCGGCGCGCGGCGGGCCGCGGACCTCGCGGAGCTCACCACCGTCCCGGCGCTCGTGCTCGCCTCGCCCGCCGCGGGCGCCGCCGAGGTGCGCTCCGCCACCGCGGCCACCCTCGCACTGCTCCGGTCCTGGCTGGCCGACGCCCGCTTCGGGGACTCCCGGCTGGCCGTGGTCACCCGGGGAGCGGTGGCGGCGGGGGAGGGCGACGCCGCTCCGGACCTGGTCCAGGCGGCCGTGTGGGGCCTGGTGCGCTCGGCGCAGTCGGAGCACCCGGAGCGGTTCCTGCTGATCGACCTGGAGCGGCGGGACGCCGGCACCGACGAGGCCGCGGACCAGGAGGCCCTGGCCCGGGCCGTGGCGTCCGGCGAGCCCCAGACCGCGGTCCGCGGCGGCACCGTCCGCGCCCTGCGCCTGGCCCGCGCGGCCACGACCACGGCCGCGGACGCGTCCGGCGGGCCGCTCTTCACCCCCGGCGGCACGGTCCTGGTCACCGGCGGTACCGGAACCCTGGGCCGGGCGGTGGCCCGCCACCTGGTGACGGAACACGGCGTCCGTCATCTGCTCCTGGCGAGCCGCTCGGGCGGTGCCGGAGAATTGGTCGCCGAGCTGTCGGAGCTGGGGGCCTCGGTCACCGTCGCCGCCTGCGACGTCGCGGACCGGGAGGCCCTGGCCGGGCTGCTGGCCGGGATTCCGGCCGGGCACCCGCTGACCGCGGTCGTCCACACGGCCGGCGTCCTGGACGACGGCGTGGTCGAGTCCCTCACCCCGGAACGCTTCGACGCGGTCCTGCGGCCCAAGGCCGACGCCGCCTGGAACCTCCACGAACTCACCGCCGGCCTCGGCCTGTCGGCGTTCGTCCTCTTCTCCTCCGCCGCCAGCCTCTTCGGCGCCCCCGGTCAGGGCAACTACGCCGCCGCCAACGCCTACGTCGACGCCCTCGCCCAGTACCGGCGCTCCCTCGGCCTGCCCGCGCAGTCCCTCGCCTGGGGCCTGTGGGCCGAACGCAGCGGCATGACCGGGCACCTCGACGGGGCCGGACTCGCTCGCATCGAACGCGCCGGAGCCCAGGCCCTGACGACCGCCGAGGGCCTCGCCCTCTTCGACGCCGCGCTCACCTCCCCCGAGGCGGTGCTCGTTCCGATGCGGGTGGACCTCGCGGCGGTACGCGCCCAGTCGGCGGCCGGCGAGAGCGTGCCCCGGCTGCTGCGCGCCCTGGTTCCGGCACCGGTGCGCCGGGCCGCCGCCGAGGCGGCGCCCGTGACCTCGCCGGCGCAGCAGCTCGCCGGGCTGCCGGAGAACGAGCGCATCCGGTTCCTGTCCGACCTGGTACGCGGACACGCCGCGACCGTCCTCGGCCACGCGGGGCCGGAGGAGGTCGAGGCCGACCGCGGCTTCCTGGAGCTGGGGCTCGACTCCCTGACGGCGGTCCAGCTCCGCAACCGCCTCGGCACCGCCACGGGACTGCGCCTGCCCACCACGCTCGTCTTCGACTATCCGACGCCGGCCGCGCTCGCCGCTTACCTGTGCGGCCTGCTGGTGGCGGAGGAGCCGCGACCGGCGGTGTTCGGCGAACTGGACCGGCTGGAGGACGCCCTCCGGGCGACCGCCTCCCGGGACTCCGAGGAGGTCCGGGCCGAGGTGTCCGCGCGCCTGGCGGAGCTGCTGGCGCTCTTCGGGACGGCGGCGCCCGCCGGGAGTGCCGGCGGGACGGGCGCGGGAACCGCCGCCGCGGCCCTGGGCACCGCCTCCGCCGATGAGATATTCGACTTCATCCAGGCCGAATTCGGCCGGTAGGAGCGAGACGCAACGCGGGAGGGCCTGCGGCGGACGAAGCGATCCGTCCGGCGCAGGCCCGTTCCCGCTGCCTCCGCCCGCTACGGGCGAAGGCGCACCGGAAGCGTCTCGAGACCCTGCATCATAAAACTCTTGCGCCAGCGCAATTCCGAATCCGGCACCGCGAGCGAAAGGTCCGGGAAGCGGGCCAGGATATCGCGCAGGGCGATTTCCATTTCCGCCCGGGCGAGCGGCGCGCCGACGCAGTAGTGGATTCCGTGCCCGAATCCCAGGTGGCCGTTGGTGGACCGGGCGACGTCGAGCCGGTGCGGGCAGGCGAACTTCGCCTCGTCCCGGTTGGCGGACCCGAGCAGCACCGAAACGTACTCGCCGGCCCCGATGGTCACCCCGCCCAGCTCCAGCGGCTCCGTGGCATAGCGCAGGGTCGCCCGGTTTCCCGGGCCCTCGTAGCGCAGGAATTCCTCGTTGGCGGCCGGAACGAGGCCCGGGTCCGCGCGGACCGCCGCGAGCTGCGCCGGATGGTTGAGCAGGGCCCGCAGGCCGTGCCCGATCATGTTCACGGTGGTTTCGTAGCCGGCCACCACCAGCAGGAAGACCGTCGAGACCAGTTCGACGTCGGACAGCTGGTCCTGGTCGTCGCGGGCGGTCACCAGCGCGCTGATGAGGTCGTCGCCCGGATCGGCGCGCTTGTGCTGGATCATCTGCCCGATGTGCTGCCCGAACTTCGCCATGTTCGCGCCGGCGTTCTCGTTGTCGTTCGACATGATGGCGCCCGTCAGCCCCACCAGGACCGGCAGGTGTTCGGCCGTGATGCCCAGCAGCTCGCCGAGCACCTTGACCGGGAAGACCGCCGTGTAGTGCTCCACCAGGTCGACCACGCCGTCGCCGGATTCGGCGGCCGCCTTCTCGGCCGAGTCGAGCAGTTCCGCGCTGATCCGCTCGATCGTGGGCCGCAGCCGCTCCACGCTGCGCGCCGTCAGGGCCTTGTTGACCAGCTTGCGCAGCCGGGTGTGGCCCGGCGGGTCCATGTTGAGCATGTGCCGGCCCACCGAGCTGTGCTCCAGCCGGGGCGTGCCGCCCTCGCTCATCTCGCGGTCGAAGTACCCCAGCTCGACCGAGGTGTCGATGTCCTTGGACAGCGCGGGGTGCGTCATCGCGATGCGGGCCTCCTCGTGGCTGACGACCGCCCACACCCGCAGGCCGCTGGGCAGCAGCATCCGGTGCACCGGCCCCTTCGCCCTGAGGCCGGCGAAGGCCGGATAGGGGTTGCTCAGAAACTCGTCATCCATTACGGGAAGGGGCATGAAAACTCCTCGTATTGCTGAATAGGGGTTGCCCGAGAGGCTGTTTCAGGGGTTTGTTGAGGGGTTTATAGGGGCCGGTAGGGGTCGCCCCGGGTAACACCACTATTGAAGTTGATCTCACTTGTCGGCTCGCATAGTATCGGCCGCTGAGCGGGGGGCCAAAGAAATTCATAAACCTTTCTCCCGCGCGGTAAGGGCATTGGTCCGGCTCAATGTGTTCGATCGGATGCGGGGGACATGCAATGGGGGAGCACGGTGTGCGGGACGGCCTTTTCAGGCCCCTCTCGGAACTCCTCCGGGAGCACGCACGCGAGCGCGCCGCCCGGCCCGCCTTTTCCGACGGGACGCGCAGCGTCACGTACGGGGAGCTGGCGACGACCACGCGCAGGGTCGCCGGTCACCTCGCCGCCCTCGGAGCCGGCCGCGGCCGGCGCGTCCTCGTCCACCTGGGAAACCGGGTCGAGACGGTCGAGAGCTGCCTCGCCGTCACCCGCGCGGCCCTCGTCGCCGTACCGGTCGGCCCCCGCGCCGGCGACGCCGAACTGACGCATGTCCTCGACGACTCGCAGGCCGCCGTCGTCATCACCGACGTACACCGCCTCGCGCAGTACCGCCGCCTGGACGCGGTGGGACACGGCGTCCATTTCGTCGTCGTCACCGCACCGGGCGAGACCCTCGGCACTGACGGCCCCGACAGCGCGGGCGTCCACGACTTCACGCGGCTGTGCGCCACCGAACCGCCCGTGCCCGCCCCCGACGACCTCGGCCTCGACGAGGTCGCCTGGATGCTCTACACCTCGGGCACCACCGGCGCCCCCAAGGGCGTCCTGTCCACCCAGCGGGCCGGCCTGTGGTCCGTCGCGGCCGGATACCCGTCCGTCCTCGGCATCACCGAGGACGACCGGCTGCTGTGGCCGCTGCCGCTGCACCACAGCTTCGCGTTCAACCTCTGCGTCCTCGGCGTCACCGCCACCGGAGCCTCGGCCCGGATCATGGCCGACCGCACGCCGGGCGAGGTCCTCGCCGAACTCCGCGCGGCCCCGTACACCCTGATGGCGGCCGTCCCGACGCTCTGCCACCACCTCCTGGACACCGCCCGCGAAGGCGAATCGGCCCTGACCGGCCTGCGGGCGTTCCTGGTGGCCGGCGCGGTCACCGGCGCCGAACTCGGCGCACGCTTCGCCGAAGCCTTCGGGGTCCCCCTGATCGACAGCTACGGCAGCACCGAGACCACCGGCGTCATCACCTGCAACCCGCTCACCGGACCGCGCGTCCCCGGCTCCTGCGGCCGGCCCGTCCCGGGCCTGCGCCTGCGCGTCGTCGACCCGGCCTCCGGGCTCGACGTCCCCCGTGGCGACGAGGGCGAGATCCGGGTCGACAGCCCCGGCCTGATGCTCGGCTACCACCGTGCGCCCGAGGCGACCGAAGCGGCCTTCCACGAAGGCTGGTACCGCACCGGAGACCTCGGACGCCTCGACGCCGACGGCTTCCTGACCATCACCGGACGGCTGAAGGAACTGATCATCCGGGGCGGCGAGAACATCCACCCCGCCGAGATCGAGGACCTGATCCGCGCGGGCGAGGGCATCGCCGACGCGGCCGTGGTGGCCCGCCCGCACGCCACCCTCGGCGAGGTCCCGGTCGCCTACGTCGTGCCCGAGGAAGGCCGGAGCCTGTCCCCCGAAGCCGTCCTGACGCGGTGCCGGGAGCGGCTCGCCTACTACAAGGTGCCCGTCGCGCTCCACCGCACCGGGCACATCCCCCGCACCGCCTCCGGCAAGATCGTCCGCCGGCTCGTCGGCGACGGCCCCGAACCCTCGCGGCTGCTCGCCGCCGGCACCACCCACCACGACCGGATCAGCCGCACCCCGCCCGAACCCGCGCCCCTGCCCGCCTCGCTCCCCGCCGACGACACCAGCGTCGTCGCCGCCGCCTCCGTACTGCTGCTCACCGGCCCCGCTGACGAGGACCGCGCCGAAACCCTGGCCGGACACCTGACCGGCGCCCACCACTGCACCGACGTCACCCGCGCCACCTGCGACCCGACCGACGCCGACGCGGTCGACCGGGCCCTCGCCGGCTCCGACGCCCACGCCGTGGTGCTGCTCGCCGCCGACACCCCCGACGCGGTCTTCGACGCCGTCGCACGGCGCCTGCGCGCGCGGGGCCGTACCGCGCTCTCCCTGAGCGCCGCACCCGAAGTCACCGGGCGCGAGCTCCGGGAAGGCCTCGACGCCGCACTGATCGAGGGCGAACCGGCCGTCCGCGTCCACGCGTACGGCCACGAACCGGCGGCCCGCACCGGCGCCACGCCCACCGAGGACCCCGAGCTGACCCGGCGCCTGACCGCGGAACTGCGGACCCTGACCGGCGAGGGCCGCGAACGGCTGCTGCTGCGCCTCGTCACCGACGCGATCGCCGAAGTCCGTGGTGGAGCCCCCGCCCCCACCGCGTCCGGCCCGCGCGAACAGTCCCGGCCGCTGGGCTTCGACTCCATGGCCTCCGTGCGCCTGTCGGCCCGGCTGGGCGCGGCGACCGGGCTGCGGCTGCCCGCCTCGCTGGCCTTCGACCACCCGAGCCCCGTACTGCTGGCCCGGTTCCTGCACGGTGAGCTGGCCGGCTCGGCGCCCGGGGCCGCAGCGCCGGGGCCCGTCGCGGACGCCGCCGATCCGGTGGTCGTGGTGGGCGCCGCCTGCCGGTTCCCCGGCGGCGTGGGCTCGCCCGAGGAACTCTGGCGTCTGGTCGCCTCGGGCTCCGACGCGGTGGGTCCCTTCCCGCAGGACCGCGGCTGGGACCTGGACGGCCTCTTCGACGCGGACCCTGACGCACCTGGGACCACGTACACCCGCGAGGGCGGCTTCCTCGACGGGGCCGCCGACTTCGACGCCGCCTTCTTCGGGATCTCCCCGCGAGAGGCCCTCGCCATGGACCCCCAGCAGCGGCTGCTGCTGGAGACCTCCTGGGAGCTGTTCGAACAAGCCGGCATCGACCCGGACTCGCTGCGCGGCAGCCGCACCGGCGTCTTCGCCGGGCAGATGTACCACGACTACGCGCCGCGGCTCGCCGGGGAGAGCGGCCTGGAGGGCTACCTGAGCACCGGCGGCGCGGGCAGCGTCCTGTCGGGGCGGCTGTCCTACTTCTACGGGTTCCAGGGCCCCGCGCTGACCGTGGACACGGCGTGCTCGTCCTCCCTCGTCGCCCTGCACCTCGCGGCGGAGTCCCTGCGCCGGGGCGAATGCTCACTGGCGCTGGCCGGCGGCGTCGCCCTGATGTCCACCCCGGCCTCCTTCATCGACTTCAGCCGCCAGCGCGGCCTGTCACCCGACGGCCGCTGCAAGCCGTTCGCGGCCGCCGCGGACGGCACGGGCTGGTCCGAGGGCGCGGGCATGCTCCTCGTGGAGCGGCTGTCGGACGCCCGACGCAACGGCCACGAGGTCCTCGCGGTCCTCAAGGGTTCCGCGGTCAACCAGGACGGGGCCTCCAACGGCCTGTCCGCCCCCAACGGCCCCGCCCAGCAGCGCGTCATCCGCCAGGCCCTCGCCCACGCCGGACTGACAGCCGGCCAGGTCGACGCGGTCGAAGCGCACGGCACGGGCACCACCCTCGGCGACCCCATCGAGGCGCAGGCCCTGCTCGCCACCTACGGCCGGGACCGCGAGGAGGACCGGCCGCTGCTGCTGGGCTCCGTCAAGTCGAACCTGGGCCACAC